>NZ_CP034035.1:2788679-3098533 GCF_005484945.1 Brenneria rubrifaciens
CATTTTTGTTACTATGCCACAGACACCGATAGCAAGCACCCGAACGATTTGTTTTTAGCAACGCCCTAACAGCAGTACCAGGTCCCTCTATCCAAACTGAAAGCATAGATGTACTCGATAGGTAATTCCCGCAAAGCCAATGTCCAAGGGACTCTTCACCAGAAGCATCGATTAACAGGTCCAACGGTCCCAGTTGGGCTTGCCTGGCATCAACAGGCAACGCGCGAACATTACTGCCAGGAGAGAGTCTTTTTAACTCATTTGCCATCGCAATGGCTTTGTTAGAAAACAAATCGGGAAACCCAAGTCGGTGACGCCCAATATTCTGCGGATAGAGGCAATCAAAATCCACTAAAGTGAGCTTCCCTCCTGAAGTTCCTGCCCCAGCCTTAACAAGCATTTCTGAAAGATACCCTCCGATCGTGCCACAGCCAACAATCGCAATATTCTTTCCAGCAAACGTTTGTAATTTCGGTATATTTCTCTCAGAAAGGTATCTATCATCAATCCTGACAACAGACACTGGCATTACTTCCAATCCATAAGTAAGGTCTCTTCGATCACCTAATTTAATTCTCTTCCCGTGGCTATGGCTTTCTTGGCGTTTATAGAAAACTACAAATCCGTATGTCATCAATGGAGATTCAACCAGAATCAAGACGCCATTAGCCTTTTTGATATTACCTTCTTGAACGCGCTGGTGAATTTTTCTACGACACCTCGAATCAAGCACTCCCTGCCATGTCAGAATATCCTGAACAGTTCGAGGCGGCCAATCGGTAGTTAATGGACGAGGCCGTACATTAGTGCGCACGCGGTAGGTTAATACTGTTTTATCAGTGACTTGATGATGAAGAAACTTAAGCTTATTTGTCGTTCGCTCTTTATTGTCGGTAATGAACCAGAAAGAGCTATCACCGCATTTTGTAACGATGCATTGTTGCTGGCCAAGATCTTTACCTTGTAGATCAACCAAGCAGAAAGGTCCATGCCAGTAGGCATAGAATTCCTCTTCAAGATCCTCGACCATCTCTCCTTTCATGATTTGACCGAACACATATGCCGCACGATCTAGGCAGGCAAGCGACTGCCCGACGGGATCGAAGATGTCCAAAACTACCGTCCCCTTAGCGATATAACAAAGCCATCCATCTGCACCGAGGTGGGGAACCACCAGAGGTAGTTTCGGCGGTAGTTCCAAGATCCGGACACGAGGTAAATCGAAAAAACTTGGGTCAAGTTGGATTTCGCATAGATAGCCGTGCGTCACCTGAGGTGGCATTAATGGCCCACACAATCTGAACCAGCCGTCATGCGATTTTCCCATGAAATCAAAACCTTTTTCTTTAAAGGCCTCGATAACCTCAGTGACTATGGTAACGTCGCTCATCCTGCTTTCGTTCTCCCCACAAGCTCGCTAGGCCCAGCCGCTGCAGGTGCGGCTGCAATAGAGGCAGCCACCGAAACTATTTTCACACGGTCTGGTTCATTCGGAAAGCGCGGCCCAAACTCACTACACATCCAAATGCATGCTTGGGAGCAACTGCCCGCATCAATGGCGCCACGAAGAACCTTTTCGAAACCTTCGAAGGCTTTGACAGCTTCCTTAACACCATCTTTTCCAAGGCGATTTGTTAAAGACTCAGTTTCGTCGATAGGATTATTAACACCAGCAGCAAGACTTGCCGGCAATGCAGCCACTACATCCAATAAGGCAAGATCATCACGCCGGTCACGCTTTTCGAAAAGTGGAGCAGCTGCTGCCATCAGCAAAATGGAAGAAGGGCCGCCACTAGACCATTTCCAATCGCGAAACGCCTTGAGATAGCGGACCACGCGGCGAAACTGTTCCCCTTTAGCGTCGACCTCCCCAAGGAACCATTCTTTGACCGGCCTTGGATCTGATTTCATCCAATCGCACTCACGGTGAGCAAGGAGAACCTTGTCGCTTGGCAATGCAGTCCATACATCTCGCTCTGCTTTTCTTACCGCTTCGTCTAGCGTTGCATAGCCATAGCTCTCCATTGAAGCTTTTGCAAGAGTAACGAACTCCTTATCTGGGATAGCATACAGTGGGATATCAATGTGGGCATACGACGCAATAACAATACGTATGCATGTAGCTTTGTCCGTGACGAGCTTCCAGTTGTTATCCTCAACTAAAGGTCTTAATGCTTCTTCCGCAGCAGCGAAGAACACAGCGGCAGCTACGCTAGGACGTTTGGTCTGCGATACAAAGCTCAATGGTAAGTAACAACCATCATCTACGTCAGCTTGCTGAGGTCGTTTTGCTGGTGAGTTAAGCGTTTTATATGCCCAAGAACCTTGAGTGAAAAAACGCGGCTGTGGAACATCTTCGGTATATCCTTCCGCCCTAAGAACTCTTGGAATACCTGTTTTCAGGCAATTTCTGACTTCAGTCCTAACATCAGCAATTGAGGCGCGCTGTTCGGGACTCAAATCAAGCGCATCATGCATGCAGGATTCGTTGTTGACAGTAGTGAAGAAAAGTGGACTTAAGTTCAGCATTTATCCTCCAAAGTGTTCTTGTTTGGGCCGTGAAAGAACATAGGGGCAACGGCCTGATGCGCACGAAACGGTTGAAAAAGAGGGTCGCCAAGCGCGCGTTGCGCAGCATGAACACCACGATCTTTGAGCGTATTGGTTGCACCAATAGACACTCGATCCAAGGCCTTGACATCGCGACTTTGGTCAGGAGTGGCCTTGTCGTCAATCTGATAGTAATT
Organism: Brenneria rubrifaciens; assembly: GCF_005484945.1. Lineage (NCBI taxonomy): Bacteria > Pseudomonadati > Pseudomonadota > Gammaproteobacteria > Enterobacterales > Pectobacteriaceae > Brenneria > Brenneria rubrifaciens. Next base: position 2,791,427 of record NZ_CP034035.1, read on the forward strand.
TTCTCCCAATGATTGCCGCAGCATATAGTCAACAGATGATTCTTGTGCGGAGATCACCAGATCGAATAGCCCTCCTCGCCATCGACCAAAACCTCGATCGAGATTTGCGCCGCCACGAACGGTTGCCCCGATAGTCATTGTGCCAATAGCTAAGACCCGAACCAGCGATCTTTGATTGGGTGCCAGAAACGTTTTAACCTCATGGAAGCCAAATAAGCCAGGAGCATTACCAACCAAACCGCCATCGGCAAAAACGCCTCGATCATTGCGCGATAGAGGGAAATACACTGGGGCAGCAGCAGTAGCCAGCGCGACATCAACAATATTCATGCGATGATCTAGTTCAAAAGTTGGGTGATGTGGCGTCTTAAAAAACTGACCGCGACCTGTCGTGTAGTTAACCGCCGGTATAAGGACTCGATGCTTCAAATCGCCGATAGTTGTGTCCTGGAATCGCTCGGTCAGAACTTCCCTCAGCCCCTTTGAGTTATGCTTGGCAGACAACCAGAATCCCAGCAACCGTCTGGGAAGACTGCGACATCCAAAAATGCGACTACCTTCGTTTTCGAACAATGCCTTAAGTTCAAAAGCTGGGATTTCAGCAGCCAATCCCAAGGCCAACATTCCTCCCGCCGAAGTACCGCAGATCAGATCAAAGTGCGAAGCTATGGGGCGGCCTAGCACATCTTCCAGCATAGAAAGCACCGTCGCTGTGTACAAGGCGCGATAACCGCCCCCTGAGAGTGCTAGCACATGGTAGGTAGGAATATCAGTCATGGTTGCTTCAGCCTTTTGGAGGGAAAGGGTCGTTACCGTAACTATCCTTATCACGTATACGACCATTTGGGCGGTGGATAACGAGTTCGGATTGCTGATTTCTAGCTATCTCGCGCGCAGCATTTACCGCTTGTTGCTGAGTGTCATGTACAGAGGTCGCCCGTTGGTTGCCCGCCCCCTTGACTGCCCAGCCATCCTTATGCGGAACGACGTGTTGGTTTTTGCTTGCCATGATGAATCTCCTCAAAGTCAAACTACCGTAGTCTCAGCCGGGTGGCTAGGTTGATAAAGCCTCCCCGTTGTAGCAAAATACGTTGCTCACACAAACAACAGAGTAGTCAAGCTGATTCAACCTTTATCATTAGTAAAAATTCACGTTGTTGTCTAGACAGACAACAACATATCAAAGCATACGTATTATTGCAACGGTTGAAATTTATTGCCTTTAGGTTGGACACGACATAGGGTGGCTCCATTCTGTCTAATCTTCAGAGCCGCAAGGAACAAAACTCATGCCACAGACAGGCCTAGGTGTCGCACTCAAAATATTACGAGAGCGAAGAACCCTTACACTACGCGAAGTCAGCCAGTTATCATCAGTTGACCATGCATACGTCCACCGACTTGAAACTGGTGAGAAGGCGAATCCATCACAGGACTTAGTCGAAAGGTTGTTAAAAGTACTAAAACCAGGAGAGCGAGACGCTGCAATCGTTAAGTGGCTTGTTGACCATACCGATGCAGATCCCAAGCTAGTCGAATTTGTGCTAAAAGATCCTACTATCAGTGCAGACATATTTTCCGCTGCCGCTGGAATCAGGCACAGAGGAACGATCAGACCAGATCCGGCCACGTTGATTGCCCGGATCAAACGGGCGTTTGAGGATGACGACGAGGATGATTGAGTATGGACGAAGCGTATGTTCGGCAGCAAGCTCGTACATTTGTTGCAAAAGTCGATGCATCAAGTATCCGCGATGATCTGTCCCCATATGTGGCAGCAGCTAATGCAAAAGTCAGAAAAGAAGAGCTGGGTAAGGGGGAGTCTGGATTTACCCTAACCAAGCCGAACGGAAAGCATATCATCACGGTAAATTCGATAGAAACCGAGGAGCGCCAGCGGTTCACAGTCTGCCATGAGTTAGCTCACATACTACTCAATTTGCCCTCGAGTCATGAGGAAGTCCCATCATGGTCCTATGCTAAGAGACATCAGAACGAAATTGCATGCGACACATTCGCTGCAGAACTTCTTATGCCTTACAAGCAATGGTTACTGGAAGTTCCAAAGGAAGAGCCTTCATTCGAGCTTATCCAGTATATGGCTGACATGTTTGGTACATCATTTCCAGCTGCTGCATCGAGGTTCGCCAGTCTAAGCGACCTCCCTTGCGCATTTGTTACGATGGAACGCGGTGGTATTCGGTACGCTGCCCGTTCGACTTCATTAAGACGGGCAGGTGCATGGATATCACCACGGTCATCAATGCCTGTTGGTTCCGTGGCTCGCCGTCTCCGTTCTTCAGGTCGTAGTTCCACGGAGACAGCTGAAGTTTCGCAGGATGTCTGGTTTGATAACTGGGGAAAAGGCCTTGATCTCTGGGAGCTTGCCAGGCATTACGAGCGTACCGATACCACCATCTCATTGTTATGGTTCGACAATGAAGACTTACCTGAGGTGAAATTTAATAAGTTCGGCTCACGTGTCGAAGATGATGGTGGCCTGCCAGAACTTACCGGGGAGTTGCCATGGCCAGGAAGAAGTAAGCGACGTTAGAGAATTCACGCTAGCATCGTGACAAATCCTGTTGCCATTTATTTAATGCAGCAACAAATCAATTTTCTTCGTTCATTTTGAGTTTCATTGCGAAAACATAATAGTTATATCCTATAGAGGTTGAGAGGCCATATCTGAAGTCTCTCGACTAACTATGACCAATACCACTTCGGCTCACTTCGCCAATCTACGCCACAGCAAGTTGCCCCAATAGGTAGCAAAAGTCACCATATCCCCTGATTACGCCGTCTAGCGATTTGGAGGAGCCGAAGATGAAATACCCTACGCAACCACCCGAGGCGACAGCAAGCACCACGGAACGGCATTCCAACAGCACATCACCCGTACCTGGCACTTCAGCTTACAAAGCGCTGCCACAATATCCCCGGCATTGCCCCCTTCCCTTTCGCCGGACTATCCGGCGAAAGGAGTTGCGTCAAATCGTGCCGTTATCGGAAACAACGATCTACGAGATGGAACGTCGTGGGGAATTTCCACAGCGTTTCAATCTGACTCCGCGCTGCGTTGTATGGGATCTGGATGAAGTAGAAAAATGGATCGAATCCCGCAAACAAGCGATGCCCACAACTTCAGCAAGAACGGCAATAAAGCCTGATGTCCGTTTACGAAAAACCCGCCCGGTACGGGCGGGTTCGCATCAAAAATGACAGCCTTGGTGGCATTAGCCAACTAAAGCTTCCAGATCTCTGGTCGCAGGAGGCGGTAAACGGCGAGCTTCTTTTGCCAGATTAACCTGCATCGCTATCTCCGCGACCTCCAGCACATCTTGCGGTAATCGGTAATTCCCTCGGCTCTGCAACCAAGACAAAATATCCGCCAGATGCCAGATTGATGCGCTGCCTTCATGAACCGGCGCTGGAAAGCTGCCCGGATAGGTCAGCATCAGTTTGCGCATATTCTGTCTCGATACGCCGACAATTTCTGCCGCATCGGTCAGACCAACCAGATCCGGTGCCGCCTCGATCAACTTCGCTGAAGGCACTGCGTGTCGAACATCTGCTAGCGCACTGCATACGGCGCCCTCAGCACTGGCGGCTTCGCGGGTAAATTCCAACGCCAATCGGCCCGGCAATCCAACGCCAACCAGAGCATCGTCGCATCCGGCCTCACCAAGACGTTCGACAATCGCATCTGGCTGACTATCGTCAGCGGCAAGCTGATATTTTAAGGTAAAGATGTATTCCATCATGACTCCTCATCGTCAGGATCACGCTGTTTACGATGCGAGGTGCAGTTATCCACTACCCGGCGCAACGCGCGCGCATGGTTGCCCGGATTCTTCGGCGTGCTCCAGACGCTGGTGATGCAAAACTCTCCGCAACGGCACTCATGGTCATTGTAAGGACAATATATCTTTCCCCAAGCATGACTGCCGCCGACTTCAATTCGCCAGCCCTGCTCTTCAGCATATCGGAGCGCTTTCTCAACCTCTTTTTTCGGATGTGAAGGACGGGTCATTTATCGATCTCCAGTATGGATTGTGATGCCATAGTTGTCAAATGACAACCCAATAATATTGAATGCTTCATACCGATGCTCTCAATACCGGCACCGTGACACTTTCCGGCATCAGCGTTGGTACGTAGTTCCGGCCATCAATCCAGGCTTCGACCATGTTGGACCACTCTTGCAGCATATGCCGACGCTGCTCTGCATACTCAGCCTTGTTGTAGATCGAGCGCGAGGAGCGACCTTCTTCATGCGCCAGGCATTTTTCAATCCAGTCCCGGTTGAACCCCACCTCATTAAGCAATGTAGAGCCGGTGCGGCGCAAATCGTGAACGGTAAACGGATCCAATGGTAAACCGTTGGCCTGAGCACGCTGAACCACAAGCTGCGTGACCCGATTAAGCGTGGCGTGCGACATGCTGCGATGACCGTCATAACGTGAAGGCAGCACGAATCTTGAGCCGGAGGCACAGGTATGCAGCGCCACGAAAATATCCAGCATCTGTCGGGATAAATAAACGACATGTGGGTTTCGTCGCTTCATCCGTTCTTTAGGGATGGTCCAGGTAGCGTTCTCGAAATCGATTTCATTCCAGGTAGCCTCCACCAGCTCGCTTTTGCGTACCAGGGTCAACAGAACCAGACGCAGAGCCAGACGGATGGTCGGGTAAGAAGCCACAGACTCAAGTTGATGGAACGCCAGGCGGATCTCGGTTGGCGAGAGCGCCCTTTCCTTCGGTGCGAAAGTGGCAATCGAGGCGGCTTTGACCTCATCGGCCGGGTTAGTGACCTTCTCCCCATGCAAAATGGCAAAACCATAAATCTGTTTAACAATATCGCGAATATGCACCGCCGTCGCCGGAGCGCCACGCGCCTTAACCTTGTTGCACAAGGCACGTAAATCATCTGGGCTGATTTCGGTGAGTAGCCGGTTACGGTAAACCGGCAGGATATCGCGCTCCATGATGCTTTTGCGCATGGAGCGAGTACTATCGGCCATGCGCGCGTCCACCAGCCAGCGGGCCGCCATATCATCAAAATGTTTGGCTGCGGTCAAACGGCGTTTCTCACGCTGTTTTTCATGTGCCGGGGAACGCCCTTCGCTAATTGCACGCTTGGCATCCAGCAACTTTTCGCGGGCCAGCGCCAGAGAAATACCGGCAGGGCCGTAGCGGCCAATAGTGAGGGTTTCGCGCCGTCCATTAAGACGGTAATCATAGCGGAAGGTAACGGTACCGGCGACGGATACCATGACATACATGCCATCCCGGTCGGAAACCTTGTACGGTCTGGCTTTGGGCTTGAGATTGCGTAGTGCGGTGTCGGTGAGCATCGCGCTTTTCCTCCTGTTCAATGGCGGTTTTTACCGTCAGGGGTCAGGAAGTCTGAAGATGCCCCGAAAGCCGCATCACGTCTAGCTTTTGGCGGGGATTTTTACCGTCATGACCGAAAAAGAATCAATCATCAACGGGAGGGTCATAATCCGGGTCTCTTGATTTACCGTCGCGTCTACCGCCAGCCTGTTCCGCTGGCCGGCGATAGTCACCGATAGTCGCCAAAACCTATTTAATTATAAATCAAACTGTTATGGCGATTTTTCAATAGTTGGCGATAGTTCTTGAAGAACCTTGGATCACTCCCACTCAATGGTCGCCGGTGGCTTACCCGAAACGTCATAAACCACACGGGAAATGCCGTCCACTTCGTTGATAATGCGGTTGGAGACGCGACCGAGGAACTCATACGGCAGGTGCGCCCAGTGCGCGGTCATAAAATCGATGGTTTCTACCGCGCGCAACGCGACCACCCAGTCATATTTACGACCGTCGCCCATTACGCCGACGGAACGCACCGGCAGGAAGACGGTGAAAGCCTGACTGACTTTATCGTACAGCTCGGCTTTATGCAGTTCTTCAATGAAAATCGCATCGGCACGACGCAGCAAGTCGCAGTATTCCTTTTTCACTTCGCCCAGCACACGCACGCCCAGACCCGGCCCCGGGAAAGGATGGCGGTACAGCATATTGTATGGCAAGCCCAGTTCCAGGCCGATTCTGCGCACTTCGTCTTTGAACAGCTCTTTCAACGGCTCGACCAGACCCAACTTCATCTCTTTCGGCAAACCGCCGACGTTATGGTGAGATTTAATGACATGGGCCTTGCCTGTTGCGGAAGCGGCAGATTCGATAACGTCAGGGTAAATGGTTCCCTGCGCCAGCCATTTCACTTCAGACTGTTTGCTGGCTTCTTCGTCGAACACGTCAACAAAGACACGACCGATGATTTTACGTTTCGCTTCCGGTTCATCCACTCCCGCCAGGGCGTTCAGGAAACGATCTTCCGCCGGGACATGAACAATGTTCAGGCCAAAGTGATCGCCAAACATTTCCAGTACCTGATCGGCTTCATTCAGGCGCAGCAAGCCGTTATCCACAAAAACGCAGGTCAGACGATTGCCAATCGCGCGGTGCAGCAGCATCGCGGTTACGGAGGAGTCAACACCGCCGGACAGACCGAGAATCACCTGATCATCGCCCACTTGCTGACGAATGCGGGCAACCGCATCATCAATGATTTTAGCGGGCGTCCACAGGGCTTCACACTGGCAGATATCCCGGACAAAGCGCTCTAACATGCGTTGTCCCTGACGGGTATGGGTCACTTCCGGGTGGAACTGTACGCCGTAATAACGTTTTTCTTCGTTAGCCATAATCGCGAACGGACAGGTATCCGTACTGGCAACGGTCACAAATCCCTCAGGGATCGCCGTGACTTTATCGCCGTGGCTCATCCACACATCCAGCAGCGGTGCGCCAGCGGCGCTCAATGCATCCTGAATATCACGAACCAGCAAGCTGTCCGTTTTCACTTCCACCTGCGCATAGCCGAATTCGCGTTCGCTGGAGCCTTCGACACATCCGCCCAGTTGCATCGCCATGGTCTGCATACCGTAGCAAACGCCTAATACCGGGACGCCAGCCTGGAAGACGTATTCCGGCGCGCGCGGGCTGTCAAACTCAGTGGTGCTTTCCGGGCCGCCGGAAAGGATAATCCCGTTAGGATTGAATTCGCGGATTTGCGCTTCAGTGACATCCCATGCCCAAAGTTCACAATAAACGCCCAGTTCACGAACGCGCCGAGCCACCAGCTGCGTGTACTGCGAGCCGAAATCCAGAATGAGAATGCGATGTTGATGAATGTTTTCTGTCATGAGAGGCGTATTCCAAAATACGAAAAAACAAAAGTGATTAAACCCGGCTAACAGCCTTCAACTGTTCAAAATAGCGCCGGGTTTAACGGGTTAAATCAGCTCGCAAATCACCTTATGAACCCATACGGTAGTTCGGCGACTCCTTAGTGATGGTGACGTCGTGGACGTGGCTTTCCTGAATACCGGCGCCGCTGATGCGCACGAACTCGGCTTTGGTGCGCAGTTCATTAATGGTTCCGCATCCGGTCAGCCCCATGCAGGAACGCAAGCCTCCCATTTGCTGATGAACGATCTCTTTCAGGCGGCCTTTATAGGCCACTCGGCCCTCAATGCCTTCCGGCACCAGCTTGTCTGCTGCGTTGTCGCTCTGGAAATAACGGTCGGAAGAGCCTTTGGACATTGCGCCCAGCGAACCCATACCACGATAGGATTTAAATGAACGCCCCTGATAGAGCTCGATTTCACCCGGAGATTCTTCCGTACCTGCCAGCATGGAACCGACCATCACACAGGCCGCGCCCGCCGCGATGGCTTTGGCGATGTCACCGGAGAAACGAATACCGCCGTCGGCGATAACCGGCACGCCGGAGCCTTCCAATGCTTCAACCGCATCAGAAATGGCGGTGATCTGCGGCACGCCCACGCCGGTTACGATACGGGTGGTACAAATGGAACCGGGGCCGATACCGACTTTCACCGCACTGACGCCCGCGTCCACCAGTGCTCTGGCGCCCGCGCCGGTTGCCACGTTGCCGCCAATGATTTGCAGATCGGGATATTTGGCGCGCGTTTCACGGATGCGTTGCAATACACCTTCGGAATGACCGTGTGAAGAGTCAATCAGCAGCACATCAATCCCCGCCGCGACCAGCGCGTCAATACGCTCTTCGTTGCCGGCGCCCGCGCCAACCGCCGCACCGACGCGCAGACGTCCATGCTCATCTTTACAGGCGTTAGGTTTACGTTCCGCTTTCTGGAAATCTTTTACGGTAATCATGCCGAGCAGACGAAATTTATCATCCACTACCAGCGCTTTTTCCACGCGTTTTTCATGCATTTTTTGCAGAACAACGTCGCGCGTCTCAGCTTCTTTCACCGTGACCAGACGTTCTTTCGGCGTCATGACGGCACTGACAGGCAACGCCAGATCGGTGACAAAACGCACGTCGCGACCGGTAATAATCCCCACCAGTTCATTGCCTTCGGCAACAACCGGGTAACCCGCGAAGCCATTACGTTCAGTCAATTCTTTTACCTGACGCAATGTTGTATCGGGTGTAACGGTTTGCGGGTCAGTGACCACGCCGCTTTCATATTTCTTCACGCGGCTGACTTCTTCCGCCTGTCGCTCGATAGACATGTTTTTATGAATGAAGCCCAAGCCGCCTTCCTGTGCCAGCGCAATCGCCAGACCAGATTCGGTGACGGTATCCATCGCAGCCGACAGCATAGGGATGTTTAGTCGGATAGTTTTCGTCAGTTGGGTAGTCAAATCAGCCGTGTTAGGCAAGACAGTGGAATGTGCGGGCACAAGGAGAACGTCATCAAACGTCAGTGCTTCTTTAGCGATACGTAGCATGGGCAATATCTCACCAAGGTGGATGTAAGAATAGATAAAATATTGCCGTGGCATTATACAGAGCGTAATCGGTTGCCTCCAGCATTATTTTACTAAAGTGCTTGATTACCGTTTTAAGGCAGGTAATATCAGTCAATTAAGTCTCTGTTTTAAAATTTGATCTGGCTCACAATGTCTCAATTCCCTTCTTCTGCAATTTTCACTGTTAGCCGCTTGAATCAGACGGTTAGACAACTGTTGGAAATGGAAATGGGGCAGATATGGCTTTCCGGCGAAATTTCCAATTTCTCTCAGCCCGCTTCCGGTCACTGGTATTTCACCCTCAAAGATGAGCGTGCTCAGGTGCGTTGCGCCATGTTCCGCACCACCAACCGCCGGGTGACCTTTCGTCCGCAAAACGGGCAGCAGGTATTGATTCGCGCCACCATTACGCTTTATGAACCGCGCGGTGATTACCAACTGCTGGCCGAAAGTATGCAGCCCGCCGGGGATGGCCTGTTGCAGCAGCAGTTTGAACAACTGAAGCAGCGTCTCGCGGCCGAAGGCTTGTTCGATCAGCAGTTTAAACAGATCCTGCCCTCCCCGGCCCGACAAGTCGGCGTGATTACCTCCGCCAGCGGCGCCGCTCTGCACGATATCTTAAAGGTGTTACAGCGGCGCGACCCTTCACTGCCCGTCGTGGTGTATCCCACTGCCGTACAGGGCAGCGAAGCGCCGCTACAGATTGTTCGCGCCATTGAACTGGCTAACCTGCGTGACGAGTGTGATGTGCTGATCGTCGCCCGCGGCGGCGGGTCGCTGGAAGATTTATCGAGCTTCAACGATGAGCGAGTCGCACGCGCCATTTTTGCCAGCCGAATCCCTATCGTCAGTGCGGTGGGCCATGAAACCGACGTGACCATTGCCGATTATGTCGGCGATCTGCGCGCACCCACGCCTTCTGCTGCGGCTGAACTGGTGAGCCGGAATCAGTTGGAACTACTTCGCCAGATACAATCCCAGCGCCAGCGTCTGGAAATGGCCATGGATTACTACCTTGCCCAGCGCCATCGCGAATTCACCCGTCTGCATCACCGCTTGCAGCAACAGCATCCACAACTGCGGCTGGCACGCCAGCAGGCCCAATTGGTCAAACTCCGCCAGCGTCTGGATGATGCCATGCAGTCACAGTTGCGACAGATTTTTCGCCGCCATGAGTGCATGGAACAGCGCCTGTTTCAACAGCAGCCATTGCCAAAAATTCACCGCGCGCAGCAGCGTTTACAGCAATTACGCTATCAGATACAGAGCGTCGTTGAACGTAACCTGAATAAGCATCAGCAACGGCTGGGGGTCGTCTGTTCACGTCTGGAAGGCGTGAGTCCGCTGGCTACGCTGGCGCGCGGCTATAACATTACCACCGCGCCGGATGGCAACGTGCTGAAAAACATTGCACAAATTACCTTGGGCGAAACGTTAAAAACCCGGTTGCAAGATGGCTGGGCGGAAAGCCAGGTCACCGCACTCGTCCCGCAAAGCACAATTACCGCCGCCACACCCACGAAAAAAGCGCCCTAAAACGTCATAATCACCGTAGGGAGATTTGTCCTAAAAGAGCGGATATCTCCCAATATTCCCTGTAACGTCTGAACTAAACTGTTCTCCTGCTGCCCACTGATTCTAAGAGCGTGAGTAAGAATGAGTGAGATTGGCTCATCGTCTGCGTTCACCGACAATCGCCTTTATTAAGGAGATATGGTATGAAGTTCAGACAGATTTATAGCGTGATCCCTCCCTATATCCTGCATCGTATTGTCGCTGGCGGCTCAGAGGAACAACGACATTGCGCCCAGCAGACCCTAATGCACGTTCAGTCATTGATGGTGAGTCATCATCCCCGGCCGGAACAACATGCAACGCGGCCCGCCGGACAGGTGCAGCGCGATATTTACGATGCCGAAAATCAACAGCAGTTGCCCGGCAAACTGGTACGTACAGAAGGCCAAGGCAGCAATGGCGACATCGCCGTTGATGAGGCCTATAACTACCTTGGCGTCACCTACGATTTTTTCTGGCAGATTTTCCAGCGCAATTCACTTGATAATGAGGGGCTGGCGCTGTCGGGTTCAGTGCACTATGGTCAGAATTATCAGAATGCGTTCTGGAACGGACAGCAAATGGTTTTTGGTGACGGCGATGGCAAAATATTAAACCGTTTCACCATCGCTATTGATGTGGTCGCACATGAATTGGCGCATGGTATTATCGACAACGAAGTTGGATTGATTTATTTCCGGCAGTCAGGTGCGCTGAACGAATCCCTGTCTGACGTGTTTGGCTCAATGGTAAAACAGTTTCATTTGGGACAAACCGTCGAGCAGGCAGACTGGATTGTCGGGGCGGGTTTGCTGGCGGAGGGCATTAACGGTATGGGGCTGCGTTCCATGTCGGATCCTGGCACAGCATTCGACGACCAATTGTTGGGCGTCGACCCCCAACCTTCCCATATGAATGAATATGTGAACACGCGCGAAGACAACGGCGGCGTTCACCTGAACTCCGGCATTCCTAACCGCGCTTTCTATCTGGCGGCCACCGCGCTGGGCGGCCACGCATGGGAAAAAGCCGGTAAAATCTGGTATGACACCTTGTGCGATGAATCACTGCCGCAGAATGCGGATTTTGAGATTTTCGCCCGCTACACTATTCGTCATGCGGCCCAACGATTCGACCAGACCGTTGCCGATACCGTTCAACAATCGTGGAAAACGGTAGGTGTGGAGGTGAGACAGGAGCTTTTATGAAAACATTGCCGGAGCTTAACGACGATGCGGTCATAGAATTAGCCCGCGAAGGGGGCATTGCCTGGATTCCCAAACTGGCGGGGCTACGCCGTTTCGTGCTCGCCAGTGTCCCGGCATCTGAGCGAGAACGAATCTGTAGCGCAATCCGCCATGCGATTCCGCAGGCGCGCGAACCCGGTGAGCCAGATGGCCCCGGGCGCGGTGATCGGTTCTATTACCGAATTCACATCAGCTATAACCACCCGCAGCGCGACCAGCCCGCCGACATCATACTGTTGATACCAGAAGACATCGCCCCGTCAGAACTGACGGAACTGTGGCGTAACGGCATACCGTCGTCAGGCTGATGGGTTGGCAGGAAGGTAGCTGAACAGCACACGTTTTTTTGAAATCAGCCCGTGTTGCTGACACAAATAATCCACCGCGCCGCAGGCCGTTAACACCTGAAGCGCGTGTTGACAGTCAGGGCAGTTGGCCTCACGAAGATAACGCTGCCGGCAGACGGCGCATTGAAACGTGTTGCCGTGTTGCCAGTTCATGGCGCTGTCGCAGCGCGGACAAATCGCGTCCATGTTATCGCCTCCCGCATCTTCATCTTTTGATATCCGCCGTTAAATCACACCCAGCGAACGTAAGCAATACAGTCCAATCGCGGTCACAAAAAACGAGCCGACGGTGGTCATGGCGATGATATTCGCCGCCAGCGTCGCGTTTCCGCCCATCGCGCGCGTCATGGCATAACTCCCGGCAGCGGTCGGCGTCGCGGCAAACAGGAAAATAACGCCGAGCGATACGCCACGAAAGCCAAAAGCCCAGCCGCCCAGCGTCAACAACGCCGGCACAAGCAGCAGCTTGGCGGCGGAGGAAAGGGCCGCGACGTTGGAAGTCCGCAGCATGGTTCGGAGATCAAGGCTGGCTCCCGCACACAGTAACGCCAGGGGTAAAGCCAGCGACGACACCAGATTCCCGGTCTGTTTGATTACATCCGGCATCGGAAGCGTGCTGCGCGAATAAATCAGTCCCAATAGCAGACTGATAATCAGCGGGTTGGTCACGATGCTGACCAACAGGGCTTTCTTACTGATCTTCCCACCCTGCTCGTTACGACGCAAACTGCGGGTCAGCGTAATCACCGACAGAACATTAAAGAGAATAACCGTGACCGTCAGGTAGAGAGAACCTACTGCAACGCCCTCGCTGCCGTATGCGCTCATCGCAAACGCCAGCCCCATAATCCCGGTATTGGAACGAAAGCCTCCCTGAACGAAGATCCCCCGCTCTCGTGGATCTTTCACCAGATAGACGGCAACGAATTCCAGCAACAGGAACGTGGCGATGGTTCCTAACGTGCCATAGATCAGCATCGGCAGATGATCGGCCATCGACTGATGGTTGGTTGCTACGCTGAAAAAAAGCAGGCAAGGCAAAGCCAGATTAAATACCAGTTTCATCGCCGCATCGCAGAATGCGTCATCCAACAGACTCAACCGGCGTAACCCCATGCCTATCAGCAAGAGCAACAGATTGGGCATGGTAACGTGAAACGCAAAACCCCAGGTTTCCCAGGACATGATTTACCTTTTTGGCTAAACACTGTTCTCTGTCTGTCAAAACGGGGCGAATATTGCTATTCACCCCGCCAATCAATTATTTACCTTTTTTAAGATGCTGCATTAAACGTTTACGCTTGCGTAGCTGGTTTGGCGTCAGCGTATTGCGCTTATCGGCAAAGGGATTCTCGCCTTCTTTAAACTGAATACGAATCGGCGTTCCCATGACGTTCAATGAACGGCGATAGTAGTTCATCAGATAGCGCTTATAAGAGTCAGGCAAATCTTTTACCTGATTTCCGTGGATCACCACAATTGGCGGGTTGTAACCGCCCGCATGCGCATATTTCAGCTTCACGCGGCGACCGCGCACCAGCGGTGGCTGATGGTCGTCCGCCGCCATTTGCATAATACGGGTCAGCATGGAGGTGCCCACGCGACGGGTCGCACAGGTGTAGGCTTCTGTGACAGACTCGAACAGGTTGCCCACGCCGCTGCCATGCAACGCGGAGATGAAGTGAATACGGGCAAAATCGATAAAGCCAAGCCGCAAATCCAGCATTTCTTTCACTTCGTCACGCACTTCCTGCGACAAACCATCCCATTTGTTGACCACTATCACCAGTGAACGCCCGGTATTGAGAATAAAGCCCAGCAACGAGAGATCCTGATCGGAGATACCTTCGCGGGCATCGATAACCAACAGCACGACGTTGGCGTCTTCGATGGCTTGCAGCGTCTTGATCACGGAGAATTTCTCAACCGTATCGGTAACTTTTCCGCGCTTACGCACGCCTGCCGTATCAATCAGGACATATTCGCGCTCATCACGCACCATCGGGATGTAAATGCTGTCGCGGGTAGTGCCCGGCATATCATAAACCACCACCCGCTCTTCACCCAGAATCCGGTTAGTCAATGTGGACTTACCGACGTTGGGGCGTCCGACTATCGCCAGTTTTATCGGCAAATCTTCCGGGTTGAAGTCATCTTCCTCAGCGCTCGTGTCTTCCGAGGAAAGTTTTTTATCCAGTTGTTCCGCCCAATAAGCCGCGTTCTCTTCTTCTTCGGTTAACTCAACCGGTTCTGTCACCTCATCCTGCACGAACGGCAGCAAGACTTTCTCAAACAAAGAGGTCACGCCACGTCCGTGAGACGCCGCGATCGGATAGACTTCACCAATACCGAGCGAGTAAAAATCCGCCGTCGCCGTATCGGGATCGAGACCATCGGTTTTGTTAGCGACCAGAACGGTGATTTTTTCACGGCTACGCAGATGCTGGGCGATGCCTTCATCCGCAGGCATCAATCCGGCGCGCGCATCCACCATGAACAGGACGATATCCGCTTCTTCAATCGCCACCAGCGACTGACCGGCCATGCGCGTTTCAACGCCGTCTTCCGTCCCCTCGATACCGCCGGTATCAACGATAATAAACTCATGGCCCTCAACTTCAGCACGACCATACTTGCGGTCACGAGTCAGCCCTGGGAAATCCGCCACCAATGCATCACGAGTGCGCGTTAAGCGGTTAAACAGCGTGGACTTTCCCACATTCGGACGTCCGACCAGCGCGACGACAGGTATCATTGTTACAACCTCATTACTTATATTTCAGTACGTTACAACGAGAACACTCGCTGACGATAAAAAGACGAAACGGCCCCTGATACTGTCAGGAGCCGTTTCGGGATCACCTTTGCCAACGGCAGAGAGGATCCAAACGTGTTATGTTATAACTAGCGGCTAAAAGCGTACACTTCGCCATTTTTCGCCTGAATCAGCAGCTTGTCGCTGGCAATGATCGGCTTGCTCAATAAGCCTGAACTGTCCACTTTCTGCTGAACGACAAAGCGACCGTCCGCTGTATTCATCCAGTGTAAATATCCTTCGCTATCGCCCACCACCAGATAGCCATTGAACAACGCCGGCGCGGTCAGATTACGATGCAGCAGATCGCTCTGACGCCACAGGTTGACGCCGCCATTGGTATTCAGCGCTACGATCCGGTCACTCTGATCGACCAGGTAAATACGGTCGCCGTCAACGATGAAATCATGTACCGACCCCAGCTCGCGTTTCCACAGGATTTGACCTGAACGCAGATCCAGCGCGGTAATATTGCCATTGTAGCCCAATGCGTAGACGACCTCACCCGCCACAACCGGCGTGGTATCGACGTCGTTCAGGCGATCGATTTCCGTGGCGCCGCTCGGCTGGGAAATACGCTGCTGCCAGATCAACTGTCCCTGGTTAATCAGCACCGCGTTCACCCGACCATTATCCCCGCCGACAATGGCCGCGCCGAACGCCGTCGTTGGCGCGGACTCCCCCCGCAAGGAAAGCGTCGGCATATCCAGATTGACGGTCCACTTGATCGCGCCGTCGGCTTCGTTCAACGCCTGCAACATGCCGTTGCTGGTATGAATCAATACCACACCATCACTGACGACCGGACGAGAAACAGCTTCACCCGCAACGCCGGCCTTCCATACCACGGAACCATCATCGCGATTCAGCGCAAAAACCTGCGCCCGCTCACTGCCGACATACACATGGTTACCGGAAACGGAAACGCCGCCGGACAACAGGGCGGGATTATTGCGGGAAAAAAAGCCGGTTTTCTCAGACAGATCGGTCTGCCAGATTTCCTTGCCGTCGTTCAGATCCAGCGCCTTGACGATCCCTTTGCGATCAGCGGCAAATACGCGATTGTCCTGCCATGCCGGATGCAGATTAGCGAAGAACTCGCCAGTGCCGCTGCCTACCGAACGGCTCCATACCTTGGTCGGCGTGAACTGATTTTCGACTGTGGGCAGTGGCGACATGGTGACAACATCTTCTTCGCTGTTAAACAGCGAACATCCGCTCAGCAGGGCAACAGAAACCAGTCCTACTAAAAGTGTTTTACGCAATTGCATGGAATTCCTCTTAGCTGGACAGGTTGTTTAGTTTCATTGTCAGCAATGCCTTCAATGCCTGCGGTGGATTGGCAGACAAACCTTTGTTATATGCGTCGCGCGCGGCCTTATTATCCCCTTTGCCGACCAGCACATCGCCACGAACGTCTGCCGCCAGCGCAACCCAGCCATCGAGTTTAATGGCATCCAGCGTCTTCAGCGCGTCGTCCGTTTTCTTCTCTTGCAGTTGAATCCGCGCCAGACGCAGGTTCACCAGCGCAAGCAGGTCCGCATCTTTAGTCTGGGATTGGGCCAAAACCAACTGTTGTTCAGCTTTGGCGAAATCTTTCTGGTCGACATAATGGCGAGCCAGCTCCAGCGAGGTCAGCGCGCCGTAGCTGTTCTGATTCGCGGCAGTGAATTTCTCGGCTGCCGCTACGCCGTCCGCTTTGCCATCGGCTAATTTCTCGGCGATTTGCTGGTATGAGGCGGAAGCCGCCATTGCGTTGTCGCTCTGGTTACTTTGCCAAATACGCCAGCCAACCAGCGCGCCTACACCGAGCACCACCCCCACCACCAGCGCCTTGCCATTTTCCGCGAGGAAACGACGCAGTGTATCAACCTGTTCATTCTCTGTCGTATAGGCTTCCACGATGTCTTTCTCCTCAATTCAGTAACGTTGCCAGACGCGCGGCAACGTCGGCCTGCGCCAATGTATCCTGCTCGCCATTACTCAGGTTTTTGACCACAACCTGATTTGCCGCAACTTCGTTTTCACCTAAAACCAGCGCAACGCGCGCGCCCCATTTGTCGGCTCTGGCGAATTGCTTTTTAAAATTGCCGCCGCCGTAATTGGTCATGAATTTCATCTGCGGCAGCGTATCACGTAATTTTTCAGCCAGTTGCATGGCCGCCACCTGCGTTCCCTCTCCAGAGGAAATCAGGTAAACATCCACACCCGGATGCACTTTAAACTCAGGGTTGACCGACTGCACCAGCAGCACCAGGCGCTCCAATCCCATCGCAAAACCCACCGCTGGGGTCGCGTGCCCGCCCAGTTGTTCCACCATTCCGTCGTATCGGCCGCCAGCGCAAACCGTGCCCTGAGCCCCAAGGCTGGTGGTGACCCACTCAAACACGGTACGGTTATAATAATCCAGGCCGCGAACCAGACGTGGATTAACGGTATATGGGATACCTGACTGTGTTAAAAGTTCACTCAACGCGGCAAAGTGAGCACGAGATTCTTCATCAAGATAATCCGTCAGAACCGGCGCATCGTTGAGTAAGGTCTGCACCTGCGGATTTTTTGAATCCAGAACGCGTAGCGGATTGGTATACATGCGGCGCAGGCAGTCTTCGTCCAGTTTGTCCTTATACTGCTCAAGAAACGCGATCAGTGCCTCGCGGTATGTCGCACGGGCTGCCAGCGATCCAATCGAATTCAGTTCCAGCCTGACATGTTCGGATATGCTCAGCGCGCGCCACCAGCGGGCGGTGAGCAGAATCAGTTCGGCATCGATATCCGGCCCATGCAGACCGAAAACTTCGCAACCCAACTGATGAAACTGACGGTAGCGCCCTTTTTGCGGACGCTCATGGCGGAACATGGGTCCGATATACCACAGACGCTGTTCCTGATTATAAAGGATGCCATGTTCGATGCCGGCGCGGACACAACCCGCTGTCCCTTCTGGACGCAGTGTCAGACTGTCACCGTTGCGATCCTCGAAGGTGTACATCTCTTTTTCAACCACATCGGTGACTTCACCGATGGCGCGTTTAAACAACGGCGTTTGCTCAACGATAGGCAAACGAATTTCGCTATAGCCGTAACTGCTGAGCACCTGTTTAAGGCTGGTTTCAATACGCTGCCACAAAGCCGTTTCGGCTGGCAGGTAATCGTTCATGCCGCGAATGGCTTGAATATTTTTTGCCACGTCAGTTCTCTATGCGTTTTTCAAAAACAAACCCGATTATAGGAGGATTCACGGCGCATCTTCAATGCGGGCCGAACCTCATCGGATTAAGGAATGATAAATTATGCGAGCGATGACCGAAGTCCGCACCAACAAGGCCGTCTATTTATCGACCAGATTAACGGTAATGCGCCGGCTTTCATCCATCATGGACGCTTTGGCGCGAATTTTGGCCTCCAGTTGATCGATCATCTGCTCGTTATCAAAACGTTCTTTCTGGCGAACTCCGTCTTCATAAAATCCGCTCTTATTGTGGCTGCCCGTAACGCCAATGGTGGAAACCAGCGCCTCCCCGGGCCCATTCACCACACAGCCAATGATCGAAACGTCCATCGGCGTGATGATATCTTCCAGTCGCTGCTCCAGTGCATTCACGGTGCCAATCACGTCAAACTCCTGACGGGAACAGGTCGGGCAGGCAATAAAGTTGATTCCGCGGGACCGAATGCGCAGTGATTTCAGAATATCGAAACCCACTTTAACTTCTTCAACCGGATCGGCGGCCAGTGAAATACGCAAGGTGTCACCAATGCCTTCGGACAGCAGCAGGCCGAGGCCGATAGCCGATTTGACCGCGCCACTGCGAGCGCCGCCCGCTTCCGTGATCCCCAGATGCAACGGTTGATCGATACGCGCGGCCAGCAGACGGTAAGATTGTACCGCCAGAAACACATCTGAAGCCTTCACGCTGACCTTGAACCGATCAAAGTTGAGACGATCCAGAATATCAACATGACGCATGGCGGACTCCAGCAACGCTTCCGGCGTCGGCTCGCCATATTTTTCCTGCAAATCCTTTTCGAGCGAACCGCCGTTCACGCCAATGCGTATCGGGATGTTGTTATCGCGCGCGCAATCAACAACAGAACGGATACGTTCTTCATTACCGATATTACCGGGATTGATTCGCAGACAGTCGACGCCGTACTCGGCCACCTTCAGGGCAATACGATAGTCAAAATGGATATCAGCGACGAGCGGCACATTCACGCGTTGTTTGATTAGTTTGAACGCTTCAGCCGCTTCCATCGTTGGAACGGACACACGCACAATATCAACGCCAACACGCTCCAGTGACATGATTTGATTAACGGTCGCTTCAACATCGGTGGTTCGGGTGTTGGTCATGGATTGCACCGCGATCGGCGCGCCATCACCAATAGGCACCTTACCGACGTAAATCCGTTTTGATTTCCGACGGGTTATGGGTGCAGCGTTATGCATTACGTCTTCTCCAAGATTGCAACATCACTTAAAGGTTACGTTATTCCGCAGCCAGCGTAAGACGTGCAACCTGATTGCTTCTTACAAACCGGCTCAAATCAACCGGTTTACCCTGGAACTGGATCTGTACGGCTGCTGGGGCGCCAATTTTAAGCGTGTACGGTGTCTGCCCATTAAGATTCAGTGAACCGCCGTTACGTTGCATACCGCTGAACAATTTTTTACCGCTGGCGTCGATCACTTCTAACCAGCAATCGGCGTTAAAATTCATCACCAGCGCAGGTTCGGAAGATACAGCTGAAGGAGGGGGATTATCCGGAGAAACCGCGCCTGTCTCGGGAGCAACCGCGCCGGAACGTAAAGGCGCACTATCAGCCGGCCGGGAAACGTCGGGCTGCGGCGCGGGGGATGGCGTAGCTGACTGGGGATAATCCGTCGCGGAAGGTGGTGGCGCAGACTGCGCCGTCACAGGATTGTCTGACGCCTGGGACGTGGTGTTCTCGGGCGGTTCGACTGGCGTTGATCTAGCTGGATCAGAATCTGCGGGAGCTTGCGGCTCGCTGTTACTCATCAGCGGTACGGCCTGACCTCCATTTTGCGCCTGCATCGCGCTGGCATGGTCGACCATACTGCTGATCTCCTTCTGCTGCTCCTGATGGTTCTGCCACCACCATGCGCCTGTAAATCCCAGCACCACAATCACGATCAGCCAGGTGAAGGTCATCAACCAGCCATCGCGTTTCTTGCGGCTTTTACCCAGAGAGAAGCTTTGCATGGGAGCAACATTGGTTGCCCTCGGCACCACATGTTTATCCAGCATCGGCAACAATTCATCTTCGGGCAAGTGAACCAATTTTGCGTAGGAACGGATATAGCCGCGTAAGAACGTCGGCGCCAGACCTGTCGGCGTATTGCCTTCTTCAATCTCACGAACGGTGGAAAGCTTAAGACACAAACGTTCTGCAACCGTCTGCTGAGTCATCCCCAGACGCTCGCGCGCCTGACGTAACCGTTCGCCGGGAAGAGTTGATTCCGTATTGTTTTTAGTGGCTTCAGTATTCATTAGCTAAGAATTGCTGGTACTGTTTAGATTGTGGAAAACTTCGCGCCAGCGATTTGCCATAACGTTCAATATTGCCATCATGGCCTGCTAACGCGGCGAAACGAATCTGTAACCATAAACTCTCGGCACTGGCCGGAAGAATATGCTGATAAATATCCAGGAGCAATTTGGCCCGCTCGTGATTTCCGGTGGAAAACTGTTTATCAGCCTCTGCCACCAGCGTAACGCCTTTGGCAGGATCATACTTTAGCGCCCTGCTTAAAAGGTTGCGCGCCTCATCATTCTGCCCGGCTTTGAAAAAGCAATACCCCGCATTTTCCAGCGCATCAGCAACCTGACTGTAATCAGGGAGTTGAGCGGCCGCGCTAAACTGCCGTTGCGCCGCATCATACTGCCCTAAACCACATAGAAACGCACCGTAATTATTCATGACGCTACCGCTTTCCGGCGCCAGCGTTAACGCGCGCTGATAACGCCGCCCCGCGGACTCATTTTCCCCGATCCGCTGCTCATAAAGCGCCATGCCCAACTGGGTGCGATAATCCTGCGGGGCGATTGCCAGCGCCTTTTCAAGATTCTGACGCGCCGCATCCAGATTATTGCGAGCCAGATACTCAAGGCCCAATTGTAAACGCGTATGCGCTACCGCCGGATTTATCGTTTCTCGGGAAGAATGAGCGCATCCTGCCAACAGCATTGCGACGATGATCAGCCGCCAAACCTTTCCCTGTCTTAACTGCCGTGTCATTCCTGACTTCCTTTTATCGTCATCCAGCCCGTCATATCAACGACATACTATCTTAATTCCTGACAGGTCACCGCTATCGTAAGATTAACACTGCAAAAATAGCATCACTTCCCGATATTACCAGGACGATTAGGTGTCAGACCGTTTTAACCGTAATAGGTTCACCCGCCATTTTTTTCTTCAGCGTCCGTTTCGTTCTGTCCACCACCTCACCGGCCAGTTGACCACAGGCGGCGTCGATGTCGTCACCGCGAGTTTTGCGCACAATGGTGGTAAACCCATACCCCATGAGAACTTTTGAAAACCGATCGACGCGGCTGTTCGAACTACGGCCGTAAGGCGCGCCGGGGAACGGGTTCCAGGGAATAAGGTTGATCTTGCACGGGGTATCTTTCAGACATTCCGCCAATTGATGAGCATGCTCAGTACCGTCGTTGATGTGATCCAGCATCACATACTCAACCGTCACGCGTCCCTGATTGGCGTTGGATTTCTCCAAATAGCGACGTACCGCGCTCAAAAACACCCCGATATCATACTTCTTGTTAATCGGCATGATCTCATTACGAATTTCATTGTTTGGCGCATGCAGGGAGATAGCCAGCGCGACATCGATCATGTCGCCCAGTTTGTCCAGCGCGGGCACAACCCCTGACGTTGACAGCGTGACGCGGCGTTTTGACAAGCCGAAACCGAAATCATCCAACATGATTTCCATCGCCGGGACGACATTGGTCAGGTTGAGCAGCGGTTCCCCCATGCCCATCATCACCACGTTGGTGATTGGACGCTGGCCGGTGACTTTGAACGCGCCGATAATTTTTGCCGCGCGCCATACCTGGCCAATGATTTCAGATACCCGCAGGTTACGGTTGAATCCCTGCTGCGCGGTTGAACAGAATTTACACTCCAGCGCACAGCCGACCTGTGAAGACACGCACAGCGTCGCGCGATCTTCTTCAGGAATGTACACCGTTTCGACGCGCTGGCCGCCGACCAGAATAGCCCATTTGATGGTGCCATCAGCCGAGCGCTGTTCGTCCACCACGTCAGGCGCCCGAATTTCTGAGACTTCCTGTAATTTGTTACGGAAGGCTTTGTTAATATCCGTCATCTGTGTGAAATCATCACAGCAATAATGATAAATCCATTTCATCACCTGATCGGCGCGAAAAGGCTTTTCTCCCAGGGAGGCGAAAAACTCCCGCATTTGCTGACGGTTAAGATCCAGCAGATTGACCTTTTCCGCATGGGTTTTCGCAACTTGAGAAGCAGCGGCAGACGCCGGTGAAAATTCGGACACGGTTTGTTCAGACACAATTTGTTGAGACATAGGGACTCTTGGCCTCGTTATTACACGTTATGGCGCTAAAGAAGGATGATAAAGAAACGCCCGGTAAGCGCAGGCTCATCCGGGGCGGAGCATTGTACAAAGTTTAAAACAGGTAAGCTACCCTCGCCGCATTTTTTATGGCGGGCCGTCGCAGGCGACATCGGAAATCGCTCCTGCCGCACTGGATTAGCTGTTGCGCGGGTATATTTCGTCAGCGCTGAAGAAATAGGCGATCTCGCGCTGAGCGGACTCATGAGAATCAGAACCATGGACGGCGTTTTCAGTCAAACTGTCGGCAAAATCGGCGCGCAGCGTACCGGCCAGCGCATTTGCCGGATTGGTCGCGCCCATAATGTCACGGTTACGCTGAACCGCATTTTCACCTTCCAGCACCTGCACCATGATCGGGCCGGACATCATGAATTCGACTAAACCGTCAAAAAATGGTTTGCCCCGATGTTCGGCATAAAAGCCTTCGGCCTGTTCACGGGTCAGACACAGCATTTTGGCGGCAACAATGCTGAAACCCGCGCTTTCAAAACGCGCATAAATGGCGCCAATCGCATTTTTGGCTACCGCGTTAGGTTTCACGATGGAAAAGGTACGTTCTACCGTCATAT
Organism: Brenneria rubrifaciens; assembly: GCF_005484945.1. NCBI lineage: Bacteria > Pseudomonadati > Pseudomonadota > Gammaproteobacteria > Enterobacterales > Pectobacteriaceae > Brenneria > Brenneria rubrifaciens. The sequence continues at coordinate 2,814,442 of NZ_CP034035.1, forward strand.
TGACCTCATCAAATAACTATTAGATAGCAGCCGGATTGGAAGAAGGCTAATACCAGCCAGTGCAAGTGGCGCAGATTATAGGGTTAGCGGCACCCGTTGCCTATCGACGAAATAACATTTTATTAGAAAACATTATCCTTCGCCCTGCCTTATTTGGTTTGCCGCTGATGCCCTGTTCTCTTTCATTCAGGGACACCGGCAAAATGTAACAAATCATCGGCGATCACAGTTCTGAACGTCACTTGTAACGTTACGCGTTATTTGTTTTTAAAACAATAGGATAACTAGATATCTTTCCCTATTCGCTGCTAGCCTTACCTTGTACCCCCAATAATGGCCACAAAGAGGGCTGATAATGAAAAACGCGGTCAATGCCTTGCAGAACTTTGGTAAATCCTTGTATGGCCCAGTGTTGATATTACCGATCGTCGGGCTGTTTATCGCCTTTGGCAACGTGTTCGGTAACGGCAATCTGGCCGGTTATATTCCCCTGCTCAACCACCCGCTAATTCAGGATTTTGGTCAACTGATTTCCAAATCCGCCGTCGCTATTCTGGCGAATCTGGCGCTGGTCTTTGCTGTCGGCATTCCCATCGGACTGGCAAAACGCGATAAGGGATATGCGGCCCTTATCGGACTGGTGACGTTCATCATCTTCATCAACGCGATGAACATTACGCTCCAGCTCCAGGGAAAGCTAGTGCCTGCGGCGGAGATGCGCGCTGCCGGACAAGGTATGGCGCTCGGCGTTCAGGTACTGGAGATGGGCGTTTTCGCCGGTATTCTGATCGGGGCCATTGCCGGTTATTTGTATAACCGCTACGCCGGTAAACAGTTCGACGGCGTCATGGCTATCTATTCCGGCCACGGCCTCGTCGCCATTCTGGTCATTCCGCTGGCTATCGCCCTGGGTTTTACGATGAGCGCCATCTGGCCGTTCGCCCAGCAGGGGATTAGCCATCTGGCCTTCGCCATCAAAGGTGCCGGCGCCTTCGGCGTCGCCATCTATGGCTTTCTCGAACGTATCCTGATCCCAACCGGTTTGCATCATCTGGTTTACACCCCGTTCCTGTATACCGAATTGGGGGGAACTGCCGATGTGTGCGGCAAGGTGTATCAGGGCGCGCGTAACATCTACTTTGCTGAAATGGCTTGCCAAAGCGTCAGGCAACTTAGTCCGACGGTGGCGTGGGATGCACGCGGCATCAGTAAAATGTTCGGTCTGACGGCGGCGGCGGCGGCGATGTACGTTACCGCAAAGCCGGAAAAACGCCTGGCGGCCAAAGCGATCCTTATTCCCGCCGCCTTTACCTCCTTCCTGCTCGGCGTGACTGAACCGCTGGAGTTCTCCTTTCTGTTCGTCGCACCACTGCTGTTTGTCGTTCACGCCGTCCTGACGGGTCTGGGTATGATGCTGTTTTCTGTCCTCGGCGTGCATGCGATTGGTGCCAACGGCATTATTGATTTTCTGCTTTACAACCTGCCGCTGGGTATTGAGAAATCCAACTGGCCGATGTACATCGCCGTTGGGTTGATCCTGTCGGTAATTTACTTCTTCGTCTTTCGTTTTCTGATTCTCTATTTCGATATGCCGACGCCAGGACGGGAATCCGACGAGGGAGAAACCCGTCTGTACTCCAAAACGGAATATCAGGCAAAAGCCCAGCAACAGCTCAAAGACGATGCGCGTCTCGTCGGCCTGACCATCATTGCCGGGCTTGGCGGCAAACCGAATATCGACGTGCTGGATAGTTGTTACACCCGTCTGCGCGTCACGGTGCTGGATCCCACCATTGTTGATGATCAACAACTCAAAACCACCGGCGCCAAAGCCGTTATCCGTCAGGGTAACCATGTCCAGGTGGTATACGGACTTCACGTCAAAACCCTACGCGAAGCAGTTGAAAACGCGCTTTAACAGGAGACCGACCATGACGAAACCCCCGTTCATTCTAACTATTGCCGGCGGCGGCAGCACTTATACGCCAGGCATCGTAAAAAGTCTCATGCTGCGCCTCGCGGATTTTCCGTTGGCGGAAATCCGTCTGTACGACCTTGACGGCCAGCGGCAGGACACCATTGCGCCAGTGGTCGAAAAAATCATCCGCGATCATAGTCGCGAGATTACCTGCACCGTCACCACCGATGCTGAAACCGCGCTTCGCGGCGCGCACTTTGTGTTCGCACAGATGCGCGTCGGTCAGTACAGGATGCGCGAGCTGGATGAGAAAATTCCATTGCGCCACGGTGTGGTCGGTCAGGAAACCTGCGGCCCCGGCGGATTGGCCTACGGTCTGCGTACGATCCTGCCGATGGTTGAACTGATCGATCTGGTGGAACGCCACGCCCATCGGGATGCATGGATCGTCAATTATTCTAACCCGGCGGCCATTGTCGCCGAAGGTATTCGCCGCCTGCGCCCCACCGCGCGGGTACTGAATATTTGCGACATGCCGGTGGCATCGATGCGTAATATCGCCGCCGTGCTGGGCGTCGATCAACAAGACATCACGGTGGATTACTTCGGCCTGAATCACTTTGGCTGGTTTACCCGCGTATGGGTGGACGGTGTCGATCGTCTGCCCGAACTGCGCAAGCATATTGCCCGCTATGGTCTGCTGACCGCCGATGCAGCCGATACCGATCCCCAGCATGCCGATCCCTCTTGGGTCAAAACCTGGCGCAATATCAAGCCGATCATGGATCATTTCCCCGAATTCGTGCCGAATCCTTATTTGCAGTATTACCTGATGCCGAATCAGCTTGTTGAGCATCAGAACCCTGATTACACCCGCGCCAACGAAGTGATGGACGGACGCGAGAAGAAGCTATTCGCCGCCGCCGCCAAATATAAAGAAACCGGTGTTCTGCCGGAGGCTTTCCATGTCGGCGTACATGGCGCGTTTATCGTTGATGTGGCCTGCTCGCTGGCCTTCGATCTGCGCCAGCGTCATCTGGTTATTGTGGAAAATAAAGGGGTGATAGCCAACCTGCCTTACGATGCAATGGTCGAAGTCCCGGCGTACATCACCGCGCAAGGGCCTGAACCGGTACGTATGGGGAATGTCCCGCAGTTCCATCGGGCGCTGCTGGAACAGCAATTGGCTTCGGAACAGTTGCTGGTTGAGGCAACGCTGGAAGGCAGCTACGAAAAAGCGTTGCAGGCTTTCACGCTGAACCGCACGGTGCCCACCATGCAACATGCGAAAGCGATTCTGGACGATATGATTGAAGCAAACCGCGAATACTGGCCGCGGCTAAATCAGGCCTACCGCGACGCTGCCGCGCCGTAAACGCATGCTTGTCGGGACAGAAGAAATCGCTGACAATGAAACCTTATTTCACATCGGGGCTGAATCCGTCGGCCCCAGCGTGAGGGGATTATGACAATGTCTTCTTCTGAGTTATCTGTTTCCAATAGAGGGTTTGTTTCCTCAACCTGGCTTGCCGAGCACCTTAACGACAGCACAATCGCTCTCCTTGACGCCCGCATGTTGCCGCCGGGTGAAACAACCCGTGATATCAACGCGGAATACCGTGCCGGTCATTTACCCGGCGCGGTATTTTTTGATATTGAAACGCTGTCCGATCACAATACCGAGCTACCGCATATGCTGCCCCGCGGCGATGATTTCTCCCGCGCCATGAGCAAGCTCGGCGTCAGCCATCAGCAACACGTTGTTATCTACGACGAAGGCAATCTGTTTTCCGCGCCGCGTGCCTGGTGGATGCTGCACATATTTGGCATTGAAAAGATCTCGATCCTCGCTGGTGGACTGGCTGGCTGGAAAAGTCAAAACCTGCCGCTGGAGCAGGGCAATGTCGAACGGGCACCCGCCGTTTTTGAAGCCAGGCTAAATGAAACGGCGATCCGGCAGCGCGGAGACGTGCTGGCGATCAGCCGTGACCAATCCGCACAAATTGTTGATGCCCGCCCTGCCGCCCGCTTTAACGGCGAAGTGGACGAACCTCGCCCCGGCCTGCATCGCGGACATATCCCCGGCAGCCTGAATGTTCCCTGGAGCGAGCTGGTCGCCGACGGGACGTTGAAGCCAAATGCGGAACTGGCGACCATTCTGCATAAGCATGGTGTGAATTTCAGTCAGCCTGTTGTTGCCAGTTGCGGTTCCGGCGTTACCGCCTGCGTGGTTATTCTGGCGCTACACGTACTGAATGTACCAAATGTAACGCTGTATGACGGTGCATGGAGCGATTGGGGCAGCCGCGACGACCTGCCTATTACGCTTAATTGATTCCACGTCTGCCATGAACGGTATCAGGAGGAGCATATCATGGACAACCGGCTGGCCTCCCTGATGCAACGCGGTCAGGCGCTTACCCGCGCGGAATATCGCGTACTTGCCTTTATCGCGGAGCACTCTTCTCTGGTAGGGAAAATGACCGTTCGGGAGCTGGCGCAACAAACGTATGTCTCTACCGCCACCATCATGCGCCTGTGTCAGAAAATAGGCTTCAGCGGCTACAGCGAATTTATTTATCACTGTAAACAACTGCTGGCGACGCCCCCGCGGTTGCCGCCTGCCGCCGTTAATCATATTCCGGCTGCGTTTCAGCGCTTTATGGACAATTACCAGCACACCTTCTCCTATGTTAGTGCCGAAGAAATGGCGGCGTTCAGCCGGATTCTGCGGCAGGAAAGCCATTTTTTTCTCTATGGCGCGGGTTTCTCACATCTGTTCGCCGAATATCTGACGAAAAAACTTCAGGTTTTGGGTAAAGATGCTTTCTCTTCCGGGCTGGGAGACAGCAGAGGGATTTTCCTCAATAATGCGCCGAAATATCAGGTGTTCATTGCCATTTCCCGTAGTGGTGAAACCGAGCAGGTGTTGGATAAGGCACGGATTGCCAAAAATATCGGCATGCAGGTGATCGCCTTCACCAGAGCATCTCTGAATTCATTGGGCGAACTGGCCGATCTGCATTTTCGGCTCTATGACGACGCGGTGCATTATGCGGCGGAGGCCGCGGAGATTAGCTCGTTTGAATCAAATCTGGTGATGATGATCGACCTGTTGCTGTTACAGGCGACAACGGTGGACTCATAATCCACCGTTGTACCGCCCCTCTATTCAGGCGCGGCCGGTGCTTTTGAAATCTCGCAGAAAGCTGCCCCACTTGCGCTCATAAAACGGCGTGGTGTGTTTGATCAGATAGTGGCTGATGCCCGGCTCATTTTCTTTAACCAGACAGATATCGACCGGACGCTCGTCCGGTAGCGTATCGCTGGCTACACTGCCGGCGACGCGGATAATCTCTTCCCTATCCTGATCCGCTTCAATCCCGATGAGTAGATGCGGCTCTTTTTCATTCGGTTCATGGATTTGAGCAAGAAATGCACGGCGCACGTGCCGATACCGGGTAAACAACTGGGTCAGTGAGTCAATCATCTGTACCGGCATTGCCGCGGGCTGGCCAATCAATACCTGAGTATCCTCTTCGATAATCCGCTGCTCAACCAACCCGGTTCCTTCGCCGGACAGCATATGCTCGACTTCCTGCGGTAAAAACTCTTTTCCATACGGCAGCTTAGGATTCAGGAACAGCGTGGCGCCGAGCGTGATCTCGAACAGTGAACGCGCCGGTAATGCCAGAAAAGGGCGCTCTTCGCTAATCACCTGCTGCAAGGCTTCCAGCGAAGAGAAAAAGGGAATGGCTGAGGAGCCATCGGCTTTCTCCCAGTGTTGAATCTGCACGTTACTGCCTGCATGCAGGATCTTTTCACCGGGCGCGTCGCTTTCGTCACTGCCGCCTAGTACAAATACCGTCGCGTCCATTAGTTCGCTGAAAAACTCAGGCCGATGCGCTGGCTCGGTTGCGGCCAGAACCAGCAGTTCTTCCAGTTTATTTTGTGGTGAAAAATCCATAACGCTCCTCAACCTTAACTGCGTTAAAAACCGGGTACTGGCCCGGTTAATCCTGATTATTCGGCCTTGCTTAGCAGCAGATTCGCCAGCGTCCGAACGCCCAGCCCGGTCGCCCCCGCGGACCATTGCTCCACCGCCCCTTTGCGATAGGTTGCGGAACAGTCAATGTGCAGCCAGCCTCGCTGATAATGCTTTACAAAATGCGACAGGAACGCCGCCGCCGTACTCGCGCCCGCGCTGTGCGCAGCCCCGGCGATATTGTTTAAATCCGCAAAGTTGGAAGGAAGTTGGCTGCGGTGGAACTCTTCCAGCGGCAGGCGCCAAAATGGTTCGTCTTCCTGTTTCGCGCTGTCCTGCAATGCCGCCGCCAGTTCATCATCGAAACTGAACAAGGCTTGATAATCGTTACCGAGGGCGGTTTTTGCCGCTCCCGTCAGCGTCGCGCAGTCAATGATCCACTGCGGATTCTGCTCCGATGCGTCGATCAGACCGTCAGCCAGTACCAGACGCCCTTCCGCATCCGTGTTCATCACCTCAACGCTCTTGCCGTTGCGATAGCGAATGATGTCACCCAGCTTGAACGCATTGCCGCTGACCATATTATCCGCGCAGCACAGGTACAGTTTCACCCGCTGTTGCAATCCACGCGCTGCCGCCAGCGCCAACGCGCCCACCACGGTTGCCGCGCCGCCCATATCTGATTTCATGGAGTCCATGTAACTGCTGGATTTCAGACTGTAGCCGCCGGTATCAAAGGTAATGCCTTTACCGACCAGGCAGGCGAATACCGGCGCATCTGGATTACCGGTCGGGTTGTAATCCAGCGCCAGCAGCACGGGAGAACGATCGGAACCACGACCGACCGTATAAAGCCCGGCATAGTTTTGCGTACGCAGATCGTCGCCTTTGGTGATCCGGTAATTGAAGACGTCACCGGCGACATCGTTCAGCAGATCAATCACGCGCGTCGCCAATTGCTCCGGCCCCAACTCTTCTGCCGGCAGGTTGATCGTATCCCTCACCCAGTCAACGATCTTGAGGCGATCGGCCAGTTCTTTCTGATCAGCGCTGTTCAGTTCAGCCCATTCCACCGTGCGTTTCCCCTTAGGCGCACGATACCCTTGCCAGAATGCCCAGCAGTTTTCCAAATCCCAGCCAACGCCTGCCAGTTTAACGTGCTTGACGCCCTGAGCGTCAATTTTACGGGCCGCTCGTTGAATAACCGTCTGCGGGGAATTCCCATTCAGATGAATGGTAAAACCGTTTTCATTCACACTTAACGGCGCTTTCTCACCCCAGCGTGCATCCGCCGGTTGGCTGGAGAGTGAAATCAGCATAGCTTCGCTTGTCATAATTCTGCTCCTGATTGTTTTTTTAGACGCCCTCATTGGGTCGTCATCCAAAAATAAAGCGGGCCGCCGAAGGCAGCCCGTACTATCAACCGTTATTCCGCCTCATCTAACCAGACCAGCGGGATCGCTTCCAGAATTTTTTCATTGGATGCTTCCGGCGCTTCAATGATCGCGCGACTGCCATCCCTTTCAATTCCATAACACACATCAGCCAACGTTGGGTGGATTATCGTCGTGTTCAATGACTTTTTCGTTGTATGCCCCAATCGTCGTCGCCAGTCTGATGAATTAATGATGTAGCCATTCGGCGCTGTTGATCTCCACGCCCTGTTTGAACCTTTCCCACTGCGGGGAAAGATCGCGCAGGCGACTGATGGATTTACGAACCAGCTCAATGGCGTAGTCGATCTCTTCTTCAGTGGTAAAACGTCCCAGAGAGAAGCGGATCGAGCTATACGCCAATCCATCGTTCATACCCAACGCGCGTAATACGTAGGAGGGTTCGAGGCTGGCTGACGTACAGGCGGAACCGGACGAAACGGCCAGATCTTTCAGCGACAAAATCAGCGATTCACCTTCAACATAGTTGAAACTGGCGTTCAGGATATTCGGCGCGCCCTGCTCAATGTCACCATTCAGATAGACTTCTTCGATATCATTAATCCCGCGCCAGAGACGATCGCGCAGCACGCGCAGGCGCGCCATCTCGGTAGCCATTTCTTCTTTCGCGATGCGGTAGGCTTCACCCATGCCGACGATTTGATGGACAGGTAAGGTGCCGGAACGCATACCGCGCTCATGCCCCCCGCCATGCATTTGCGCGTCGATACGAACACGGGGATTACGGCGGACATACAGCGCACCGATGCCTTTCGGCCCATAAATTTTATGACCGGAGAAAGACATCAGATCGACTTTCAACTGGCTCAGATCGATAGGCAGCTTACCCACGCTCTGAGTAGCGTCGACATGGAAAATGATCCCGCGACTACGGCACATATCACCGATGGCCGCGATATCCTGAATCACACCGATTTCGTTGTTGACGTGCATGATGGAAACCAGGACGGTGTCATCACGCATAGCGGACGCCAATTCGTTCAGGTCGATAATACCGTTGCGCTGCGGTGCCAGATAAGTGACTTCATACCCTTCTCGCTCTAACTGTTGGCAGGTATCCAGCACGGCCTTGTGTTCTGTTTTGCTGGTGATAATGTGCTTGCCTTTCATCTGATTGAAGCTGGCGGCGCCTTTGATGGCCAGATTATCCGACTCGGTCGCGCCAGAGGTAAAGACGATCTCACGCGGGTCGGCGCCGACCAATTCAGCAATTTGATTACGAGCGATATCGACGGATTCTTCTGCTTGCCAGCCGAAACGGTGAGAACGGGAAGCCGGGTTGCCGAACGTTCCGTCCAGGGTCAAAAACTGCATCATTTTTTCAGCAACGCGTGCATCAACCGGCGTCGTCGCTGAATAATCCAGATAGATGGGTAACTTCATTGCTCATAAACTCCGTACATCACTTCAAAACGTGCAAAGCGTCTTGTTCATATGACGGGCTATACTACTCTTACCCTGTGGGGCAATGCGATACGTTGTTAAAAACTGCTCGCGAAAATTTCGCCATGCCTTTTAGCGTCATCGTCGCGCAATATAAAAAAACGCTTCCGCGTTTTTTTATAGCGGGCTTGTCTGCCCGCCAAGCTATGAGTTTGAAAATGTTCCGGCGTTTTTATTTCAGGCGCGCAGATTAACGTTGATCTTGTCCTGAATACGGCCATTCGCGGTGGCGGTACGGCGTGTATCCGCATCCTGCCGGTCAGCGACGTCCAGCACTTCTTTATTATTGACCAGTTCATCCAATGTAATGCTGTTCAAAAAGTCTGTAATACGGTCGCTAAGATCGCGCCACAAGGTATGAGTCAGGCAACGATCGCCGCCCTGACAGCTTTCACGACCCTGACAACGCGTCGCGTCGACAGATTCATCCACGGCGGAGATCACCATGCCAACCGCGATTTCATCAGCGCCTTTACCCAGCAGATAACCACCACCCGGGCCTCGCACGCTGGCAACCAAACCGTTTTTACGCAGGCGCGAAAACAACTGCTCCAGATAGGAAAGTGAAATACCCTGGCGTTCAGAAATGTCAGCCAACGGAACCGGGCCTTCCTGGGAATGCAGCGCCACATCAAGCATGGCGGTAACGGCATAACGGCCTTTAGATGTCAGTCTCATGATAATGATACCTGTAGATAAAACATGTATTATGAAAACATGTGTTGGTAAAAACGTAATTCGAGTCTGACATTCCTGAGTGTTTTAGTCAACTATTTAACCGGGTAACTTACTCAAGTATTATTCAAGGGTGTCTAATCGTTCTTTTTCTCAATCGAACTTAATATTCCGCGCAGTATATTCAATTCCTGACTTTCCGGTCGGGCTCGGGTAAACAGCCGACGCAGCTTGTTCATCACCTGTCCCTGATGCGCCTGACGGATAAAGCCGGTTTCCAGCAAAGTTCGCTCAAGGTGCTGATAAAAACGCTCCAGATCGTCCACCAACGGATAAAACGTTTCGCCGTGCGCTTCTTTATTTGCCTGAAAACGATCCAGATGCGCGACGCGCACTTCATAGGCCAGAATCTGCACGGCCATCGCCAGGTTCAACGAACTGTATTCAGGATTAGCAGGGATGGCGACATGATAATGACATTTCTGCAATTCGTCATTCGTCAGGCCAACGCGCTCACGGCCGAAAACCAGCGCCACCGGCGCCTGCTCCGCTTCCTGTGCGGCGCGAACGCCGCACTCACGCGGTTCGAGCATCGGCCAGGGCAGGGTTCGTGAACGTGCGCTGGTTCCCACCACCAAACTGCACCCCTCCAGCGCCTGATCCAACGAATCAACCAGAACGGCGTTGCCAATAACGTCGCTGGCGCCCGCCGCCAGAGCGATGGCCTGAGAATCGGGCTTCACCAGCGGGTTGACCAGATACAACTTGCTCAATCCCATGGTTTTCATTGCCCTGGCAACGGACCCCATGTTGCCGGTATGGGAAGTTTCAACCAGAACAATGCGAATATTGTGTAACATGCGGACTCAATCATGCGAATAAGGAAATCGGAATATTCTAACACAAACTTAGATATTTTCCTTTTCCCCTGCTATACTGCGCCCCGCTTTCTGTTCTTTAACATTCTAGTGGACGATACCATGCATCCGATGCTCAATATCGCTATACGCGCTGCGCGTAAAGGCGGTAATCTCATTGCAAAAAATTACGAAACGCCTGACGCCGTAGAAGCCAGTCAAAAAGGCAGCAACGATTTTGTCACTAATGTCGATCGGGATGCTGAGCGTCTGATCATCGAAGTCATCCGCAAGTCTTATCCGCAACACACCATTATTGGTGAAGAGTGTGGTGAGCTGGCTGCTGAAGATCAGGATATACAATGGATTATCGATCCGCTGGATGGCACCACCAACTTTATCAAACGCCTCCCTCACTTCGCTGTTTCCATTGCTGTACGCATCAAAGGCCGTACGGAAGTCGCCGTTGTTTATGATCCGATGCGAAATGAACTGTTCACGGCGACCCGCGGCCAAGGCGCGCAGTTGAACGGTTATCGCTTGCGCAGCAGCAATGCGCGCGATCTGGATGGCACCGTTCTGGCTACGGGCTTCCCGTTCAAAGTGAAGCAACACGCCAAAAGCTACATCAACATCGTCGCGGCCCTGTTTACCCAATGCGCGGATTTCCGCCGCACCGGTTCAGCGGCGCTCGATCTGGCGTATGTCGCTGCCGGCCGCGTTGACGGGTTCTTTGAAATCGGCCTGAAACCGTGGGATTTTGCCGGCGGCGAACTGCTGGTGCGTGAAGCGGGCGGCGTCGTGACCGACTTTGTTGGCGGCCATAACTACCTTTCTTCGGGAAACTTGGTTGCAGGTAACCCGCGCGTGGTGAAATGTATGCTGTCAACGATGCGTGACGAACTGGGCGACGCGCTGAAACGCTGATTCATTTTCCGGCAATATTCCCATTCCCCACGCCAGCCTCGCGCTGGCGTATTTTTTTTACTTACATAGACCAATAATCCGCATTAATCAGACCATAGACACTACCCATTGATGATAATAATAATTAGAATCATTTACTTTCAATGGAAAATATTTCAGGAATTGATCATGTTAAGAAAGTCTTTCACGCCTCTGTTGCTGACCACCTTTTTCAGCTTTTCCTTCAATGGTTACGCCACGCAGTATCCCTTGACGGTGACCGATATCGACGGGCAGCAGATTCAGGTAAAACAGGCACCTCAGCGGATCGTGCTGCAAGACGGACGGGACATCACGACAATGGCGTTGCTGGATCGGGAGAATCCGTTCCAGCGTCTTGTGGCCTGGAATAATATTCCTAAAAAATCCGACATCGCCACCTGGAATATGCTGAAAACCAAATGGCCGCAGGCCGAAAGCGTTCTGGATATGGGGTTAAGTGATAACGGCGAGGTTGAACTGGAAACGGTGTTGTCCAAACAGCCGGATCTGATGATTGCCCAACTGCGCGCCAAACCGTCACTCAGTCAAAGCGGCGTGCTGGATAAACTCAAGGCGCTCAATATCCCGGTGATGTTCATCGATTCAGAGATCAATCCGGTGAAAAACACCACGATCAGCATCGATTTGCTGGGCAAGGTACTGGATAGGGAAGACAACGCCAAAGCCTACACCGACTTCTATCACCAGCGTCTGGCGGCCATCCAGCAGAAAACCGCCTCGCTAACCAAGAAGGCGAATGTGTTCGTTGAAGCCTGGGCGGGACGTTCGGATAGTTGCTGTTTCAGCCATGCGCACAACGGCTGGGGCGGAATGATTGAAGCGGTCGGCGCCATCAATATTGGTTCGGCGCTTCTGCCCGGCGCCAACGGCTATGTCTCGCTGGAAAAACTCATCAGCATGCAACCCCATACCTACATCATGACCGGCGCCAAGAGAAGGTCCGGCACAAGCAATGCGCTGCCGCTGGGTTATGACGCCGATGCCGCCGACATTCAGGCCAAAGCAGCAAACCTGCTGGCGCGTCCCGGCATCAACCAGATCCCCGCGGTACAGAAAAAACAGGTATTCGGCATCTACCACCCGTTCTATAACCACCCTTACAACATCGTCGGCATAGAGTATCTGGCCAAAGCCATTTACCCGCAGGTATTCCCATCGCTGAATCCTGATGAAACCTACCGTTACATCATCAAGCACTTTACGTCATTGCCTGACAATGGTTTTATTTTCGCCTGGAAACAAGGTGAGTAATTTTTATGAGTACGACCACTGAACCACCGATTATCTGCAATGCCGTTCAGGATAGCGGCAACGTTATGGACAATTATCACAGTATTGTCCGCCGCCGCGTTGTCACCATCGGGATATTGCTATTGATTATCCTCGGCTCTTTACTGCTGGATTTCACGATGGGTCCATCAGGGTTGACGCTGGACGTGCTATGGCAGACGCTGACCGATCCCGCCAACGCTGACGCGGGCACGCGCGTTATCGTATGGGATATCCGTATGCCTTATGCACTGATGGCCATTGTCGTCGGGCTGTCTCTCGGTCTCGCGGGTGCTGAAATGCAAACCATCCTGAATAACCCGTTGGCCAGCCCGTTTACGCTGGGCGTGTCATCAGCGGCCGCGTTTGGCGCGGCACTGGCCATCGTGTTAGGCATCGGCATTCCCGGTATTCCATCCCAGTGGTTTATTTCCGCCAATGCTTTTTTGTTTGCACTGATGGCAGTACTGCTGCTTGATGGCATTACGCGCTGGACTCAGGTCGCCACCTCCGGGGTCGTGCTATTTGGCATTGCGCTGGTGTTCACTTTTAACGCACTGGTTTCCATGTTGCAGTTCATCGCCAACGAAGACACATTGCAGGGTTTGGTTTTCTGGACGATGGGCAGCCTGGCGCGCACATCCTGGGAAAAACTGGGCATCCTGTTGCTGGTATTCGCCGTCATCATGCCATTGTCGCTGATGAGTTCATGGAAGCTTACCGCGTTGCGACTAGGCGAAGATCGTGCCGTCAGTTTCGGCATCAATGTACGTCAGCTACGCTTGGCCACGTTACTGCGCATCAGTTTGTTGTCCGCGCTGTCGGTGGCGTTTGTCGGGCCGATTGGTTTTATCGGGCTGGTCGCGCCCCACATCGCACGCATGATGTTTGGGGAAGATCACCGGTTTTATCTGCCCGCCAGCGCCCTGATTGGCGCGCTGGTGCTGTCGATGGCTTCCGTCGCCTCAAAAAACCTGATCCCCGGCGTAATCATTCCGGTCGGCATCGTTACCTCACTGGTCGGTGTGCCTTTCTTCCTGAGCATCATTTTGCGCAATAGGGGGAATGTATGAGCCAGTCATGCGTATCGGGATTAAGGTTGTCCCATTTTCGCGCGGGCTACCCGAAACGTCAGGTGATCCGCGATCTTTGCGTGCCCTTGTTACCACGCGGAAAAATTACCGTTTTGCTTGGCCCGAACGGTAGCGGTAAATCCACGCTTCTGCGATCCCTGGCGGGTCTGAACCCTTCTGAAGGCGAACTGTGGCTGGACGACTGCAACCTGATGCAACTTTCGTTTTCCCGGCGGGCGGAGAACGTGGTTTACCTGCCACAGTCATTGCCGGCGGGCGTGCATCTCCACGTACTGGAGTCGATTATTGTTGCTCAGCGAGCTTCCGGCGGACTGCACAATAGCGACAGTGAGGCGGAGGTCATGACGCTGTTGAAACAGTTGGGTATCGAGCATCTGGCCCTGAGCTATCTCGATCAACTTTCCGGCGGACAGAAACAGCTCGTCGGGCTCGCTCAGTCATTGATCCGCCAGCCGTCATTGCTATTACTCGATGAACCTCTGAGCGCGCTGGATCTGAACTATCAGTTTCACGTGATGGATTTGGTAGGCAGGGAAACCCGCAAACGCAATATCATCACCGTCGTGGTGGTGCATGATATTAATATCGCCCTGCGTCACAGCGATCATGTTCTGATGCTGCAAAACGGCGATCTTATTGCGGATGGCCCACCTGCTGACGTCATCAGCCCGGAAAGTCTGGCTAAGGTTTATGGCGTGCGGGGAAGAATCGAACGCTGCTCGCAGGGCGTACCACAGGTCATTATCGATGGGCTGGTCACCGAACCCACCCTTTAAGTCAAGCAGGCACTGGCGAAAACACCCGTCAGTGCCTATCGCGGTCAACATCCGGTAAGTCATTCCTCAACAATAAAACCGGCGCTCGGAGTTGATCAGGTCGTGTGATGACTGACCGAGGGACGAATAAATAACGCAGGTATGGCCAATAGCGCCATCACCCAGAAGGTACCGCTCTGTAGATACTCAAACAGAAAACCGGAAACCATCGTCATCACCGCGATACTTCCGCCCATCGCCAATGCCGAATACACCGCCTGCAAGCGCAACACGTCGCCGCCGGTGCGCGCCGCGATAAAACGCATCGCCGCAAGATGACAAACGGTGAACGTACCGCAATGCAATATCTGCATCACAATCATCCACGGCATCGCCACCGTCGCCCCCATCAATCCCCAGCGTACAACACCGCACACGGCAGAGAGCAACAGCAGCCGTCTGGCGCTCCAGCGTCTGAACAAGCGCTGGCTGAAGGTAAAAATGACGATTTCCGCTACCACCCCCAACGACCAGAGATAGCCGATGACCGAGGCGGAATAGCCGGAATCCTGCCAGTAAATCATGCTGAAACCATAATAGGCCGCATGCGCTCCCTGCAATAGCGAGACACAAAGCAAAAAGCGCCACACCGCAGGCTCCTTCAGCAAAATATTCCAGGGCGTAACGGCAGTGGAGCGTTCGGAAGAGACAGCCGTCTGCGGCATGACGCTCGGCCGAAGCAACATACCCAGCATCATGGCAATTAGCCCCGCACTCAAAATGACCAGGATCGCAGAATGTCCCCAGATCGCCACCAGTTCTCCGGTAACGGCCGAACCAATAACAAAGGCGATCGAACCCCACACGCGCACCTTGCCATAATCCATCACAATCTGACGTTGCCAACTGGCGGCCAGCGCATCGGTTAAAGGAACTAATGGCGCAAAAAACAGATTAAAACCGATCATCACAAACATCAGCCACAGCCAGGTACTCCCCTGCCAGAAGCCCACGCACAATGCCAGCGTCAATAGCGTCAAGCCGCGCAGTACGGTAATCAGCCTCGACGGGTCCTTGACGCTGGGCGTAATGAACAAACTGCCAGCGAAACGGGCAACCAGCCCGGCCCCCAGCAACATACCGATAGATTCCGCGGACAAGCCCTCTCCTTTTAGCCACCCTCCCCAGAACGGTAGAAAAACGCCATAGCAAAAAAAGTAAGTGAAATAACTTAGCGCCAGCCAATACGTTGATTGCAGAACCATGGCTCCTCCCCATTTGCGGCGGGCGATCCTGTCCGCCACCCTACGGGCCGTCGTATGCGGCGTTGGAAATCGCTTCTGCGGTTTTTCCTCGCCCGCTACTCTGTCAGAACGGCAATTTTGGGGCAATAAAAAACGCCAGCACAGGCTGTAATGCCAGTCAGTTAAGCAACTGACTGGCCCTTTTTCGGGGCTGAGGTGTATTTCCAGGGCCTCTCCTTTACCACTCTCGGGAAGGCCCTTTCCCTTCTTGTCGGTAACTTTACCAGTTGCCCCATACTTTCAAGATCACTCATCAACTCCGGGATTCGCCCCGGTGAAGCGCCCTGCAGGGTCATCAGCATTCTCATCACCATTCCGCATGACTCTGAGAAGCTCAGCTGATTCGACCAGTATCCTTTCAGATGTCCCGCCATTTTTATCATCTGATATCTCACCAGATTATACGCCAGTAATCCCCCCCACAGTTCCTGCTCCACAAGCTCCGGCTTTTTACTTCTCAGCGTCAGCCTGCTCAGCTGCATCGTCTGTTTTATCTCCCTGTATCCCAGTTCGATCTCCCAGCGATGACTGTACAGGTCTGCCATTTCTCCACCGGGGTAACGCATGGCGTCCGTCATCGACGTTAGCAGATGGACGACTTTTCCTTTGCGCGTCACGGTCAGCAAACGAGCTGTCATCTCATTTCCCAGACCCGGCCACTTTTTTCGTGCCTGTGGACTGGTTTTCAGCTTCACCAGATGGTCGCCTTTACCCAGTTTTCCGACCTCTTCATACTGAGCTCCCTTTCTGAGAGCAAGCATCCAGTGGCGGTGCTCTCCCGCCTGGCTCCAGGCATTTAACAGCCCCAGTGAGTAATAGCCTTTATCCATTAACGTCAGGGTGTTATCTCCGGTTTGCTCTATAAGTTGCTCAGCGAGCTCATTTTCGCTGTTTTTCATTGTGCCGAAGGCAGCTGCCGTCAGCAGATGGCTGGTCAGCTCCATCTGACAGACCATTTTTACCTGCGGGTAGAGTCCTGGTTTCCCGCCATGCGTCTGGCGGGGGAAGGCGATATCGTTTTCTGGCGTGTCCGGTGTTCGCCAGAACACACCATCGATGGCCAGCAGGGTCAGGCCGCACCAGTGCGGATGCGGCGTGGCGTTATGCCAGAGCTGCGCTGTTTGCGTGAACACGCGGCGGACGGCCTCGCTTCGCAGACGCTGACGGGCCTGGATCACAGCGCTGGGTGCGACAAAGGGACGACGGCCCGGCAGCATGATGTCCAGCCGATTAACGAGCTGATGGAGGGGTTCTTTACGTTCAAGGGCCATACCGACGATACACCAGACCATCATTTCCAGCGGCAGACGACGTTTGCGCAGGGTGACGGTGCCGGCTTCGGCAAGACAGCGGGAAATGAGTTCCGGGTTCAGATAATCACCCAGAGAAGTCAGCGGGTTACGCAGAGAATCGTAACGGGATACCAGATCAAGAGCCTGTCCAATGTGCATAAAAAAATCCGGAAACGGGTGAGCATTTCCGGATTCTTACACAGCCACTGGATCGGTCAACCGATCCTTAACTGATCGGCATTACAGCACAGGCTGACGTTTTAAAAATGCCCCGACGATGATGAGCATCAGGAAAAAGAGGAGATTATGCGTAAACCGGGAAACGAGCGCAGATATCCAGAACTTTTTGTTTAATGCGCTCGATGGTGGATTCATCATTGATGTTATCCAGCACATCACAGATCCAACCGGCCAGTTCACGAACTTCCGCTTCTTTAAAACCACGTCGCGTCGCTGCGGGCGTGCCGATACGCACACCAGAAGTAACGAACGGACTTTTGGGATCGTTCGGCACGCTATTTTTATTAACGGTGATGTTCGCACGGCCCAACGCGGCGTCAGCTTCTTTACCGGTAATATTTTTGCTCACCAAATCCAGCAGGAACAGATGGTTGCTGGTGCCGCCGGAAACCACGTTATAACCACGAGACAGGAAGACCTCGACCATAGCCTGGGCGTTTTTCGCCACTTGTTGCTGATAAACCTTGAACTCGGGCTCCATGGCTTCCTTTAGCGCCACCGCTTTACCCGCGATAACATGCATCAGCGGGCCGCCCTGACCGCCCGGGAATACTGCGGAGTTCAGTTTTTTGTACAGTTCTTCGTCACCGCCTTTCGCCAGAATCAGTCCGCCACGCGGACCCGCCAGCGTTTTGTGGGTCGTGGTGGTGACAATATGCGCATGAGGAATCGGGGTCGGATACACGTCTGCGGCAACCAGACCCGCAACGTGCGCCATATCAACGAACAGGTAAGCCCCGATGCTGTCGGCAATTTCACGCATTTTGGCCCAGTCAACCACACCAGAGTAGGCGGAAAAACCGCCAACGATCATTTTGGGTTTGTGGGTACGAGCCAACTCAGCCATTTCTTCGTAATCAATCTTGCCGCTTGCATCAATACCGTAAGGAACCACGTTGTAGAGTTTGCCAGACAGGTTGACCGGAGAGCCGTGAGTCAGGTGGCCGCCGTGCGCCAGGTTCATTCCCAGAATAGTATCACCCGGCTGTAACAGCGCGGTATAAACAGCGAAGTTAGCCTGAGAGCCGGAGTGGGGCTGCACGTTGGCATAATCAGCACCGAACAGCGCTTTGGCGCGATCGATAGCCAACTGCTCAACCACATCCACATACTCGCAGCCGCCGTAATAGCGTTTGCCGGGATAGCCTTCAGCATATTTGTTGGTCAGTTGAGAACCCTGAGCCTGCATGACGCGTGGGCTGGTGTAGTTTTCTGACGCAATCAGTTCAATATGTTCTTCCTGACGCACCACTTCCTGCTCCATTGCTTGCCACAGTTCGGCATCATAATCGGCAATGTTCATTTCACGCTTTAACATCCGCATCTCCTGACTCAGCTAACTTAATATACTGGGAAACCATCACCCGTTTGGGTATTGGCCTATAGTGTAAACCGTTTCTCCCTGATGAGGATAGGCCTTGACAGAGGTTTTTACGCAAACGATTAGTCCCAGGCAGCACAAGGCTTGAGAAGATTTCATGCTGACTCTAGGATGGAGAGTTTTCTTCATTTTAAACCTGTTCTTTTTTCATGTTGACATTGTATGCAACGCTGCCTGTTGCCGATCGCGCGTTAAAGCCGCTCGCCTTCCCCACGCCGGTAAAAAATGGTTAGTCACAAAAAACAGCACTTTTCAAGTGATGCATCTACAAAATCTTAGGGGCCTGTTTGACAACGGGTGAAATCCGTCCAACATTTTTCCGGTCCATACAACAAGGGATATGTCTAATCATGCTAAAACGTTTTTCTGAAAGGATGGCTTACGCCATTTTGTTTTCAGTTCCCTGGACGATGGTACATGCGCAGTCATCCGAACCCGCACACGGCGCCAAACCACAAAGCGGCAATGAGGCCATATCCAACATCGAACTGGGGGAACAAACCACCCTCACCGGCCATTTGACACACCGCCAAATTCATCTTCCCGCAACCGTGATTATCAGGGATCGGCAAGGGCAACGCAGACAGATCCAAACGGATGAGCAAGGCCACTACCATATTGATGTTTCAGGGTTAACCCCGCCTTTGCGCCTGTCGGCTATTGAATCCGGCGGTAACAATTGCCTGCTCAATTATATTCCGCGAGCCATCTGCCTGACGGCGTTGGCGCCGTCATTACGATCGGGCAAGGATAATATCGCCAACATCAATCCGCTAACCGACCGTATCGTTTCTGATGTCGCCACCGCCGCGGGCTACACCGGCCCACAGCAACTGGCCGACAATGCCGCCTCGCCAACGCTGGACGCAGCGGCATGGAAAAAGGCGTATGCCGTCTTTCACACCGCTTTCAACTCTGCGCTGAAACAGGCGGGCATCACCTCCCCTTCGTATTTCGATCCGCTGACCTACCCAGCCGCACAGCAGGAAGCGGCGACCAGGCTTATCGAGGTCATTAATCATAATCGCAATTATGACGACAACACCGGTTATTCCGGGCGCACGGTGCTTACCGATAGCCATTACCGTCCTATCGTTGATATAAACGATGGTCGGGATGATGAACCGCTGGATTATCACTTGGCCCGCCAACGACTGGATGCGATCCAGAAAGCCAGAACCCGTATTTTTCTCGTTGGCGACGCCACAGCCGCAACCTACGAAAAAGCGCGGTTTCCACAGATGGGATGGGGACAGGTTTTTGAACAGCAGTTTAAAGAAGACCACGGCATAAAAGTCGTCAATGGCGCACGTCCCGGCCGCAGTTCGCGTGATTACTTTCACGAAGGCTGGTTCCGTCAGATGCAACCGCTGATGAAGCCGGGTGACTTCCTGTTTATTCAAATGGGGCATAACGACCAAAACTGTAACAGCGCCAAACCGATTCGTGGCGCGGCCGACGTCGCCAATCTGTGTACTTATCCCAATGATGCCGTGGGTGAACGTCAGGCACCGCAGGGTAAACCTGATATGTCATTCCAGACGTCACTGGAACGTTATATCGATCTTGCCCGCCAGTATAAAATGACGCCGGTGCTGCTGACGCCCACCGCTAACGTGCGCACGGCAGAGGGCAAAAACGGCACGCCCGCCGTTCACAGTCACTTTACTCAACAGAACAGCGATGGAGGGTATGCTTTTGTCGGCGATTATACTAAAACCATCAAAGACACGGCCGTTGCCAACAAAATCATTGTGCTGGATATCGAAACCGCCACGATTGCTCTGGCCAATAAGGGGGGCCGTAATCACTGGAAGCAATACTGGCTGGCAGTCGATCCGGCAAAATATCCCTTCTACTGCGATCGGGTGGGCAGCCTGACCAAACCGGATACCACGCACTTTCAGAAAAAAGGGGCTGTCGCCGTCGCGGAAATTGTCGCCGATGCCATCCGGCAGGCGCCGGAACTAAAAATGCTGGCCGGCAACCTGGTCAGCAAACATCAGCAATAACCCTAAAACAAACGGTTGGTTCAACGCGCGTCTTCTTGTTCATGTCGAAAAACCACATGTTTGAAAGCAGCCAGTCTGATGAGGGCTGGCTTCAGGAAACAGGGAAACAAGATGGGGATCTCGGGGAAAACAGCGAGGATGATCAAAGCACGCACATTCTCCGCGCTCCGCGCAACGTCACGCCTGCCTGTCAAATTGCTTCTTCGTCTTCTTCGCCGGTGCGGATACGCACCACCCGCGTCACGTCAAAGACAAAGATTTTGCCATCGCCAATTTTGCTCGTCTGTGCCGTCTGCATGATGGTTTCCACGCAGGTATCAACGATATCGTCGGCAACAATAATCTCAATTTTCACCTTGGGTAAAAAATCAACCATGTACTCAGCGCCACGATACAACTCGGTGTGGCCTTTCTGACGACCAAATCCTTTTACTTCCGTTACCGTCATTCCTGTGATGCCCACTTCAGCTAACGCTTCACGTACATCGTCCAGTTTGAACGGCTTAATAATCGCATCAATTTTTTTCATCAAAGAACCTTAGTATTACTTATAGGGCGGCTAAAGCCAGGCACAGCGAACAAGAAGATTGTCAGAATCCAAGATTACAACCTCTTAACACTATTCTTTAAAGTCATTAGCGTCCAATTCATGACGGCCCAACAGTTTATAAAACTCCGTCCGGTTGCGTCCCGCCATACGCGCGGCCTGCGTGACATTGCCTTTAGCTATCTGCAACAGTTTGCGAAGATAGTTCAACTCGAATTGATGACGGGCTTCGACAAACGTCGGCAATGCGGTGTTTTCACCTTCCAGCGCCTGTTCCACCAGGGCTTCGCTGATGACGGGCGCGCTGGTCAGCGCCACGCATTGCTCAATCACGTTAACCAGTTGCCGCACGTTACCCGGCCAACTCGCCGTCATCAACCGTTTCATGGCGTCCGTTGAGAAAGTACGCACAAAAGGTTTATGCCGGGACGCCGACTCACGCAGCAGATGATTGGCCAACAGCGGAATATCTTCTGCCCGCTCATGCAGGGCGGGCAATTTCAGGTTAACCACATTTAGCCGATAGTAGAGATCCTCACGAAACTCGCCTTTTCCCATCGCTTTTGGCAAATCGCGGTGAGTCGCGGAAATAATCCGCACATTAATCTCCAGATCGCGGTTACTGCCCAGTGGACGAACTTTGCGCTCCTGGAGAACACGCAGCAGTTTTACCTGCAACGACAGCGGCATATCCCCGATTTCATCCAGAAACAGCGTCCCGCCCTCCGCCGCTTGAAAAAGCCCTTCACGGCTACTGACCGCCCCTGTAAAAGCGCCTTTCGCGTGGCCGAAAAGCTCAGACTCCAGCAAAGGTTCCGGTAACGCGCCGCAGTTAATGGCGATGAAGGTTTTTTTCGCACGCGGACTGGCGGCATGGATAGCCCGCGCCAAGACCTCTTTTCCCGTTCCGCTCTGGCCGTTAATCAATACGCTGACGTCCGACTGGGCCACCATTCTGGCCTGCTCCAGCAGGCGCAACATTAACGGGCTGCGCGTTACAATGGTTTCACGCCAGCCTTCATCCCCCGCCGGGGCAGATAACGCCAGGGCTTCATCAATCGCTTTGTACAAAGCGTCACGATCGACGGGCTTGGTGAGAAAACTGAATACACCTTGTTGCGTCGCCGCTACAGCATCAGGAATTGAGCCGTGCGCGGTAAGAATAATGACCGGCATGCCGGGTTGAAAGCGCTGGATTTCCGAAAAAAGCGCCATGCCATCCATCTCATCCATTCGAAGATCGCTGATAACCAGGTCGAACTGCTCTCTGTTTAACAGCCGCAGCGCTTCCTGACCGCTTTCCGCTGTCATAACGCTGAAACCTTCACTGGCCAGACGCATTCCCAATAACTTCAACAAGCTGGGATCATCATCCACCAGAAGTAAATTCGCCGATTTACGGGTTGTCATGGGTTTTTCGGCCCCTTCTTCGTCGTAGCGTTACCCGTCTCCGCTGCCGGCGTGTAAGTGTCATCCGCTTTGGTCGGCGCCGCCGTCGATTTTTGCGCTGAACGGTTCCCGCTCGCATTAGCACGATGATCGACATCGTTTTCTGGCAATTCACCCGACAATTGTTTACGAGACGAAAGCTGACGCTCGATATCCGTCAGGTTTTCCAGTTTCCGGGCAGTGGTTTCGAGTTGATATTGCAGGTGACGTTGCTGGGTACGCAACGCATCCAACTGCCTATCGCTGGATTCCTGCAAACGTTTGTAGCGTAAATGCTCGTCAGATAACGCCAGCAACAGGGTTTGGCGATCGCGCCAGGTTTGTACCAGCGGTCTTAATGCCGCCGGAAAATCCAGCCGGTACACATTGATTTGTTTCAGCATCTGGCGCCGTTCCGACTGGGTGATACCTGAGTTATCCAGCAAAATGCCCTGCTTGAAGGCATGCGCCCAACTCTCGCCTTCCAGACGCTGCGCTTCTTCACGGGCCTGAACCTGGGTTAAACGCCCGGCACAGTCCATCGCCCGCAGCCAGTAGAGCGCATTATCCATCGCTTCCGGATCGTCCACTTGCCACAAGTGATCACATTGAGCAATGCGGTAATTTGTCACCCGCTCTTTCGGTGACGGACTTTCCGCGTTCCATGACAACAGGTTGCCGTTCACGTGGCTATTGCATGCCGTCAGTAATATGGGAAAGAACATCACCACGGCCTTTAACACTCGGTTCAAAGAAACATCAGACAGGACGCGTTGCGGACAAGGACGGGCAAACCATGCATTCATTATTTATTCATTCTCAGAGGTTAAAGGCAGTTCAATACGAAAACACACATCAGCATAGTCAACCACAATCAGGCTGAGTTCCCCCCGCATACGACGAATACAATCCCGGGCGATGCTCAGCCCCAGACCGCTGCCTTTGACAGCCCCTTTACGCTGATGACTTCCTTGATAAAAAGGTTCAAAGATCATGCCGCGTTCCGCATCAGGGATGGGCGTACCACTATTCGCGATATCGATCTGTACCCGATTGCCTATCTGACGACTAGCGATCCAAATGTTACCGGATTCCTTGCCATAGTGCACCGCATTGGAATAGAGATTATCAATCACGCGCATCAACAGCGTTGTCTCGGCCCAGCACTGTTCAGCGTTCAGTTCAACACCGGTATGCAGCATTTTGGCCCGCGCGGGCAAGCTATGGGACGACACGACAATATCAACGATTTCCTCAATCTCCACCCGTTCCAGCTCGGTCGGGGTATCAGCCAGCTTGCGGTTATAGTCCAGCAGTTGATCGATCAGTTGCAGCAAGTGCAGACTGCTGCTGTCGAGAATGGCGACCACTTCTTTTTGATCGGCAGTCAGCGGCCCCACCACCTCATCGGCCAGTAATTCCGTCCCTTCACGCAAACTTGCCAGTGGCGTTTTCAGTTCATGAGAAATATGCCGCAAAAATTCATGTCGTTGAGACTCCAGCCAGGAAAGGCGTTCACTCAACCAGATAATGCGCTGCGCCAGCGAGCGAATTTCACGGGGACCTTTAAAAGTACTGGTATTGCCCAGCGAGCGCCCTTCCCCCAGGCGATTGATCATCCGCTCAACCCCGTTGACCGGGCCGATAATCATCCGGGTGAACAGCATCACCAACAGCACGCTCACCAGAAAAAGCAGCAGCGCCTGCCAGCCAAAGAACTGACCGCGCTCGGCAATGGCCTGTTGCAGTTGTTGCCCGCGGGAAAACACGACATCACGAGTGACCTGCACCATCTCTCCGTTCGCCCGGGAAAAATTCGCCAACAGCCCAGGCACGTTCTGATCTGGGCCGCTGTTGTTGCAGTGCAACTCTGCAAGCTGGGTTAGATACTGACGCAGCGTTTGGTAATAGCGCGGGTCCGGCAAAACAGCCGCGTGGGCATCCAGCATTTGAGCGTATTGTTTACGCTGATTCTGATACAGTGTCGCCAGCGTTTGGTCATCCAGCACACAATACTGTCGATAGCTACGCTCCATTGCCAGCGCCACGCTGGTCATCGCCTCGCTGCGACGCGCGTCCGTCAAAGTGGTTCGATTGATGTCCGCCGCCTGTTCACTCAGCATATTCAGGCTCTGATAAGCCTGATAAGCCAATACCAGTAACGGTAACAGCACCAGCAAGAAAGCCATGATTACCAATTGCCGCAGAGAACGCGGGAAAAAACGCCATCGTTTCAAAGAAATCATCTCGTTACCTATCAACCCGCTTGATGCTAACTGAATCTGCTAAAAACGTCAGGAACGTTTTTTAACATTGCATAACGCATTCCAATTTAGTGTCACAGCCAAGTAGAAAGCGGAAGGGCGCGGCAAGCCCGGTCGTCAACGGAAGAGTAAAGCAGAAGGAAGATTAGGCATTACGCGGCCGAAAGGCCGCGTAACTGAATAGGCGGTGCCTCACTCAACGTGTCGCCCGATGTTTGATAAAGTCCGCTTGCGCGTTCTGTTATCGGTCTGGTGGACGATAGGCACCCTTTCTTTTGGCGTCATTCCGGTGTTATGAGCGAAAATCTCTGCCAAACAGCAGAACGCAATCATAACCAGTTGAATGAGCAACGCTAAAGATTATGCATCTATCGTGCCAACCTTTTAATTAATATTTAACCAGTTAATTTTAAACAACTTATTATTTAAAAATGGGTTATAAAACAGGATAGCAGCGCCGGACGTAAGCCTGAACACGATTTTCTGTCGTCAAAAACAGACACCTTGCCCGCCATACATTTCATTTCTTATAAATCAACTAATTAAATGTCTTCTATTGGAGACAGTGAGATAGACGTTTGTCGTAAAAACACGACAAACTTATTTATTCGCTGTTTTTATCGCCATTTAGTCGCTTTACTGTTACCCCTAGCCAGCAAAAAAGGGCCGAAGCCCTTGTCGTGTTTTACTTGTTCTGTGACCAGAGGGTGATTAACCCAGTTGTCTGCGCGCATTGCGGAACATACGCATCCACGGGCTATCCTCGCCCCACTCTTCCGGGTGCCAGGAGTGGCTGACGGTACGAAATACGCGTTCAGGGTGCGGCATCATCACGGTTGCGCGACCGCTGGCGCTGGTTATCGCGGTAATACCGTTTGGTGAACCATTCGGGTTGGCCGGATAATTTTCCGTCACCTGTCCGTAGTTATTCACGTAACGCAATGCCACCAGATTCTGCTGTTCCAGCGCACTCAGATGAGTATTATCACGGATTTCAACACGTCCTTCGCCGTGAGAAACCGCGATAGGCATCCGTGAACCCGCCATGTCGTTCATGAACAGAGAGGGGCTTTTTTCGACTTCCACCAAACTGAAACGAGCTTCAAAACGGTCAGACTTATTACGGACAAACCGCGGCCACAGATCGGCACCCGGAATCAGCTCACGCAGGTTCGACATCATCTGGCAGCCGTTACACACCCCCAGCGCCAACGTTTGCGGACGTTGGAAGA
The DNA here is from genome assembly GCF_005484945.1 of Brenneria rubrifaciens. NCBI lineage: Bacteria > Pseudomonadati > Pseudomonadota > Gammaproteobacteria > Enterobacterales > Pectobacteriaceae > Brenneria > Brenneria rubrifaciens. The sequence goes on from NZ_CP034035.1 coordinate 2,840,561, forward strand.
ACGCGGCAAACTCATCACGCACACGTGAGTTGAACAAAATGGATTTCGCCCAGCCTTCGCCCGCGCCCAGCACGTCGCCATACGAGAAGCCGCCGCAGGCAACCAGCGCATGGAAGTCCCACAGGTCACGACGCCCCGCCAGTAAATCGCTCATATGGATATCCATGGCATCAAAACCCGCACGATGGAAGGCCGCCGCCATCTCCACATGAGAGTTGACGCCCTGCTCACGCAATACGGCGACTTTGGGGCGAACCTGCCTGGCAATGTAGGGGGCCGCAATATCTTCCTGCGGATCGAAGGTCAGCACCACATTCAGGCCCGGATCGTTATCGTCCTGCTTGGCAACATGTTCCTGATCGGCACACTGCGGGTTATCACGCAGGCGCTGCATCTGCCAGGTTGTTTCAGCCCACCAGTCGCGCATCGTGGTGCGGTTTTCGTGATAAACAACAGCGTCACCACACTTAATAATGAAGTGAGAACCGTCTTCCGCCTGACCAAGATAGTGAACGCACTCCGCCAGACCGTTCAGGGCCAACACGCTTTCCACCTCGGCGCGACGCGACGCGGGGATCTGAATCACGGCGCCCAGTTCTTCATTAAACAATGTCGCCAGGACATCCTCACCCTGCGTGGCGATATCAACATTCACGGCACAGTGTCCGGCGAACGCCATTTCCGCCAGTGTCACCAGCAAGCCGCCGTCGGAACGGTCGTGGTACGCCAATAAGACTTTATCCGCCACCAACTGCTGGAGAGCATTAAAGAACCCGGCCAGTTGGGTGGCATTACGAACATCCGCGGTTTCGCTGCCCAACTGGCGATAAACCTGAGCCAGCGCCGTGGCGCCCAGCGCCTTGTGGCCCGCGCCCAGATCAATCAACAGCAACACATTATCCTGTCCGGTGCGCAGTTGCGGAGTCACCGTAGCACGCACATCTTCCACACGGGCAAACGCGGAAATCACCAGCGACATCGGGGATGTCATGGTGCGTTCTTCTTCCCCCTCCTGCCAGCGCGTCTTCATCGACATCGAATCTTTGCCGACCGGAATGGTCAGCCCCAGCGCCGGGCACAGCTCTTCACCAATGGCCTTTACCGCGTCGTAAAGACCGGCATCTTCACCCGGATGTCCGGCCGCCGCCATCCAGTTCGCGGACAATTTCACCCGGTTCAACGAACCGATATGGGTCGCGGCAATATTGGTCAAGGCTTCGCCCACCGCCAGACGCGCAGACGCGGCGAAATCAAGCAGCGCCACAGGCGCACGCTCACCAATCGACATCGCTTCGCCGTAATAGCTGTCCAGACTCGCGGTGGTTACCGCGCAGTCCGCCACCGGCACCTGCCACGGCCCGACCATCTGGTCGCGCGCGACCATACCGGTAACGGTGCGGTCGCCGATGGTGATCAGGAACGTTTTTTCGGCCACGACCGGCAGATGAAGTACGCGCTCCACGGCTTCGGCAAGATAGATACCATCGCGCTTCAATGGCGTGCCGTCAGCCTGCTTGCGCTCAACGTCGCGCAGCATTTTCGGCGTTTTGCCCAGCAACACGTCCAGCGGCAGATCGATCGGCTGATTGTTGAAGTGACGGTCATTCAGCGTCAGATGCAACTCTTCAGTCGCCTCGCCGATCACCGCGTACGGTGCGCGCTCACGGCGGCAGATCTCATCGAAACGCGCCAACTGTTCTGGCGCAACGGCCAGCACATAACGCTCCTGAGATTCATTACACCAGACCTCCAGCGGACTCATACCCGGTTCGTCATTCAGAATGTCACGCAGTTCAAAACGCCCGCCGCGGCCACCGTCACTGACCAGTTCCGGCATCGCGTTGGATAAACCGCCCGCGCCCACGTCGTGAATAAACAGAATCGGGTTTTCTTCACCCAGTTGCCAACAGCGATCGATCACTTCCTGACAGCGGCGTTCCATTTCCGGGTTATCACGCTGAACGGAGGCAAAATCCAGATCAGCATCAGACTGGCCGGACGCCATTGATGATGCCGCGCCACCGCCCAGGCCGATATTCATGGACGGCCCGCCCAACACGATCAGTTTTGCGCCCACGCCGATGTCGCCTTTCTTGACGTGGTCGGCGCGGATATTACCGATCCCCCCCGCCAGCATGATCGGCTTGTGGTAGCCGCGCAATTCGGAACCGTTGTGACTATCAACACGCTCCTCATAGGTACGGAAATAACCGGTCAGCGCGGGACGCCCGAACTCATTGTTGAACGCCGCGCCGCCAAGCGGACCTTCGGTCATGATATCCAGCGCGCTGACAATACGATCCGGCTTGCCGAATTCTTCCGTTTCCCACGGCTGGATAAAGCCCGGTATGCGCAGATTGGAAACGGAGAACCCGACCAGCCCGGCTTTAGGCTTGGAACCGCGGCCGGTGGCGCCTTCATCACGGATCTCGCCGCCGGATCCGGTTGCCGCGCCCGGCCACGGGGAGATAGCCGTCGGATGGTTATGCGTTTCGACTTTCATCAGGATATGCGCGTCTTCCTGATGATAGTCATATTTGCCGTGCGTATCGGTATAGAAACGCCCCACGGCGGAGCCTTCCATCACGGCGGCGTTATCTTTATACGCTGACAGCACATAGTCCGGCGTATACTCAAAGGTGTTTTTGATCATCTTGAACAACGATTTCGGTTGCTCAACACCATCAATCACCCAGTCAGCATTAAAAATTTTGTGGCGGCAGTGCTCGGAGTTCGCCTGTGCGAACATATACAGCTCAATATCCGTCGGATTACGCTTCAATTTATTGAAGGCGGCCAGCAGATAATCAATCTCATCTTCCGCCAATGCCAGCCCCAGACGAACATTCGCCTCTTCCAGCGCCTGACGCCCCTGTAACAAGATTTCAATTCGTTTGAATGGCACAGGCTGGTGATGAACAAACAGTTGCTCGGCCTGCCGCATCTCGTTAAACACGCTTTCCATCATGCGATCGTGCAGCAGCGCGCCCAATTGCCCCCACTGCGCGTCATTCAAGGTTGGCGCATGAATATAGAATGCCAGACCCCGTTCGAGCCGTAGCACCTTGTCCAGTCCACAGTTATGGGCAATATCGGTCGCTTTGGAAGACCAGGGAGAAATTGTGCCGGGACGCGGCGTCACCAGCAGCAGACGGCCTTGCGGCTCATGCCCGGCGAGAGAAGGACCATACTTCAGCAAACGTGTCAGTTTAGCCTGCTCATCGTTGTTCAACGGGGCGCTGACATCGGCGAAATGCACGTATTCGGCATAGATATCGCTAACCGGCAAAATATGATCTTTGCAGCGGGTGAGCAATTTATTGATACGAAATGCCGACAAAGCAGGTGAACCACGCAGTATTTCCATAATCTAAAGTTCTCTCGTCTTTGATGCACTGACTACGGTGTAGTCGTTGGGCGCTACAGGGGGGAAACGCGCGCCATTATAGAGAATCCTGCCCCCGGACGAAACCGTTTGCGCTGCTATTATTAAACATCTCATGACGGCGGCGGTTAATCATTAATCGAATCAATAAAAGTTGCACACTGGCGGTTTGTTACGCAAAATGCCCCAACTCTGGAATTAACTGTATAAAAAATCGCCTGTCGCGATTTTTAACGTCGCTTGCGACGGCCCGAAGTGGGCGGGCAGGGATAGCCTTCATAAAAAATCACCAGGAACGATTTTTAGCATTGTGAAGCAACTAGCAGGCAGGGATAACCCACTCAAAAAAACTGCCGCATAGACAAATTTTTAGGCCGCCGAGAGACAACTATTTGAAGCCTTTAAAATTAAACTATTTTTTCATCGGGATTATCACGTTACTGCTGGCGCTGGCTTTGTGGCCATCGATCCCCTGGCGTAGTAGTCAGGACACGCAGATCAGACAGATTATCTCACGCGGCGAATTACGTATCAGTACGATTAACTCGCCGCTGACTTACTATACCAGTAACGGAAGCCCCGCAGGTCTGGATTATGAACTGGCAAAACGTTTCGCCGATTATCTGGGCGTCAAGCTGGTGGTAACGTCACGTAAAAATCTTGACGAGTTGTTTGACGATCTGGATGACGACAAGGCGGATCTGCTGGCTGCCGGTCTGCTATACAACCACGAACGGCTGGGGCGTTTTCGAGCCGGACCGAGCTATTACTCCGTTTCACAACAGTTGGTCTATCGCCTGGGTACACCGCGCCCCAAAAAACTGGATAAGCTACAGGGGCGGCTGGCCGTGACATCCGGCTCCGCTTATATTGCTACGCTGCGCGATCTGAAAGCGGAGAAATATCCCCGGATCAATTGGGAATCGGCTTCCGACCTGACGACGCAGGATCTGTTGAAACAGGTGGCGGATGGCAAACTGGACTACACCCTTGCTGATTCCGTCACCATCGGACTAATGCAGCGTATCCGCCCGCAGTTGGCTGTCGCTTTCGATTTGAGCGATGAAGAACCCGTGACCTGGTATATGCGGCGTTTCAATGACGATAGCCTTTCGGCGGCGTTGCTGGATTTTTTCAGCCAGATGGTTGAAGACGGCGCGCTGGCACGTCTGGAAGAAAAATACCTCGGTCACGTTGGCGAATTTGATTACGTTGATACCACGACGTTTCTGAGCGCCATCGATGAAACGCTGCCAGATTTTCAGCCGCTGTTTGAAAAGTATGCGACCGAAATCGACTGGAAATTACTGGCGGCGATTTCCTATCAGGAGTCGCACTGGAATCCGCTGGCGACATCGCCGACAGGCGTACGGGGACTGATGATGCTTACCCGCAATACGGCGGAAAGTCTGGATGTTACCGATCGCCTCGATCCTGAACAAAGCATTCGCGGCGGCGCGCAATACATGTCCCATATGATGCAAAAAATGCCGGATACCATACCTGAAGACGAAAAAATCTGGTTTGCGCTGGCGTCATACAACATGGGATATGCGCACTTGCTGGATGCCATAAAGCTGACCAAAAAACAGAAAGGTAATCCCAACAGTTGGGTTGATGTAAAAATGCGCCTGCCGATGCTGAGTCAGAGGCGCTATTACACGCAAACCTCTTATGGCTACGCTCGCGGAAACCAGGCATATAAATATGTGGAAAACATTCGCCGTTATATGGTGAGCCTAGAGGGGTATCTGACCGAAAAAGAGAACAAAGCGAAACAACAGCAGCTTTCCGCCCAGGGTTATCCCGTCATTCCACCCAATGAGATACCGGATTAGGCCGCAGCGCGACTTTCACTAAAGCCGCGATCAATTCTCGGCCTTTTTTTCGGCGTCACGGCGGGCTTTGTGCTGTTCGCGCCGCATACGGAAAAAGGCGCTGAGCTTAGCGGAACACGCATCCGTCAGTATGCCCGCATCAATGGCGATCTGATGGTTAATTCCCGGATGGCGCAAAATATCCACCAGCGACCCCGCCGCACCGGTTTTTTCATCCGCCGCGCCGTAAACCAGTCGACCAATACGACTATGGATCATCGCGCCTGCACACATAATGCAGGGCTCCAACGTCACATAAAGCGTGGCGCTCAACAGGCGATAGTTTTGTAACGCCATCCCCCCTTGTCGTAATGCCATAATCTCGGCGTGGGCGGTCGGATCGTGATGACCTATCGGGCGATTCCAGCCTTCGCCAATCACCTGATTATTTAACACCAATACCGCACCGACCGGAACCTCACCCTCGTCCTGAGCTCGCTGGGCCAGCGCCAGCGCATGGCGCATCCAATATTCATCATCCGATATGTGGCTCACCCTGTCCTCTTTATCTTCCAGGTAACGTTTTGCGGCAGGCATTATAGCGATTAGGTTCGCCGCAACCAACCGGAGAGACATTACTCCAGTTGTTGCAAGCTGCCGTTTGGCGTCACGCGCCAGCGGTGCTCGCAAAAATAGAGCAGCGGATTATCCTGTTTGCTGTCGCTGTAGCCGCTGTAAAGCTTTAGCGGTGCGCCCAGTTGTTGCTCCATCTGAATGACTTTCTCTTGTCCCAGACAGCGCAAAGTGAGTACCCAACCACCGTAGCGGCGCGACATTTGACTCCCCATCAGCCGCACCCCAGGCAAGAAAGGCGAATCATGATAAACCTGTTCGACCAGACGCTGAGGCGATCCGGTGACCAGCCACACCTGAACCTGCGTGTCCTGCAAATATGCCGTGAGCCGCTGCTGAACCTCAGGGAAAGGCGTAACCTGACGCCGGAAATTATTGACGAACCGCGCTTCCAGATTGCTCAGCCGGGCTTCGCTACGTCCGAAGGTGATCGCCCACAACAGCCAACTCATCGGCCAGCGCGCAGCGCGCCCCTTTAACAAAAGCCCCACACCAATGACGGGTAGCAGCGGGATCACCAGTGAGAGGTTGAGCGGCAGCCGACGGAGCAAAAAGCGCAGGAAACTGCCAAACATATCCTCTTGATGCAGCGTGCCATCCAGATCAAAAAATACAATTCTCGGGCTTACCTTTTCGCTCAAAACATCACTCCCAGGTCAAAAAATGTCACCATGCTACAAGTTTCCCCCGATCCGGCGCGGTCATAAGGTCAACTCATCAACGCCTCTCGCAAATAACCGTCATGCTGCGCCAGCTTCCGCCGGGCCGCTTCCGCACTCAGACCGCTCAGAATCATCAGTATCGCCGGTTTTACTTCATTTTCCGTCTGCAACAGCGCCTGCCGCGCCACATCCGGTTGCGCCCCCGTCGCCTCGATCACGATGCGGCAGGCACGATCCAGCAATTTGATGTTGGTTGCTTTCACATCCACCATCAGATTCTGATACACCTTGCCCAACTTCACCATGACGCCGGTGGAAATCATATTCAACACCAGTTTCTGCGCCGTTCCCGACTTCAGCCGCGTCGATCCCGTTAACGCTTCCGGCCCGACAACGGGAGAAATAGCAACCTGCGCTTCCTGCGCAATGGGCGCATGCGGATTACAGGATATCGCCGCGGTACGGCAGCCTATCCGGGCGGCATAACGCAGCGCACCGATAACATATGGCGTTCTGCCGGAAGCCGCCAGACCGATCACCATATCATCAGACGTCAGATTAAGAGCGGCCAGATCCGCTTCGCCAAATTGCGGATTGTCCTCCGCCCCTTCAACGGCCTTGAGCAGCGCCCCCGGTCCGCCCGCAATCAGCCCCACCACCATTCCATGCGGCACGCCAAACGTCGGCGGACACTCTGAAGCGTCCAGCACGCCCAGCCGCCCGCTGGTGCCCGCGCCCAGATAAATCAGCCTCCCGCCAGCCTTCAGCGCATCCGCCGCCAGATCGACCGCCTCGGCAATCATCGGCAATACCTGCCGAACGGCTTCCGGCACCCTTTGGTCTTCCTGATTAAACACTCGCATCATGTCCAACGTAGAGAGCGTGTCCAAATTCATGGTGGCAGGGTTTCGGGTTTCGGATACCCATTCGCCCAGACCGCGCTCGCCCCAATTCAATGCGTCTGCGTTCATTCTGCGCCCTCACGGTTCGTTATCGCGTCATCTGCGCACATAGTAATCTCTTTTTGCCGCTATAAAAGTAAGATATTCTGCAACGGCATGTATACTCAATAGATTTCAGTATTCAGGCTGACGCTTCTCACGCGGTTGGCGTGTATCCTGTAAGTAATCAGAGAAAATCAGTGCAATATCACTGGCCCAGGCTTCATTATTACAAGCTGTTTTTTATCTGCTGTCTGCTATTTCTGCTGGCGGGCTCCCTGCGCGCCGACTGGGACTTTGTTACCATCGTCAAACGGACCGAACAGCTTTACGGCCCAGCTACGCCGCAAGCGAGCCGCCGGATTGAAGAGTGGCAGGCGTTACTGATTCCCCAACGTCATGTGGAAGAGCTAAAGCAGTTAAAAACCGTTAACCGTTTTTTTAATGACCGGTTGCTGTTTCAGGATGATACCGTCATCTGGAATCAGGAAGATTACTGGGCAAGTCCGATCGAAGCGTTGCGTAAAGGCGCGGCGGACTGTGAAGACTACGCTATTGCCAAATATTTTACCCTGCGCCATTTAGGGGTGCCCGGTGAAAAACTGCGTATTACTTACGTTAAAGCGTTGCGACTCAACAGAGCTCATATGGTGCTCACCTATTATCCGACACCGACATCTATCCCGCTGGTACTGGATAACCTGACGGATAAGATTCAACCCGCGACGCAGCGCAATGATTTGCTGCCGGTTTATTCCTTTAACGGCGAGGGGCTATGGTTACCGGGCACGAGCGGCAATAAGCGTGTGGGTGACAGTAAACGACTTTCACGCTGGCAGGATTTATTAACCAAAATGCGTGCCGAAGGATTTTCAATTAAGGAGTTGGATTAGGCTATGTCTTTATACAAACAATTACTGATAGCCATCTGCCTGTTCGTGCTGATTATTTTCAGCGGGAGTTTTTTCGTCAGTCTGGAAAACTCACGCGAGCAATACAATAACCAGCTTCATTCCCACGCACAGGATGCGGCAACCGCGCTGGGGTTATCCCTGACCCCGAATATTGATGATCCGGCAATGGTCGAGCTGATGGTCAGCTCCATTTTTGACAGCGGCTACTTCTCCAGCATCCGGATTAGAGATTTAAAAACCGATAAAATTACGCTGGAACGTACGGCTTCGCCGCATATACCCAACGTACCCGTCTGGTTTGTTCGTCTGGTAAACCTCCAGCCTGGCGCGGGCGATGCTATTGTCATGCGAGGTTGGGAACAGGCGGCCAAAGTCGAGGTTATCAGTCACCCGATGTTCGCCATTTCCCGTTTATGGCAAAGCAGCTCGGCGATCCTCTTGTGGCTGCTTGGCTGCGGAACGCTGGGGGTACTGATTGGCGCCGTCATGCTGCGCCGTCAGTTACGGCCGCTGGATTATATTGTCGAACAATCGCTGGCGATTACCCGTCGGGAATTTCTCAGCCAGCCTGATTTACCCAATACCCCGGAATTCCGCCGTGTCGCGCAGGCGATGAACCAGATGGTCAGCCAACTGAAAACCCTGTTTGAAGAAGAAGCGGAACGAAGCGAGCGCTTACGCCAGGAAGCCTATCAAGACCCGCAGACCGGGCTGGCTAACCGTCGCGCTTTCGATATGCAGCTTAATGACAAACTTTCCGATGAAGACACCCCACCCGGTTTCCTGATTCTGCTCCGTGTGCAGGATCTTTCCGGGATGAACCAGCGTCTGGGGGGGCAGCGTACCGATGCACTGCTGGCTTCGATTGGTCATCTGATGCGTAAAATCCAAAAGCGGCATACGGAAGCAGAAAGCATTCTGGCCCGTATCCGTGGCGGTGAATTCGCCATGTTGTGTCCCGGTCTGATGGATAAAGAAGCCTACGCGCTGATTGGTGAACTGACGCACAACATTGAGACGCTCTATCTCACCGGCGAAACTGACGTATCGCCGGTAGCCAGATTTGGTATGGTGCCATTCCGCCCCGGCGATTCGGCGCAATCGCTGCTGGTTCAGGGGGATCATGCGCTCACCCAAGCCGAAAGTAGTTCAGATATCACTATTCCCAATGAAACTCGGCCGACGTCATCCCCGGTTGAATCCGATCGGCATATGTGGTTTCACCGGCTTGATTCCATTCTTGAACAAGGACGCCTGCAACTGTTCCTGCAACCTGTGGTGGATTGTCTTGAACCCGATCGGGCACTACACCATAAAGTGCTGGCTCGAATCGAAGATGAGCAGGGAAACAGCATTGCCGCCGGCCGCTTCCTTCCCTGGGTCCAGCGCTTTGGCTGGAACACCCGGCTGGATCAGGTAATGTTGAAACAGGTATTGAATTTTTTACGCCACTATAAAGGCAATCTGGCTCTCAGTCTGTCCGGCAGTACCGTTCTTGATTTGTCTTTAACGGCGCAATTGCTTGCCCCGTTAAAGCAACAGCCGACGCTGGCGAAGCGCCTGATTCTGGAACTGGATGAAAATCAGTTACCAGACGCCACGCAACTTGAGGCATTAATCAAATTACTGAATGAACACGGCTGCACGCTGGGGCTTCAACACTTCGGTGGCCGGTTTGATATGATCGGTAATTTATCCCAATGGGGATTGGCCTACCTGAAAGTCGATGGCAGCTATATCCGCAATATTGATCAGGAAGGGGATAAAAAGATGTTCATCGAAGCCCTGTATCGCGCCACCAATAGCATTGCGCTGCCGCTGATTGCTGAACGCGTAGAAACCGCCGGAGAATTTAGCGTACTTCAGGAAATGGGGTTACAAGGTGCGATGGGGCGTTTGCTGGGCGAACCGGCTCCGGCCACCGAGATTCTGAAATAAACGCCTATCCGCGCCAGTAAATGCGGCGGGAAATACGCGCGCCGTCGATCTCACCTTACGATAAGCGGGATAGCCGGGGCGTTCACAACGTCAGCCTCAAAGAAGATGCCCGCCCTGTCTCTGCGGCACTCAGATCATCCCGTCCTCCTCATCGCCGATCAACTTGTTCAGATCGCCGTTTAACGCTTCACGCGCCTGAGTACGGCTGATCAACTTAAGCTGCGCCGCTGGCGGGAAATCGGTAATATTGATTAACCCTTTTTGCATCAAAACCTGAATTAAATCTTCAAGTACACGAACCATTTCCAGGTCGCTCTGACGCAGTTGCTGCAAACTGGCTATCGCAACGTCATGGTTTTTGAACCAGACCAATGCTTCTACGGAGTCGTCAGGCAATTCGCCATTCATCCCGGTAAAAGGACTCTCATCAACCTTGAGCAATTGACCATCACTATCGCGCTGGACATAAAACATATTCAGAGACCTTTCTCGTGTTCTTGAATAAAACGCATGAAGGACGCAAAACCGTGACTCGCCTCATACTGAGGCGAACCCGTTATTATTATCAGCTTCCGGTCTGGTCGGGCTTGCTGATTAAACTGTCTAGCGAGGGCAGCGCGCCGCTGTAATTCTCAAGCGTGATTGACACCGCTACCGTACCGTTTTTGTCATCGGTGAAATTGCCTTCCGTACTGATTTCAATCGTTGCAGAACCAGCGTTATCCAGAATACGGATATAACGGCTGATGTCGGTTCCTTCCTCCAGTTCACCGACAAGGTCACTCAAATCGATCTTGTCTCCTTCACTGGCATTAAAGTCCCTAATCAGATCATTCCCGATGTCACCAGACTGCCAGTTAAAGGTATCCGCACCGGCGCCGCCGACCAATACATCACTCCCCGGCCCACCAATCAGCACATCATCCCCGTCGCCGCCATACAGCAGATCGTTGCCGGTTCCGCCGAGGAGGGTATCATTACCGCCCTGACCAAAAAGGATATCATTCCCTTTGCCGCCATTAAGAGTATCATTACCGCCATAGCTGGAGGACAGATCAAACTCAGCACTATGGGTCGAGATGTAATTGTGTATCTCTTTTGCCATCGGCGTTTCCTTAACGCCCAACCGCTCGGCGATATAACTCTGCAATGCGGGGAAGCCATTGCCTTCAATGTTATTAAATGTCACCACATCGCCAAACAGGATGTCATTCCCCAAGTCACCGTTAAGCTCGTCGTCACCGCCTTTCATCGGCTGGTTACTGCCAAGAACAGCCTCATTGAGATCGCTGGGATCGATATGGTCCTGAACCACGCCGTCAGTATCATAATGTTTCAGGCTGGCCGCGTTCAGATCGAAACCAATACCAATCGCTTCAACGGCGGACAGTTCTTTCAACAAAGAAAAGGCGCTTACCGCATGGGCATTGCTGACATCACCATTCCCTGAATTATCGACCCAATACGGATACCCGCGAATATCCATCGCCCAGTAACCATTATTTCCGGTCCCGCCCCGCGAAGAGATTTCATAGGTGCCATCTCCCTGGGCATGAACCTGACCTATAACCGTCCTGGTAACACTATTCCAGTGGCCGCCGTTATATTGATAAACATTTCCTTGCTCATCGATCACTTCACGCATCGCGCCCCGCACATTCATATAGTAGGACTGGCCCGGTGTATAGGCAATATTGTCAATATTGAGCGACTGCCACCAGTCACTGACGCGCACCTCATCGCTCTCGTGGGTCTGATAGTATGTCGGTTCGCCATCGGTGATAAAATACGTCAGGTTATTCCCTACATTATTTTTAACCATATCACTGAGGAACCAGTTTGCCGTGGTTTTGAATACGTCCTCATAATTAGTGCCACCACCGAAGTATGAACCACCGACCATTGAATTCAAGACGTTAGTCAATTGGCTTAATGCATCGGGATCGTGCAGATTTACAGAAACGGTCCTGCCCACCTGCGTATCAAAGTCCGCTAAAAAGACATTAACCGTTCCCGCATTCATGACATTGGCACTTTTTGTCAAACTATTGAACACATCGGTCAGCGACGCCTGAATTTTCTCAATATCGCTGAACGTTATACTGCCCGAAGAGTCGACCATAAAAGCAATGTTATAATTTTGCCCTTCGACAATCTGCAACCCGGACACATCGGCAATCACCACATCATGGCTGGGCGTCCCCGAAATAGTGTCGCTGGCGGTCGTTCCGATGCTCAACCCGAACTGCTCAACCCCTTCAGATGAATATCCGGTCGCCGTATCGGCATTTGTCAATTCGGTTGACGTCGCTTGCGCCACCACATTGAATTTCCCCGCCTCGACAGGCACAACAAGGGTAATTTGCCCGGCAAGCGCGGACACTCCTTGCGTGTTAGGAATGAGATAGGCGCCGTCGCTGCCCACAGTATAGGTCACATTGCTGATGTGATCGGTCAACACCGTGCCTACGGGAATCCCTGTTAGGGTAATGCCGGACAGGGTTTCGCTGCCATCAAGATCCGTCAACGCAGCGGAGACGCTGATCGTGTGCTCCTGAAATCCGCTTTGAGCGGGAATCACTTCAACGGTAGTCGTGTCGCCACTATCCGCCAAAACGGTGGAACCATCACCATAGATAATGCCTTCCAACTGGTTGCCGCTGCTGATTAGCTGACTGCTGCCATAAACATTCACACCGTCAAAAGTGTTGACGTTATTCGCGGCATTATTGTTGGTTGAAGTACTGACGCTGTATTTGGTCTTATCGCCGTGCTGAAGAAAGATATAGTCCGGCGACGTGCCGGATGATTCCGAACCGCCATTGCCGTTGACCGCATTCAAGCCACGCTTGGTGCCGTCCTGCATATACCCAGAGCCGTCATGCACAACATAGATATCGGAGGAACTACCACTCCCGTTGACATTTCCCTGACTGTAATAGGAAACCGTACCGGTTCCTACCACTGTCGGCACCAGATCCCCTTCAGTCAGCCATACGCGCACCCCGTCGCCGATCGCGATAATCTGGCCGTCCTGAATATCAAACCCGCCATTTTTACTTCCGCCATTGACTTCAATGATCTCAGACGTAGACGGCGTCGTTTCACCACTGGTGATACTCAACGTCACCACAGGCGCATCCGCGACTGGCGTAATCTTGATGTTTACGGAAGCGCTATCGCCGATGTTACCGGCGCTATCAACCGGTTTATAATCAAACCCGCTAAGAGGTGTACCTGCCACGTTTTGCGCGGGCTCGAATCGCAATTCAGCGTCATCCGCGGTAAATATCTGTCCGACCGTCACCGGTTTCCATTCGCCACCCTCATTAAAGTACAGCGTACCGGCACTGGTTTGGGGCAGTGAGGCAATCACGATGCTGGACGTATCGCCAGAAACACCCAGATCGTTCCAACCAATAGCCAGCGACGTATCTTCGACACCGGTAATCTCACTGTCATGGGCAACGGGTGACTGAATGTCCATCATCGCCTGACTGCTGGCTTGAGCTTGATTACCCGCGGCATCGGTTACAATGGCATCGACCGCGATCTTCCCTTCAGACAATGAACTGAGATCGAGTGATGCGGACCATTTTCCATCAACGACCGGCACATCGTCCAACGTAACGGACTCACCGTTAACATCGGTGAAGATCAGATCAACCATCTTCTCACTGCTGGTGCCGCCAATAACAGTATTTGTCAGTTCGAGCTGGCTGATATAACCGTCATTGCCAGCTAAATCAGTAATGTCGATTTCTGGAGCAGTCGTATCGACGGTATAACCGCGTGAGGCATCCGCCGTGGTCTGATTGCCTGCCGCGTCAACGGTGGTGACCGTGGCGCTCACCTCGGTATGGGCCGCCAGCACGCTGCCCAGCACCGCCACGCTCCAGCTCCGGCCGTCCGCATTCACCGTGGTCTGATAGATCTCGGCACCCACTTTGACCGTTACCGCATCGCCCGCTTTAACGTCGTTACCCACTTGACCGGATACCGTCAGCATCTGCCCCGCTTCCTCGGCATTGACGATATCGTCGCCGGCAAGGCTATCGATGGTGATGGTCGCTTCGGGCGCGGTGGTATCTACGCTATAACCGCGTGTGGCATCCGCCGTGGTCTGATTGTCTGCCGCGTCAACGGTGGTGACCGTGGCGCTCACCTCGGTATTGTCCGCCAGCACGCTGCCGGGGACACTGACGCCCCAGGTTTTACCATCCGTATTCACCGTGGTCTGATAAGTCTCGTCACCCACTTTGACCGTTACCGCATCGCCCGCTTTAACGTCATTGCCCACCTGACCGGACACCGTCAGCGTCTGTCCCGCTTCCTCGGCGTTGACGATATCGTCGCCGGCAAGCGTATCAATAGTAATAACGGCGTCGGGTGCGGCCGTATCTACGCTATAACCGCGTGTGGCATCCGCCGTGGTCTGGTTGCCTGCCGCATCAACGGTGGTGACCGTGGCGCTCACCTCGGCATTGTCCGCCAGCACGCTGCCGGGGACACTGACGCTCCAGGTTTTACCATCCGTATTCACCGTGGTCTGATAAGTCTCGGAACCGACTGTCACCGTGACCGCATCGCCCGCTTTAACGTCATTGCCCACCTGACCGGACACCGTCAGCGTCTGTCCCGCTTCCTCGGCATTGACGATATCGTCGCCGGCAAGGGTATCGATGGTGATGGTCGCTTCGGGCGCGGTGGTATCTACGCTATAACCCCGTGTGGCATCCGCCGTGGTCTGGTTGCCTGCCGCGTCAACGGTGGTGACCGTGGCGCTCACCTCGGTATGGGCCGCCAGCACGCTGCCGGGGACACTGACGCTCCAGGTTTTACCATCCGTATTCACCGTGGTCTGATAAGTCTCGGAACCGACTGTCACGGTGACCGCATCGCCCGCTTTAACGTCATTGCCCACCTGACCGGATACCGTCAGCGTCTGACCCGCTTCCTCGGCATTGACGATATCGTCACCGGCAAGGGTATCGATGGTGATGGTCGCTTCGGGTGCGGTGATATCTACGCTATAACCGCGAGTAGTATCCGCCGTGGTCTGATTGCCTGCCGCGTCAACGGTGGTGACCGTGGCGCTCACCTCGGCATTGTCCGCCAGCACGCTGCCGGGGACACTGACGCTCCAGGTTTTACCATCCGTATTCACCGTGGTCTGATAGATCTCGTCACCCACTTTGACCGTTACCGCATCGCCCGCTTTAACGTCATTGCCCACCTGACCGGACACCGTCAGCGTCTGTCCCGCTTCCTCGGCGTTGACGATATCGTCACCGACAAGGGTATCGATGGTGATGGTCGCCTCCGGCGCGGCCGTGTCCACGGTATAAGTACGGATTGTATCGGCGGTCGTTTCGTTCCCCGCCGTATCGCGGGTAGTCACCGTGGCGCTCACCTCGGCATTGGCCGCCAGCACGCTGCCGGGGACACTGACGCTCCAGGTTTTACCATCCGTATTCACCGTGGTCTGATAAGTCTCGGAACCGACTGTCACGGTGACCGCATCGCCGGCCTGCACCTCGTTACCCACCTGACCGGATACCGTCAGCGTCTGACCCGCTTCCTCGGCGTTGACGATATCGTCACCGGCAAGGGTATCAATAGTAATAACGGCGTCGGGTGCGGCCGTATCTACGCTATAACCGCGTGTAGTATCCGCCGTGGTCTGATTGCCTGCCGCGTCAACGGTGGTGACCGTGGCGCTCACCTCGGTATGGGCCGCCAGCATGCTGCCGGGGACACTGACGCTCCAGGTTTTATCCGTATTCACCGTGGTCTGGTAAGTCTCGTCACCCACTTTGACCGTCACCGTATCACCGGCCTGCACATCGTTGCCCACCTGACCGGACACCGAAAGCGTCTGCCCCGCTTCCTCGGCGTTGACGATATCGTCGCCGGCAAGGGTATCAATGGTGATGGTCGCTTCGGGCGCGGTGGTATCTACGCTATAACCGCGTGTAGTGTCCGCCGTGGTCCGATTGCCTGCCGTATCAACGGTGGTGACCGTGGCGCTCACTTCGGTGTTGGCCGCCAGCACGCTGCCCGGCACCGCCACGCTCCAGCTCCGGCCGTCCGCATTCACCGTGGTCTGGTAAGTCTCGTCACCCACTTTGACCGTCACCGTATCACCGGCCTGCACCTCGTTACCCACCTGACCGGATACCGTCAGCGTCTGACCCGCTTCCTCGGCATTGACGATATCGTCGCCGGCAAGGGTATTGATGGCGATGGTCGCTTCGGGCGCGGCCGTGTCCACGGTATAAGTACGGATTGTATCGGCGGTCGTTTCGTTCCCCGCCGTATCGCGGGTAGTCACCGTGGCGCTCACCTCGGCATTGGCCGCCAGCACGCTGCCGGGGACACTGACGCTCCAGGTTTTACCATCCGTATTCACCGTGGTCTGAAAGGTGTTCGAGCCCACGGTCACGGTGACCGTATCACCCGCTTTAACGTCATTGCCCACCTGACCGGATACCGTCAGGGTCTGCCCCGCTTCCTCGGCGTTGACGATATCGTCGCCGGCAAGGGTATCAATGGTGATGGTCGCTTCCGGCGCGGTGGTATCTACGCTATAACCGCGTGTAGTGTCCGCCGTGGTCCGATTGCCTGCCATATCAACGGTGGTGACCGTGGCGCTCACCTCGGTATGGGCCGCCAGCACGCTGCCCGGCACCGCCACGCTCCAGGTTTTACCATCCGTATTCACCGTGGTCTGGTAAGTCTCGGAACCGACTGTCACGGTCACCGCATCGCCGGCCTGCACATCGTTGCCCACCTGACCGGACACCGTCAGCGTCTGTCCCGCTTCCTCGGCATTGACGATATCGTCACCGGCAAGGGTATCAAGGGTGATGGATGCCTCGGGTGCGGTGGTATCTACGCTATAACCGCGTGTAGTGTCCGCCGTGGTCCGATTGCCTGCCATATCAACGGTGGTGACCGTGGCGCTCACCTCGGTATGGGCCGCCAGCACGCTGCCCGGCACCGCCACGCTCCAGGTTTTACCATCCGTATTCACCGTGGTCTGGTAAGTCTCGGAACCGACTGTCACGGTCACCGCATCGCCGGCCTGCACATCGTTGCCCACCTGACCGGACACCGTCAGCGTCTGTCCCGCTTCCTCGGCATTGACGATATCGTCACCGGCAAGGGTATCAAGGGTGATGGATGCCTCGGGTGCGGTGATATCTACGCTATAACCCCGTGTAGTATCCGCCATGGTCTGGTTGCCTGCCGCGTCAACGGTGGTGACCGTGGCGCTCACTTCGGTATGGGCCGCCAGTACACTGCCCGGCACCGCCACGCTCCAGGTTTTACCATCCGCATTCACGGCCGTCTGATAGGTGTTCGAGCCCACAGTCACGGTGACCGTATCACCGGCCTGCACGTCGTTACCCACCTGACCGGATACCGTCAGCGTCTGACCCGCTTCCTCGGCGTTGACGATATCGTCGCCGGCAAGGGTATCAAGGGTGATGGTCACCTCCGGCGCAGTGGTATCTACGCTATAACCGCGTGTGGTATCCGCCATGGCCCGATTGCCTGCAGCATCAACGGTGAGCACGCTGGCGCTCACCTCGGTATTGGCCGCCAGCACACTGCCGGGGACACTGACGCTCCAGGTTTTACCATCCGTATTCACCGTGGTCTGGTAAGTCTCGTCACCCACTTTGACCGTCACCGTATCACCGGCCTGCACCTCGTTACCCACCTGACCGGATACCGTCAGCGTCTGACCCGCTTCCTCGGCATTGACGATATCGTCGCCGGCAAGGGTATCAATGGTGATGGTCGCTTCGGGCGCGGCCGTGTCCACGGTATAAGTACGGATTGTATCGGCGGTCGTTTCGTTCCCCGCCGTATCGCGGGTAGTCACCGTGGCGCTCACCTCGGCATTGGCCGCCAGCACGCTGCCGGGGACACTGACGCTCCAGGTTTTACCATCCGTATTCACCGTGGTCTGATAAGTCTCGGAACCGACTGTCACGGTGACCGCATCGCCCGCTTTAACGTCGCTGCCCACCTGACCGGACACCGTCAGCGTCTGTCCCGCTTCCTCGGCGTTGACGATATCGTCACCGACAAGGGTATCGATGGTGATGGTCGCCTCCGGCGCGGTGGTATCTACGCTATAACCGCGTGTAGTATCCGCCGTGGTCTGATTGCCTGCCGCGTCAACGGTGGTGACCGTGGCGCTCACCTCGGCATGGGTCGCCAGCACGCTGCCCGGCACCGCCACGCTCCAGGTTTTACCATCCGCATTCACGGCCGTCTGATAGGTGTTCGGGCCCACAGTCACGGTGACCGTATCACCGGCCTGCACATCGTTGCCCACCTGACCGGACACCGAAAGCGTCTGACCCGCTTCCTCGGCGTTGACGATATCGTCACCGGCAAGCGTATCAATAGTAATAACGGCATCCGGCGCGGTGGTATCTACGCTATAACCGCGTGTAGTATCCGCCGTGGTCTGATTGCCTGCCGCGTCAACGGTGGTGACCGTGGCGCTCACCTCGGCATGGGTCGCCAGCACGCTGCCCGGCACCGCCACACTCCAGGTTTTACCATCCACATTCACGGCCGTCTGATAGGTGTTCGGGCCCACAGTCACGGTGACCGTATCACCGGCCTGCACATCGTTGCCCACCTGACCGGACACCGTCAGCGTCTGACCCGCTTCCTCGGCGTTGACGATATCGTCACCGGCAAGCGTATCAATAGTAATAGCGGCATCCGGCGCGGTGGTATCTACGCTATAACCGCGAGTAGTATCCGCCGTGGTCCGATTGCCTGCAGCATCAACGGTGAGCACGCTGGCGCTCACCTCGGTATGGGCCGCCAGCACGCTGCCGGGGACACTGACGCTCCAGCTCCGGCCGTCCGCATCCACAATGGTCTGGTAGATCTCAGCGCCGACAGTCACGGTCACCGCATCGCCCGCTTTAACGTCATTACCCACCTGACCGGATACCGTCAGCGTCTGTCCCGCTTCCTCGGCGTTGACGATATCGTCACCGGCAAGGGTATCAATGGTGATGGTCGCTTCGGGCGCGGAGATATCTACGCTATAACCGCGAGTAGTATCCGCCGTGGTCTGATTGCCTGCCGCGTCAACGGTGATCACGCTGGCGCTCACCTCGGTATGGGCCGCCAGCACACTGCCGGGGACACTCA
Source organism: Brenneria rubrifaciens (assembly GCF_005484945.1). Taxonomy (NCBI): domain Bacteria; kingdom Pseudomonadati; phylum Pseudomonadota; class Gammaproteobacteria; order Enterobacterales; family Pectobacteriaceae; genus Brenneria; species Brenneria rubrifaciens. Next base: position 2,860,043 of record NZ_CP034035.1, read on the forward strand.
CGCTCCAGCTCCGGCCGTCCGCATCCACAATGGTCTGGTAGATCTCAGCGCCGACAGTCACGGTCACCGCATCGCCCGCTTTAACGTCATTGCCCACCTGACCGGACACCGTCAGCGTCTGACCCGCTTCCTCGGCATTGACGATATCGTCACCGGCAAGCGTATCGATGGTAATAGACGCCTCCGGCGCGGTGATATCTACGCTATAACCGCGAGTAGTATCCGCCGTGGTCTGATTGCCTGCCATATCAACGGTGATGACCGTGGCGCTCACTTCGGTGTTAGCCGCCAGCACACTGCCCGGCACCGCCACGCTCCAGGTTTTACCATCCGCATTCACCGTGGTCTGATAAGTCTCGGAACCGACAGTCACGGTGACCGCATCGCCCGCTTTAACGTCATTGCCCACCTGACCGGATACCGTCAGCATCTGTCCCGCTTCCTCGGCGTTGACGATATCGTCACCGGCAAGGGTATCAATAGTAATAGCGGCATCCGGCGCGGCCGTATCTACGCTATAACCGCGTGTGGCATCCGCCGTGGTCTGATTGCCTGCCGCGTCAACGGTGGTGACCGTGGCGCTCACTTCGGTATTGGCCGCCAGCACGCTGCCCGGCACCGCCACGCTCCAGCTCCGGCCATCCGCATTCACGGCCGTCTGAAAGGTGTTCGGGCCCACGGTCACGGTGACCGCATCGCCCGCTTTAACGTCGCTGCCCACCTGACCGGACACCGTCAGCGTCTGTCCCGCTTCCTCGGCGTTGACGATATCGTCACCGACAAGGGTATCGATGGTGATGGTCGCCTCCGGCGCGGTGGTATCTACGCTATAACCGCGAGTAGTATCCGCCGTGGTCTGATTGCCTGCCGCGTCAACGGTGGTGACCGTGGCGCTCACCTCGGCATGGGTCGCCAGCACGCTGCCCGGCACATTCACGCTCCAGCGCTGACCATCCGTATTCACCGTGGTCTGGTAAGTCTCGGAACCGACTGTCACGGTCACCGTATCGCCGGCCTGCACATCGCTGCCCACCTGACCGGACACCGAAAGCGTCTGTCCCGCTTCCTCGGCATTGACGATATCGTCACCGGCAAGGGTATCGATGGTAATAGACGCCTCCGGCGCGGTGATATCTACGCTATAACCGCGAGTAGTATCCGCCGTGGTCTGATTGCCTGCCATATCAACGGTGATGACCGTGGCGCTCACTTCGGTGTTGGCCGCCAGCACGCTGCCCGGCACCGCCACGCTCCAGCTCCGGCCGTCCGCATTCACAGCCGTCTGATAGGTGTTCGAGCCCACGGTCACGGTGACCGTATCACCGGCCTGCACATCGTTGCCCACCTGACCGGACACCGAAAGCGTCTGCCCCGCTTCCTCGGCGTTGACGATATCGTCACCGGCAAGGGTATAGATGGTGATGGTCGCTTCGGGCGCGGTGGTATCTACGCTATAACCGCGAGTAGTATCCGCCGTGGTCTGATTGCCTGCCGCGTCAACGGTGGTGACCGTGGCGCTCACTTCGGTATTGGCCGCCAGCACGCTGCCGGGGACACTGACGCTCCAGCTTTGGCCGTCCGCATTCACGGCCGTCTGATAGGTGTTCGAGCCCACGGTCACGGTGACCGCATCGCCCGCTTTAACGTCGCTGCCCACCTGACCGGACACCGTCAGCGTCTGTCCCGCTTCCTCGGCGTTGACGATATCGTCACCGGCAAGCGTATCGATGGTAATAGACGCCTCCGGCGCGGTGATATCTACGCTATAACCGCGAGTAGTATCCGCCGTGGTCTGATTGCCTGCCGCGTCAACGGTGGTGACCGTGGCGCTCACTTCGGTATGGGCCGCCAGCACGCTGCCCGGCACCGCCACGCTCCAGGTTTTACCATCCGCATTCACGGCCGTCTGATAGGTGTTCGAGCCCACAGTCACGGTGACCGTATCACCGGCCTGCACGTCGCTGCCCGCCTGACCGGTGACCACAATCGTCTGATCGGCTTCCTCGGCATTGACGATATCGTCACCGGCAAGCGTATCAATAGTAATAACGGCGTCGGGTGCGGCCGTATCTACGCTATAACCCCGTGTAGTATCCGCCGTGGTCTGATTGCCTGCCGCATCAACGGTGGTGACCGTGGCGCTCACCTCGGTATGGGCCGCCAGTACACTGCCCGGCACATTCACGCTCCAGCGCTGACCATCGGCATTCACAATGGTCTGGTAGATCTCAGCGCCGACAGTCACGGTCACCGCATCACCGGCCTGCACCTCGTTACCCACCTGACCGGTGACCACAATCGTCTGATCGGCTTCAACGGCGTTGACGATATCGTCACCGGCAAGGGTATCAATGGTGATGGTCGCTTCGGGCGCGGTGGTATCTACGCTATAACCGCGAGTAGTATCCGCCGTGGTCTGATTGCCTGCCGCGTCAACGGTGATCACGCTGGCGCTCACCTCGGTATAGGCCGCCAGCACGCTGCCGGGGACACTGACGCTCCAGCTCCGGCCGTCCGCATCCACCGTGGTCTGATAAGACTCGGCGCCGACGGTCACGGTCACCGTATCGCCCGCTTTAACGTCATTGCCCGCCTGACCGGTCACCGCGATCGTCTGACTCGTTTCATCGGCATTGACAATATCATCCCCCGCAAGCGTATTGATGCTGATCGATGCTCTAGGCGCAGTAGTATCTACGGCATAAGCGCGGATCGTATCGGCTGTCGCTTTGTTCCCCGCCGCATCCCGAGTGGTGACGCTGGCGTTGACTTCAGTATGGGCCGCCAGCACGCTGCCGGGGACACTGACGCTCCAGGTTTTACCGTCCGCATTCACGGCCGTCAGATAGTTATTCGATCCCACGGTCACGGTGACCGTATCACCGGTCTGCACATCGTTACCCACCTGACCGGATACCGAAAGCATCTGACCCGCTTCCTCGGCGTTGACGATATCGTCACCCGTAAGAGCATTAATGCCAATTGAAGCCGCCGGCGGCAGCGTATCAACAACGATTGTATCGCTTCCGCCAGTACCAGAGAGCCCGGTTTCATCGGTATAGCTGCCATCCGGTACGCTAACCCGAACCTCTCCTTCAAAATTAGAGAAAGGTATCAATACCGCTGTCCACTGAGTGGTATCGTTAGGATCCTGAACCAAATTCGATAATGTGCCGTTTTCAACGGTGATGTCACTGAAATCAAAACCGACAGGTGATTTTGTGAATGTAAAGACGACTGTACCGCCATCATTGATTGCGACAGTCAACGCAGCAGGTGTGCTATCTTCGGCATAACTGCTCGCTGGGGCCAGTGTAGTTAGGGCGCTGTCACTCTCTCTTAGTGTCGTGGCAGCGCTAACCTCCAAGACTGAAGAATCATAACTAGTTGATACATCGATAGTTTTAGCAGTAAGATCGAGCACCACGGCAGTGTGGCCTCCGCCACCGTCACCCGCCTCGCCAGTGTCATCATTACCTGCCGCGGTAGCCTCAAGCGCCTGTGTTGGATCTGCCCCTTGCGCAATGGCTGCCTGCAAAGCAGCAACATCCTCTACAGCCTCTTCCGTTTTCTGCGATGTGGCATCAATACCACCACTCCAACGGCTATCACGACCTAAATCCAGAGTACGTCCATCTGGCAAGGTTATGGAAACTGCACCATTGTCGCCGGTAACAATTTCTTCACCACTATAGATGCGATCACCTGCGGTCAATAACCGCTGACTTCCATCTAAAGCGACAACGAAGACCTGACCGATCACAAATTTGATGATACCGATTACGCTATTCATAATAGCTTCTCCTTGATATCTATTAATATTTATGGTGCAGGGACATTTTAATAATTATCTTCCGGCATCATCCAGATGAAGTGAATTGCTGAGTGTCATCCTGAGCAAATGGTTGGGATACCGCTATAATTTGACTTTCGTATGCGTCAATCGCTTGACTCAGTGGCTGATATAATAAAAAATTCAGATTATTCTTTCCAGAAGTTTACTCACTAAGTGTAAATAATATTTCCCTATCTATCGGGATGCATTTAATTATAAATAAACACATTGATTTTACTGGGATTTTTTTTATTAAATTAATTACAAATTAATATATTTACCCTGTTAATTAATAGGAATAATCACAAATTAGCCTTTGTGAAGGAAAACAGCTAATGATACGTAAATATAATGTTGCTTTAATGACGCTAATTGTCGCTTTTGCCAATACAGCCTATGCCGATACTATTCAGGAAGCGATAAAGCACTCGCTTAATACCCACCCTGAGGTCAGTGCATCCATAAACAGCCGCTTTTCAGCCGAACATGATCTGAGCGCCGCCAAAGGAGCCTACCTTCCTTCCGTAACATTAAATGCGGGCGTGGGGCGCGAGGAGACAGACAGTAGCTCAACGAGGTTCAGCGGCAATCATGGTGTTGAACTGACACGAAGTGAATCCAGCATCAATCTGAGCCAGATGGTATTTGATGGGTTTGCGACATCCAGTGAAGTTGCCCGGCAGCGAGCTACCGTGAACTCTCGCGCATACAACGTGCTTAATACCAGTGAAACTACCGCATTAAATGCGGTTGAGGTCTATCTTTCTGTCTTGCAGCGTCAGGAATTTGTACGGCTTGCCGAAGCCAACCTCGCCAGCCATGAACGCATCTACGATCAGATCAGGCTACGCAGCGAGCAAGGCGTGGGCCGTCTGGCTGATATGGAACAGGCGGAAGCACGTCTCGCCCAGGCACGGAATAACGTTTTGACAGAAAAAACCAATCTGGACGACGCGATAACCAATTATCTGAGCGTGGTCGGCAAAGAACCTGACAATCTAATTCTTCCAGATAGCGCCATGCTTTCCGTACCCGCATCGCTGGCAGAAGCGCGGCGTATCATGCTGGCTAACAGCCCGGCATTGAAATCCGCGGAATCTGATGTTGAAGCAACGGAAAAGCAATACGAAGCATCCAAGTCGACATTTTATCCACGAGTCAATGTTGAACTGGCGCGCAGCATGGACAATAACATCGACGGTTCGCGTGGTCACAATAACGAATGGCAGGCCATGCTGAGAATGCAATACAATCTGTATCAAGGCGGCTCCGGCAAAGCCAACATGGAATCAAAAGCCTACCAGATCAAAGAAGCACAAGATGTCAGAAATAATGCTCTGCGTTTACTTGATGAAGAACTGCGTCTTTCCTGGTCTGCGTTAAATAATGCACGCCAGCAGCTTCCTATTGCGGCAGAATATGCCGAACGCAGTATGAAAGTGCGTTCGGCTTATCAGAAACAATTCAGTTTAGGCGAAAGGACGCTTTTGGATTTGCTGGACAGTGAAAATGAATTGTTCACCGCACAACGCCGTCTGGTTGAAGTACGTTTTATCGGGCGATTTACCGAGTATCGGATAAAATCGCGCATGGGAGATCTGTTGAAGAGTTTATCGATTCCTGAGCCTGCGGCGGGTAAAAGTCTTACGAACGTGACCACTCGCGCAGGGTTGCCAAACCTGAATTAATATATTCACGCACTAATGAAGATCGTTGCTCCGTAAGCATTATTGGTGCTGCGAATAAATATATTTGATCTTGCTGGAAAGCATCTGTCTGCATATTGTCATTGCAGAGATTGCCTGGCGTAAGGAAAGTTCTGTTAAATGAAGTTGCATTCCAAACAAGATGAAAGTAACAACCCTGACGAAACGGTTGTCCATAAACACAGCGATCCTCGCAATCGCCATGATGATCCCTTATTGGATGGTCTGTTGATACTTTGTGCTTTACAGGGAAAATCCGCCAGTCGAAGCACATTGACAGCCGGCCTTCCTCTTGCCAATCAGCGTCTGACCATCCAACTGCTTCCCCGTGCAGCGGCCCGCGCCGGTTTACAAGGCCGGGTGCTCAAGCGAGCGCTGAACAAAATTCCAGCCATGTCCCTACCGGCCATGCTGCTATTGCGTGAAGAAAGAGCCGCTATTCTGCTGGGCTGGAATGCCGACGGCAGCGCCCGCATCATGCCCAGTGAGACAGAGGGGGGAGAAATTGCGGTCGATCACGACTCATTACAGCAGAATTACCTCGGGTTGGTGATGTTCGCCCAACCTCGCCATCAGTTTGATATTCAACATCACTCTTTAATCAAACAGACAAAATCCTGGTTCAAAGATACGCTTAAACTCTCGCGTTTTTTGTATCTGGATGCCGTGCTCGCCAGCCTGCTTATCAATATCATCGCACTGGCAACACCGCTATTTGTCATGAATGTTTATGACCGGGTGGTTCCCAATCAGGCAACGGCGACCCTATGGGTGCTGGCTATCGGTATTACTGGCGCTTTTTTCTTTGATTTAGTGCTAAAAACCCTGCGTGGGATCTGCCTGGATATGGCGGGGAAAAAAACCGATCTGATCATTTCCGCCACGCTGTTTGAACGAATCACCGGCATGTCGATGAAAGCCAGACCCGCCCGGGTAGGCAGTTTTGCACAGAATATTCATGAATTTCAGTCGCTCAGAGATTTCCTTTCTTCATTGACGTTGACCACCCTGATTGATTTCCCTTTTACCTTACTGCTATTGCTAGTAATCGGATTCATCGGCGGTCCGCTGGTCTGGGTTTCGATTCTCACTTACCCTCTTGCTCTGCTCACCAGTTGGGCACTGCAAAAACCGCTCTCATCCACCATTGAAAAAACCATGCATCTTGCCAGTGAACGGCAGGCAACGTTGATTGAAACACTCGGTGGCCTGGACGCGATAAAAGTCAATAATGCGGAAAGTGAACGGCAGTACCAGTGGGAACAGACTATCGGCAGTCTCAGCAAGCTCGAATTACGGGCAAAAACGCTATCCTCATTAGCGGTTAACCTGACGCTTGGGTTTCAGCAGTTTGCCGGTGTCGCCATGATTGTGGCTGGCGTTTACATGCTGATTAACGGCAACCTCAGTATGGGCGGATTGATTGCCTGCTACATGCTGAACGGCAGAGCGCTAATGCCGCTGGGCCAACTGTCAGGATTAGTAACCCGTTACCAGCAGGCTTCCCTGACGATGGATACCACTGAACAAATGATGCAACTGCCGCAAGAGCGAAGCGACAACGAACATCCGCTCAAGCGTGAAAGCATTCGCGGCAGCATTGAGTTTCGCGATGTCACGTTTAACTACCCGGAACAGAAAAACAGCTCCTTGCAAGGCATCAACCTGAGCATCGCCCCCGGTGAGAAAGTGGGCATTATCGGACGAAGCGGTTCCGGTAAAAGTTCGCTGCAAAAACTGATCGTCAATCTTTACCAGCCCTCAACGGGTAACTTGCTGATTGATGGCGTCGATGCACGCCAGCTCGACGTCAGCGACCTCAGGCACAATATCGGCTATGTCCCACAGGATATTCAACTGTTCAGCGGCACGCTGCGTGACAATCTGATCAGCGGCGCGCGCTATGTCGAAGATGAAGCGATGCTGTTGGCTGCGGAAATCGCCGGCGTAAATGAATTCGCCCGCCTGCATCCGGATGGCTATAACCTTCAGGTTGGCGAACGCGGTCAGCAACTTTCCGGCGGTCAGCGTCAGGCAGTAGCATTAGCCAGAGCACTGTTACTCGATCCCCCTATTTTGGTTTTTGATGAACCCACCAGTTCAATGGACAATACCAGTGAAGACCGGTTGAAACAGGTTCTGGCGCCAGTGCTCGTCAATAAAACGCTATTGCTGGTGACACACAGGGTCTCTATGTTGGCGCTGGTAGATCGCCTGGTTATTGTTGATAAAGGCCGCATTATTGCCGACGGCCCGAAGGCCATCGTGATGGACGCCTTGAAGAAGGGACAAATCAATGCGTCTCGCTAAATATCTTAGACGTATCAAACGCTACTTCACAGGTGATGATAACCATGAGAACCTTCAGACGATGCCGGAAGTCAGCCGTGCGTTGATCGAAGATTCCCCCAGAATTGCCCGCATCACACTTTGGGTTATTGGTGCTTTTTTCCTGTTTTTCATCCTTTGGGCGGCGTTTGCTGACATTGATGAAGTAACCCGGGGAGATGGAAAAGCCATCCCATCATCAAGACTGCAAAAGATCCAGAACCTGGAAGGCGGCATCGTCACGGAAGTACTTGTTCATGAAGGTCAGGTCGTCAACGCTGGCGATCCGCTACTACGCCTGGACGATACCCGGTTTGCCTCAAACGTCGGTGAAACCGAAGCCGATAGACTGGCGCTGATTTCAAGAATCGAACGTCTTAACGCTGAAATCAACGATCGTGAATTTATTTTATCAGAGGAAGTCACCCAACTGACACCGGAAGTCGCCAATGGTGAACGGGAGCTTTACAACAGCCGGCGCCAACAATTTCATAACGAGATAGCCGGCCTCAAAGAGCAATTGGTGCAACGCCATCAGGAATTACGGGACTTTTCCGCAAAACAGATTCAGTTTCGTAATAGCCTGAATTTACTACAACAGGAAATCAGGATGTCGGAGCCTCTTATCGCCGAAGGCGCCATCTCAAAAGTAGAGGTACTACGTTTAAGACGGGCGGAGGTCGAAACCAAAGGCCAACTTGATTCGGTCAGGCTGTCGATACCCAGGGCAGAGTCGGCGATAAAAGAAATTGAAAATAAAATTGAGGAAGCGCGCGGGCGCTATAAAAGTGATGCGTTATCACAATTGAATGAAGCGCAAACCAATCTGAACAAAATTACCGCAACCGGCAGAGCGCTGGAAGATCGCGTAAACCGGACGCTGGTGGTTTCGCCGGTGCGTGGTATTGTTCAGCAAATTCTGGTCAACACCATTGGGGGCGTTATTCAGCCGGGGAGTGATTTGGTGGAAATTGTGCCACTGGATGACAAATTACTGGTTGAAGCCAGAATTCGTCCGCAAGATATCGCGTTTTTGCACCCCGGCCAGGAAGCGATTATTAAACTAACGGCTTATGATTACACCATCTACGGTGGGCTAAAAGGTCAACTTGAGCAGATTAGTCCAGATACCGTTACCGACAAAGAAGGGAACAGTTTTTATATTATCCGTTTACGCACCGATAAAAACTATTTGGGCAGCGCGGATAAACCTCTGCTTATTATTCCTGGCATGGTGGCATCGGTAGATATCATCACTGGGAAGAAAACAATTCTCAGCTACCTTTTAAAACCCATCATCAGGGCAAGAGCAGAATCATTGCGAGAAAGGTAATAGAACAAGAAAGAGAATGGCAAGAGAAAATAAAAGAAAGAGCACGCTAAGGTGCTCTATTAAAAAATAATCATCACAGTCTTATCAATTATTAATGTGTATTGACGTCTTGATAAATTTGAGTCTGACTACGTCCCATTGATTTTGCCTGATACATTGCTGAATCCGCGTTGATTGCCAATGTCAAAGAGTCAGTTCCATGCTCAGGATAGAGTGCAATACCGATACTGCACGATATATCCAGCTTTTTGCCTTCAATCTCGAAGGTCTTATTTAGAGCATTATGGATTTTATCTGCAACATACAACGTATTATCAACTTCTTTAATGCCTTGCAGCAGAATAATAAATTCGTCACCGCTGCGTCGATACACTGTATCGGAATCCCTTACCGCGCCACGCATACGCGCTGCGGCTTCTCTTAATAGTAAATCGCCCACGGCATGGCCGAAAGAATCATTGATCTGCTTAAACTTATCCAAATCGAGAAACATCAGCGCAATTTTTCTGCCCGTTTGCTTGGACAGCAATATAGCCTGTTCCATTTGCTCGGCAAACGTTAAACTGTTCGCCAGTGAAGTCAGCGAATCATAGTGGGCCAGTTGGCGGTAATGTTCCTCGCTCCGGCGCAACATGTCTATCGCCCGATAACGCTCGATGGCGATAGAAATAAGTTGAGCTGATTTTTCTACAGAAAGAATTTCTTCTTCTGTGGGAACGTACACTTTACGATGATAAACATTTAACACCCCGAGTATTTCTTGATTTTGTCCATAAATAGGCTCAGACCAGCATGACCGCAACCCGGCATATAATGCCAATCCCTTATGTTGAGACCAATCAGGATGGATAGAAATATCGCCCGCGATGACTCGCTTTCCCGTGGATGCAGCCGTCCCAAACGATGCGACGCCGTCAGCAATATTAACGTTGTGGATGGCATTTTTATAGAATCCCGGCAAACTCGGCGCCGACCCCAAAGTCAGGCATTTTTTATCTTTATCAACCAGCAACACCGAACAGACGATACGACCGGGGTTTTTCTCTTCAACACTGAATATTATCGCATCAAGAATATCTTTGAGTGGTGCGCCACTCGACAAAAGCTCTAGAGCGCGATTATAGGAGTTGTCATGATGTTCTTGTGACTTTCTTTCTGTGATATCCAGCTTTACGCCAACATATTGGGTTGAGTGAGTCGCTTTGTTATATATTTTGACGATATTGGCTTTTTCCCAATAGAGTTGCCCATCTTTACGACGGTTAATAAACTCACCGCTCCAAATATCACCTTTATTTATGGTAGCCCACATATCTTCATAGACGTTTGCGTTGGTCATCCCTGACTTAAACATATTCGTCTTTTTGCCAATCACTTCATCCGGCATATAACCAGACAAGGCAATAAATTGACGATTTACGTAAATGATTTCACAATTCTCATCCGCAATTATAATCGATGCAGGGCTATATTCCGTCGCAAAGAAAATCATGTTTATAAAATCTTGCCTTTTTCGCTCAATATCAAATTTTTGTTTGATTTTTCTATTCCTTACAGAAGAAAAGAACAGCAGCAATAATAATGTGGTTATTATCATTTCATACACAATAACACTCTCCTCAGGCCCAAGCGGTCCTGATCGTACAAATCACAGTATTGATGACGAAAAATCCCGGTAACAATCCCCTATCCCATTGATTTTCAGGATTGGTACATTTCCGGAGAGCGGGAAGGATGAAAGAAAAATGCTCCATATTGCTGGAGTATTCAGATACATAAGAACGTCAGCATAATGCCCCCGCATGTGACTGTGCGCAAATAAGAATAATAAGCTTAAAAATGTATTGATTTAGTATTAATAATTGTTCGTGTTATAAGTTTTGTTAATGGAATAGGAAAATATTTCACCGGATTCATGGTGATATATTTTGAACATCAATTTTTTGTAAGCAAATCAATTATACCAATAAGTATCATTCTTTTAATCAACAAAATCTATCACAAAATGGTTTTCGATCGTTATCAGCGAAGGCTGTTATTTTTTATCATTAAAAATCATAAATTTAAAATAAACATCAATATCATTCAACCGTCTATGCCACGAGAATGGCAAAGCATCATTAAAAAAGTCGTAAAAATTATCATTCTTCTATGTATAAACATAAAGAACTATAATTAATAAACTCATAAGAATAAAATACTATGTTAATAGATAAATTCATTAGCTTTTCTCCGCAAACCTCACGTATTTCGCAGAATATGCTTTTTATGACGAGAAAACATTATGAAAGAAAATTGTATCTGATAAAAAACAAGGCGAAATTCAAGGGAGAAATTGGTTACATTAAAACGGTATGTCAATCGCGCAGCATGATCGATTGAACCTCAAAGTTCCAATTTTAGCGCCTCAAAGTTATCAAATGGTTGAGGACGGGAAAGATAGTAACCCTGTGCCGCATCCGCATGGGAAGCTTTGACAATCGCCCATTCTTCTTTAGTCTCGATTCCTTCGATCACGACATGGTTACAAAAACGAGTAAGCAGCGAGATTAACGTTGGGAAAACAGAACGCCCTTCCTCACTTTGTTGTAGTAAAATAAACAGCTCTCGCGCCACTTTAATACAGTCATATTGCGCCAGCATCAATGATGAAAAATTCGCCATGCCACAACCAAAATCATCCAGCCAGAGCATTTGAGTCTCTGGAAGGATGGTCAGGGTTTCTTTTGGTAATCCCCCCTGATTTTCCACCATTTCAAAACGAATCCAGGGCATGGAAGAGATCAGCTGCTTTGCCTCATGGCTTTTCTGTAACGCCAACAGCGTCATACCATCAATATTCACAGACGCAAGCAGACCTTCGCGGATAAAACGTAAATGCCAATGTGACAATAACTGTAGTTGTTCTACAATAATCTGCAAACGTGCATCGACGTTAATATTAGCAAAGTATTTTTCCGGCGAAATAAACTTCTGAGGTGAGGTAAGAGAGGAGACGGAGGTTAGCAACTCAATAGCCATCAATTTACCTGATGTTCGGTAAATTGGCTGAAAAGTATACCGCCGTTGGCATTGATGCCAATAATCAACGCTTAATGATTCGACATTTACTTGATGGGAAAACAATGGCTCAAAATAATTGAGGTTACCGTCCTGCTGCACTATGCGTTCCGCCATTAGAATGACACTGTAAGTTATAAAAAACACATCATACGGATATATACCGTTATCGGCTTTCCCGACACAAACTTTATCGGTGATACCAATCAAATCAATACGGACAACCTCATGAAATAAGAATATTGATATTACAATCAAAACTAATCAATTTATAAATCAGCAGATTACAACTTGAGAATCACCGTTTCCCTAGCTGATCTAAACAGTCTAATGAAGAAAAAGAAAACCAATGTAACGAACAGATGGTTATTTTACCCTGTAACTTAACCATCTATTTATCCATGAGTAACGGTTACGCGTGTTTAAACGGTTTCCAAAAGGTATAATCTGCGCCCCGTTTGAAGACAGAAGACTATCATGGCACTACTCATCACCCATAAATGTATCAACTGCGACATGTGTGAACCGGAATGTCCCAATCAGGCCATCTCGATGGGTATGGATATCTATGAAATTAATGCAGACCGATGCACCGAGTGCGTTGGGCATTATGACACACCGACCTGTCAGAAAGTCTGTCCAATTGATAACACCATCATCAAAGATCCTGCACATCTGGAAGGTAATGAGCAACTATGGGAAAAATTCGTCATAATGCACCATGCAGACAGACTGTAAACGCTAGCTTTCAATAATAACCGTGGCACAAGCGTAGCGACGCTCATCCGCCAGGGTTAGGTGCACATATATCACCCCCAGGCGATCCGCAAGCTTCGCTGCGTTGGCGAGAAAACGCAGACAGGGTTTGCCCAGTTCGTCATTGAATACTTCAAACTGAGAAAACGCCAAACCATTGCGGATTCCCGTACCAAGCGCTTTCGCCGCCGCTTCTTTAGCTGCAAAACGTTTAGCGAGAAAACGCGCCGGTTGCTGATGTTGCTGATATTGCAACCACTCCGCATCCGTCAGGATACGGCGTGCCAGACGCTCACCGCTGCGTTCAATCACAGCTTGAATACGAACGACTTCGACAATATCGGTGCCCAATCCAAGAATCGGCATTAACGACGGGCTTCCTTCATCAGTCGTTTCATCTCTGCAACGGCTTCACTGAGTCCACTCATCACCGCACGGCCAATAATGGCGTGGCCAATATTCAATTCATGCATTTCCGGTAAAGCCGCGATCGGCTGGACATTGTGATATGTTAACCCGTGACCGGCATTCACTTTCAGCCCTCTTCCCGCAGCATAGGTTGCCGCATGACGAATACGCTCAAATTCATACCGACGTTCACTGTCGCTGAATGCCTCCGCGTACGCACCAGTGTGTATTTCGATATAAGGCGCACCACTGGTGACAGCAGCATCGATCTGACGTTCATCAGCATCGATAAACAGGGAAACTAAAATACCCGCCTGAGTCAATCTGGCGACAGCGTCATTGATTTTCCCCTGCTGCCCGGCAACATCCAGCCCCCCCTCAGTGGTGACCTCCTGACGCTTTTCCGGCACTAGGCAGCAAAACTGGGGGTGCAGTTCACAGGCAATCCTCAGCATTTCTTCCGTCACGGCCATTTCCAGATTCATGCGGGTTTGGATCGTTTCCCGCAAAATACGTACATCACGATCGGTAATATGACGTCGATCTTCACGCAAGTGTACGGTAATGCCATCCGCCCCCGCCTGTTCAGACATAAACGCGGCCTGAACCGGATCAGGATAGGCCGTTCCACGGGCATTACGCAGGGTGGCGATATGATCGATGTTAACGCCTAGCAATAATTCAGCCATGATAAATCCTCAAAAGAACAAACGCGTAATGCCCCGCAGTTTACACCGATGTGCAGGTTTCTGGGTACATGGGGAGCGGTATTATTTCTCGGAAGAAGACGGTTTGGCTCCCCTTGATGCAGGGACGAACTGACGGAAAAGCTCGCGGCTTTTCAGCGGCTTACCGCCAAGATAGGGCTTTAATGCAATGCGGGTAAAACGTTTTGCCGCCCGCAACGACACCGTATCAGGAAATTCACGTGATGCCAGCGCACGCAGTTCATAACCGGTAAAACTATTGTTATCAATAATTAGGCTGGCGATGAATCCTTTCTCCTCACGATACCGGTACGTCATGGTGTCGGATACCGGTTCTCCACTTCCCGCGCAGTGCAGGAAGTCTACGCCGTAGCCAAGATACTCCAACAGCGCCAGTTCAAAACGGCGCAACGCAGGCTCAGGTGACGCATTCTGAACAGCAAGCTGTTGCAAACATTGAAGATAATCAAAAAAGAGGGCGGAATAATTGGTTTCGTGTTCCAACACACGCGCCAGCAGTTCATTCACATATAAACCGCTATAAAGCATGACGCCGGAAATAGGAAGCGCCAACGACACCGGTTCTGCATTACGCAGGGTTTTCACTTCTCCCCTGCCGCTCCAGCGCACCAGTAAAGGCGTAAAAGGCTGCAAACACCCTTTCAAACTGGAGCGTCGCGCACGAGCGCCTTTTGCCAGTACCCGGACCCGGCCATCGCTTTCACTAAACAAATCCAGCAATAAACTGGTTTCGCTATAAGGTCGCCCATGCAAGACAAATGCGCGTTGCCAGCCTTCCATCGGCAAGGGCCTTACAAATCTTCGCTGTAACCCAGGCTTCTCAGGGCGCGTTCGTCATCCGCCCAACCTGATTTTACTTTTACCCAAAGTTCGAGATGAACTTTAGTCTCAAACATTTGCTCCATATCATGGCGAGCTTCAATGCCGATCGTTTTAATCTTGGCGCCTTTGTTTCCGATGACCATTTTCTTTTGGCCTTCCCGCTCAACCAGGATCAGGCCATTGATGTCATAGCCACCGCGTTCATTGGTCGCAAAACGCTCAATCTCAACCGTTACGGAATAAGGCAGTTCTTCGCCGAGAAAACGCATCAGTTTTTCACGAATGATCTCTGACGCCATGAAACGCTGTGAACGATCGGTGATATAGTCTTCCGGGAAATGGTGATCGGCCTGCCGCAGGTGCTTACGCACAATGCTGGCAATCGTATCGACATTCGTTCCTTTTTCCGCGGAAATCGGCACCACATCCAGAAAACTCATTTGCTGGCTGATAAACTGAATATGCGGTAACAGCTTGGTTTTATCCGTAACGTTATCCACTTTGTTAATTGCCAGCAAAACAGGATGCTTCTGATCTCTGAGCTTGTTCAATACCATCTCGTCATCGGCATTCCAGTGCGTACCTTCCACCACGAAAATGATCAGCTCAACATCGCCAATCGAACTGCTGGCCGCCCGGTTCATCAGACGGTTAATCGCTCGTTTCTCTTCAATGTGCAAACCCGGGGTATCCACATAGATAGCCTGATAGGGGCCTTCGGTATGAATGCCCATTATACGATGACGTGTTGTTTGGGGTTTACGCGACGTAATCGAAATCTTCTGACCCAGCAGTTGATTCAATAAGGTTGATTTACCAACGTTGGGCCGACCAACAATCGCGATAAAACCGCAGTATGTCTGTTCTTCGCTCATTCAAGCTCCAGTTTTTTTAACGCTTGTTCTGCCGCAGCCTGCTCAGCCTTCCGGCGGCTCGACCCCGTACCGACTACCGATTCACTAAAACCACTGACCTGACAGTGGATAGTAAATTCCTGATCGTGCGCTTCACCACGAACCTGGACCACCAGATAGGTTGGCAGCGGTAAGTGACGCCCTTGCAAAAACTCCTGCAACCGCGTTTTGGGATCTTTTTGCTTGTCACCAGGACTAATCTCATCAAGTCGGCTTTGATACCAATTAAGGATCAAACGCTCGATAGTCTGGATGTCGCTGTCGAGAAAAATACCGCCAATCAACGCTTCTACCGTATCGGCGAGAATGGATTCCCGGCGGAAACCCCCGCTCTTTAATTCACCTGGGCCAAGGCGCAAACACTCGCCTAATTCAAATTCACGCGCAATTTCCGCCAACGTATTGCCGCGCACCAGCGTCGCACGCATCCGGCTCATGTCTCCCTCGTCAACTTTGGGGAAACGATGATACAACGCATTTGCGATAACGAAGCTGAGAATGGAATCACCCAGGAACTCGAGTCTTTCGTTGTGCTTGCTGCTGGCACTGCGATGTGTCAGAGCTTGTAACAAAAGCTCATGCTGCTGGAAAGTATAGCCGAGCTTTCTTTGTAGACGATTTATCAAGATGGGGTTCATGTGTTACCAATAGATCAACGAGCGTCAAAAACAGCAGCATACGGAACAGCACTGTATTGCTAGTTTTCAGTCAAAACTGTTTCGTTTGCATTGGCCCCCGGCCGGGAGCCTGCGTTAATGTTTCAAAAATAGTGTTTCGGTAAATATTCTACAACGGACAACATAATAATGCTGCGTGTTTATCGCTTTGATTAATGAATACCACCAATACGGCTCAATCGAACGCCGGTAGGCCATTCACCTTCCTGTTTTTCAAAGCTCATCCAGATCGCCGTTGCTTTACCGACAAGATTTCTTTCTGGAACAAACCCCCAATAACGGCTATCAAGACTATTATCGCGGTTATCTCCCATCATAAAATAATGGCCTGCTGGCACAACCCAGGTCGCAAGCGGCTGCCGGAGTTGCTGATAATACCCGCCCAATTGGTCCTGCACGCCCGGAACGACCAGAATGTTATGCGTCAGGTTGCCCAGAGATTCCTTACGAACGCCCATACGGACACCGTCGGCATTATTTTCACTCTGCGGAATCTGATAAAAACCGCTTCGCGATTCCAGGTTAGGCTGATCAAACGTCTGAACAAAGTCACTGGGCCGCACATTGTCGTAGGTCACGGTCAGCGCTTTATCGCAACGTTGCGAACCATCGCAGGCAGGGTAAATGGTCACCTGCTTGCTCATCGGGTTATAACTGACGCGGTCGCCCGGTAGGCCAACCACACGCTTGATAAAATCAACCTTTGGATCGGACGGGTATTTAAATACCACCACATCACCACGTTTCGGATGGCCGGTTTCAACTAATGTTTGCTGAGTAAAAGGCTCTTTAATACCGTATGCAAATTTCTCTACCAGTATAAAATCACCAATCAGCAACGTTGGCATCATTGAGCCAGACGGTATTTGAAAGGGTTCATAAATGAATGAACGCACCACTAACACCAACGCAACGACCGGAAATATCGATGCGACCGTTTCAATCCATCCAGGTTGTGCTGCTGATTTTGACAGCGCAGCCTGCTCATCCGATACCACTAATTTTTTCCGACGTGCAGGCGCCCACATAAAGCGTTCCAAACACCAGACGATACCCGTAACAAGCGTCACCAATGCCAAAATCACGGCAAACATATTGGCCATTCCAACTCCTCAGGATTTATTTGTTGTCTTTACCGACGTGCAAAATGGCCAGGAATGCTTCCTGCGGTAACTCAACATTACCCACCTGTTTCATACGCTTCTTACCTTCTTTCTGTTTCTGTAACAGTTTCTTCTTACGGCTGACATCACCGCCATAGCATTTCGCCAATACGTTCTTACGCAGTTGCTTAACCGTAGAGCGAGCAATAATGTGATTGCCGATGGCCGCCTGGATCGCAATATCAAACTGTTGACGCGGAATGAGATCTTTCATTTTTTCCACCAGATCACGGCCACGGTACTGAGAATTGTCCCGGTGCGTAATCAGCGCCAGCGCATCAACGCGTTCGCCGTTAATCAACACGTCTACGCGTACCATGTCAGAAGCCTGGAAACGCTTGAAGCTGTAATCCAGCGAGGCATAGCCGCGGGATGTTGATTTCAAGCGGTCAAAGAAGTCGAGAACCACTTCCGCCATCGGAATTTCATACGTCAGCGCCACCTGATTGCCGTGATAAACCATGTTTGTCTGTACACCACGTTTTTCGATGCACAGTGTAATGACGTTGCCCAGAAATTCCTGCGGCATCAACATATGACACTCAGCAATAGGTTCGCGCAGTTCCTGAATATTATTCAGCGGCGGCAGTTTGGAAGGACTATCCACATGAACCGTTTCACCGGCGGTTGTTTCTACTTCATAGACAACCGTCGGTGCCGTGGTGATCAGATCGAGATCATATTCGCGCTCCAGACGCTCCTGAATGATCTCCATGTGCAACAGACCGAGGAAGCCACAACGGAAACCAAAACCCAGTGCTGTAGAGCTTTCCGGTTCATAAAACAGGGAAGCATCGTTCAGACTCAGTTTACCCAACGCGTCACGGAAGGCTTCATAATCATCGGAGCTGATTGGGAAGAGGCCCGCATAAACCTGGGGTTTCACTTTCTTAAAGCCCGGCAGCGCTTTCTCCGCAGACTGACGAGCCAGCGTCAGGGTATCGCCAACCGGCGCGCCGAGAATATCTTTGATGGCGCAGACTAACCAGCCCACTTCACCGCAGTTCAGCACATCGCGATCAACGCGCTTAGGCGTAAAAATCCCTAAACGATCGGCGTTATAGACTTGACCTGTGCTCATCACCTTAATCTTGTCTCCTTTACGCATGGTGCCATTTTTAATACGGACCAACGAGACAACACCCAGGTAGTTATCAAACCAGGAGTCAATAATCAGCGCCTGTAGCGGCGCCTCTGCGCTGCCTTCAGGCGGCGGAACATCACGTACCAAACGTTCCAATACTTCCGGCACACCGACGCCCGTTTTCGCTGAGCAGCGAACCGCATCCGTCGCATCAATACCCACAATGTCTTCAATTTCCTGAGCAACCCGATCCGGATCGGCGGCAGGCAGGTCGATTTTGTTCAGAACCGGCACCACTTCCAGATCCATATCCAGCGCGGTATAGCAGTTCGCCAGCGTCTGCGCTTCAACCCCCTGACCGGCATCAACCACCAGCAACGCCCCCTCGCAGGCCGCCAGTGAGCGAGAAACTTCATAGGAGAAGTCAACGTGTCCGGGAGTATCAATGAAATTTAACTGATAGGTTTGACCATCTTGCGCTTTATAATCCAATGTCACGCTTTGTGCTTTGATCGTAATACCGCGTTCGCGTTCCAACTCCATGGAGTCCAGAACCTGCGCAGCCATTTCGCGTTCGCTTAAACCGCCGCAAATCTGGATAATACGGTCGGATAATGTCGACTTACCGTGGTCGATATGGGCAATAATGGAGAAATTTCGTATGTGCTTCATTATAAAAATTTTTCTACCTTGATATTTCTGAAATTCTTGCCGGTGGGCATGCGCACTGGGTGAAAACTTCCGCGATGTTACTCCACCCGAATCGCAGCATTCTACATGTCAGAAGAGCGAAAACCTAGTCATGTCCAGTGCATTGCCATTGATTATGGCGGTTTTATTCACTATGGCGGAGGAGCAAGGCAAAAGAAGAAAATAAACGGATGATAATTGGTGAGAACCTTAGAGATAATCAAGACGAGTCAACAAAGTCATAAGTCATAAATAAGGCGCTACGATTGGGGAAGCGATTTGATTTGCAGGAACTCGCCGGGTAACGCAATTTGCAGGATAACAGGTTCATAATAATTATTTTTGCCTGCCCGCTTAGCCCAATGTTTTACCAATACAAAAACCAGCGCTCCGCCGATAAATGCCCCGATAATAGCAGACAACTCACTGCCCAAAAACATCTGAAACAACGCCGAACCGATAAGCAGCCCCAGCAAAGGCAAAAAATAAACCATCACTGCGGAACGCAACAAACTGGCTTCGGCAATGCCCAATTCAATTCGCTGCCCTGACTCAAGCGGTTGCGCGCAAGGCACCGTCAGGAGATGTTCGGCAGACGCACCAAGCTGATTCAGCAACCCCGTGCCACAGGTAGACCGGGATTTACAGCTTCCACATCCTGAACTCTGGTCACAACGCAGGACAGCCATGCCATCCTGCCATGATACAACCGTCGCCCACTCTTTAATCATTACTGCGCCTTCTGGATAATATTGTCTGCAATACGTTTAGCCGTGTCGGGGGGTATCTCTCCGACCACCGTGATCTCGTTATTATTACGGATTTCCGTATATATTGAGCGTCTTCCGTTACGTATTGCCTGTTCGGGGCGTACTTCAGGAACAGGGCTGACATTAATCGAAAAACTGAACAAACCGTCACTGTATAAACGCATCTCAATGGGAAGATTGCTCCCCGGCAGTATTCTGCGACTATGCGAAATTTCTTTCATCCCTACAGGCAGCCACTCCGCACTCCAGGCGAAATTGTCATTTTCCGGCGTTGGAGCGGGTAATGAAGGGGGCAAGTCAACCTTATCCAAAGGCCGCAAGGCTTCTACGATCTCATCGTTGATGATCAGCGAAGTCGCCAAAAATTGCTCCAGACGCTCGCCATTTCGATCCTGTAGATCAATCCGCAAAGGCAATTTGGACTGGGCGTCAATCCAGACGGCATAGCTATATCGCGTCGCATCCCTGGAGATGATCCGAATACCCACAGCCAGACGATCGGCGATACGTACCCGTCCGTCCGCAGGAACGAAATCGTAAAACATGGCCAGCTTTTTGAAATCTGCATAAACCAAGGCCGGCAACGAGTCAACAATGTGATCCCCCACCAGCGTGAAGGGCTCAAGTCCGGAATCAAAATAGCTGATTTCATTACCACGCTGTACGATTTCACGCCTTGGCCCATCCATCAGAACAAGCTGCGCCAAAGAACGATTATTCAGTCTGGCGTGACGGTATCTGACCGACTCGAATCCTTGCTGGGTGATGTTAATAAAAGAGAGTTCGTAATTTAATGAGCGACTGGCGCTGTTCATCTGTTGCAACAACGCCCCGGACTCAGTTTGAGTCTGAGCCGGGGCGATGGTGGAATAGAACAAACTGCCAATCAGCACACAGGCGGCAAACAAGACACGCTTCATTACCGAGGCTGAGTTCCTAATGATTGAGTTCCAGGGACCTGAATGGCGGCTTGCTGATCGTCATGCTGCTGAACCTGTTCTGCATGTAACCGGCGCTGTAATTCATAGTCCTGCAAAATAGCATTGAGCCGGTTACGCTGCGCGTCGGGCTTTTGCTGTCCGTTAGGGGCGGACACGCTGTCTGACGGAGCGCCCAGGCTGACCGGAGAGGCGGTTCCCAACGCGGGCAATGTGCGGAACAAGGCAGACTCGCTTGTTCCTTCGGAAACACTCGAACTATTATAACTTTGAACGCCGACAATCACGGCCAGCGACACACAGGCGGCAACGCCAACCTGAGTCAACTGATTCGCCCAGGGACGAACTTTGTGCCAAAACGCCATCTGAGGCCAAAAAGCAGGGTGTGGCTGGGATTCGGGCTGCGCCTGCGGGAACAGGCGAACCGGTTCTTTTTCAATTGCAGCGGCAACACAGGAGGCGATATCCAGATGAACTACTTTTTCATCAATATCACCACGCAGCGTATCGCGGATTAGATGATAACTTTGCCAACTTTGCTGTAGCTT
Organism: Brenneria rubrifaciens; assembly: GCF_005484945.1. Taxonomy (NCBI): domain Bacteria; kingdom Pseudomonadati; phylum Pseudomonadota; class Gammaproteobacteria; order Enterobacterales; family Pectobacteriaceae; genus Brenneria; species Brenneria rubrifaciens. The sequence goes on from NZ_CP034035.1 coordinate 2,881,803, forward strand.
GTCATCACGTGACAAGACATTCAGCAGTTCAGAATCGACTGCCTCACCATCCATTAAAGCGGAAAGCTTCTCTTTCTGCATACCGATACCCTTACCTTGTCAAATCCATCATTAATCATGCGAATAGTCGCTAGCGCTGAATAAGCGGTTGTACTTTATTATCAATTGCTTCCCGTGCCCGGAAGATGCGAGAACGAACAGTGCCGACGGGACAATCCATAATCACGGCTATCTCTTCGTAACTCAATCCATCTAATTCGCGCAGCGTAATCGCCAATCGCAAATCTTCCGGTAAAGACTCAATAGTACGAAAAACGATACTTCTCAACTCCTCTGACAACATTAAATTCTCAGGGTTCGAAATTTCTTTTAAAGCGCCCGCATTTTCATAGTTTTCAGCATCATTGGCATCAATGTCGCTGGGAGGGGGACGCCGCCCCTGAGCTACCAGATAGTTTTTCGCAGTATTGACGGCAATACGATACAGCCACGTATAAAACGCACTATCGCCACGAAATGATTCCAACGCGCGATATGCTTTGATGAACGATTCCTGCACCACGTCAGGCACATCCCCTTGGGGCACATAACGCGACACCAGACTCGCTACCTTATGCTGGTAACGAACGACCAGCAAATTAAACGATTTTTGGTCGCCTTTCTGGACTCGCTCGACCAGAACCTGATCTGCCAGCTGCTCACTCATCCGAGGTAATATCTCCTCAAACCGTTCTCCACGCGTAAAATAGTACTGCCAGCCATATTTAAGTTATACCTGAGCAAGCTTAGCTTAGAGCCAACACCCGGCATAAAGTTCCCTGTAATCATTTTTTCTTCGGTGACGATCTCTTTATCACCTTCGAATGCAGAAACCGGCACCATCCATTTTTTGTATTTATCAGAAAAATATAAAAAACGATCATACGATAAATTCCATGCATTAGCACGGCTCCCGCCATCCTGACGCCCGGTATTTATACATCTTTACAGGGTTGAAAAATCAATACATGAATAAATCATTGGGTGATACCATCAAATCTCCTCTTCTTTCTTGCATCAATGGCACCTGAACATGCAACCGACCGTAGAACACTCCTGTGATGTATTAATCATCGGCAGCGGCGCTGCCGGGCTTTCCCTTGCCCTTCGCCTTTCCTCTGAGGCAAACGTTACCGTTCTCAGCAAAGGTCCGCTTAATGAAGGCTCGACGTTTTATGCTCAGGGCGGAATTGCGGCTGTTTTCGATGAAACCGACAGTATCGACTCGCATATTGAAGACACGCTAATCGCGGGCGATGGTTTGTGCGAACGTGAAACCGTCGAATTCATCGCCGGTAATGCCAAACACTGTGTACAGTGGCTAATCGAACAAGGCGTACTGTTCGATACCGAAACCAATACCAGCGGTGAAGAACGTTATCATCTTACACGTGAAGGTGGACATAGCCACCGCAGGATCCTGCATGCCGCCGATGCAACGGGGAAAGAAGTTGAAAATACACTGGTCGGCAAGGTACTGGCGCATCCGAATATCCGCATCATGGAGCGCTGTAACGCCGTTGACTTGATCACCTCCAATAAACTGGGGCTGCCCGGTACGCGGCGTATTGTCGGGGCTTATATCTGGAACCGCGAACGGGAAATCGTGGAATCCTGCCGGGCGAAAACCGTGGTTCTGGCTACCGGAGGCGCCTCCAAAGTCTATCAGTACACCACCAACCCGGATATTTCATCCGGCGACGGTATTGCTATGGCCTGGCGTGCTGGCTGCCGGGTGGCAAACCTCGAATTCAACCAGTTCCACCCGACCTGTTTATTCCATCCGCAGGCGCGTAACTTTCTGCTGACGGAAGCGTTACGTGGCGAAGGTGCTCGCTTGAAGCGTCCTGACGGCAGTCGCTTCATGCCGGACTTCGACGCCAGAGGTGAACTGGCCCCGCGTGATGTGGTTGCCAGAGCAATCGACCATGAGATGAAACGCCTCGGTGCAGACTGCATGTATCTGGATATCAGTCATAAGCCGGCGGAATTCATCAAACAACACTTTCCAACCATCTATGAAAAGCTGTTATCGCTGGGCATCGATTTGACCCAGGAGCCGATTCCTATCGTTCCTGCTGCACACTATACCTGCGGTGGCGTTATGGTCGACCAGCATGGGCGTACCGATCTTGACGGATTATATGCGATTGGCGAGGTCAGCTATACCGGTCTGCATGGCGCCAACCGCATGGCATCAAACTCACTATTAGAGTGTCTGGTGTATGGCTGGTCGGCGGCAGAAGACATTCTGCAACGTCTGCCGCAGATAAAACCCATCAAAAAACTGCCCGAATGGGATGAAAGCCAGGTCGATAACTCGGACGAACAGGTTGTGATTCAGCACAACTGGCATGAGTTACGTCTGTTCATGTGGGATTATGTCGGTATCGTCCGAACCACTAAACGACTAGAACGGGCACGGCGGCGCGTCATCATGCTGCAACAGGAAATTGATGAGTATTACGCCCATTTTCGCATTTCCAATAACCTGCTGGAGTTACGTAATTTGGTTCAGGTTGCCGAGTTGATTATACGCTGCGCGCTGGAAAGAAAAGAAAGCCGCGGGCTGCACTATACGCTGGATTACCCAGAACAGTTCGATGCGCCACAGCCCACCATTCTGATGCCCTAACACCACCTCATTTATGTAGACGCCGACAGACGTCTACATAAACAAATAAAAGTTTTTTGTCAGATACCGAAAATCGGCAGAATAGCGATTGTCAGTATCGCGGATCGCCAGCGGTTGTACCAGGCAATCTCCGGGCTGGAGGGATAATGCCAGTAATACGCGATGTGCGGGCCGCGCATTGAATTCACTCACCGCAATACGTTGGCGAACAAACCAACCATACTGCTGCGCCAACGGCGCGAAACCTTCCGCAATCTGAACCGGCAGCACCACACAAAATATCCCGTCTGCGGCAATCAGCCGCCGAGCACAGTCGAGCAGGACTTCATGCGTCAGTGACGTGGTATAACGGGCCTGAGTACGCGGCTCGCCTGCACAGGCGACGCCCGGCGGGAAATAAGGCGGATTACTGACAATCAGCGAATAGGCGTTCTCACTGGCGGCGGCGAAATTCACAATGTCGTCAGCATAAACGCACATACGATCGGCCCACGGGGACGCCACGATATTCTCCAAAGCTTGCCGAGCTGCCGACGTCTCCCGCTCAACGGCATCGATATGAACATCGCTACCCGTGCGCTGCGCCAGCATCAGCGCAATCAATCCCGAACCGCAACCGATATCCAGTATGCGTTGCACGCCAGATACCGGCGCCCAGGCTCCCAGCAAAATGCCATCAGTACCGACTTTCATGGCACAGCGGTCGTGCGCCACAAAAAATTGCTTGAAGGTAAATCCATCTCGACGCAATGTCGGTTTATTATCAGAACAATAACTCATTATGGACGGTTCCCGACTAAAACCGCCGTAGCATAAGTTAATCCTCAATACAGTAAAAGCGCCGTTGTCTGTTTAAACAGGTGAAGAACCCAGCTAATGCGTCTATAATCAGCGCCCCAAACAGAGGTAGACCATGACTGCAACAAATTTTTCCGAGCTTGATCTTGATGACAGCCTGTTAGACGCACTGCGTGATATGGGTTATGAACGCCCGACAGCCATCCAACTGGCAGCCATACCACCCGCAATGGACGGTCGTGATGTGCTGGGCTCCGCCCCGACAGGCACCGGTAAAACCGCAGCGTATCTGCTACCGGTTTTACAGCATCTTTTAGATTTTCCTCGAAAAAAATCCGGGCCGCCTCGTATTTTGATCCTGACGCCAACCCGTGAACTCGCCATGCAGGTCGCTGACCAGGCACGCGCAATGGCAGCGCATACTCGTTTGGATATTGCGACGATTACCGGCGGAGTGGCGTACATGAACCACGCGGAAGTCTTCAGCGAAAATCAGGATTTGGTCGTTGCGACAACGGGCCGCCTGCTACAGTACATAAAAGAAGAAAATTTTGACTGCCGCGCCGTTGAAACGCTGATTCTGGATGAAGCTGACAGAATGTTGGACATGGGATTCGCCCAGGATATCGAACACATTGCCGGTGAAACCCGCTGGCGCAAGCAAACGTTGTTGTTTTCCGCGACGCTGGAAGGCGAGACGATTAAAGATTTTGCCGAGCGTCTGTTGAATGATCCTGTCGAGGTGGAGGCCGATCCCTCTCGCCGGGAACGCAAAAAAATTCTGCAATGGTATTACCGTGCTGACGACATCAAACACAAAATCGCCCTGCTCTGCCACCAGTTGAAGCAACCGGATGTGACGCGCTCGATTATTTTTGTTCGCAAACGCGAGCGCGTTCATGAGCTGGTAGCCTGGCTACGTGATGCAGGGATTACCGTCTGCTATCTCGAAGGTGAAATGGTGCAGGCCAAACGCAATGAAGCAATCAAACGCCTGAGCGAAGGCCGGGTAAACGTGCTGGTTGCCACCGATGTCGCCGCTCGCGGCATCGACATCAACGATGTCAGCCATGTATTTAACTTTGACCTGCCGCGAACGGCGGATACCTATCTCCATCGCATCGGACGAACTGGTCGCGCAGGACGCAAAGGTTGCGCAATCTCTTTCGTCGAAGCACACGACCATCTGCTGCTCGGCAAGATCTCCCGTTATTTAAATGAACCGCTGAAACCCAGAATCGTTGATGAGCTGCGGCCGGCAACCAAAGCGCCCAATGCAAAAGCTACCGGAAAACCATCGAAGAAAGCGTTGGCCAAACGAAAAGAGAAAAAAGAGCAGGATAAGGAAAAAGCTAAAGTAAGGGTGAAAGTGCGCCACCGCGATAGTAAAAACATCGGTAAGCGCCGCCAGCCAGCGAAAAAAGCGGATGAATCAACTAACGAATAACGCACGTTTGTTAAGAATGCGCTAACGTAAAAGGGAGCCTTTTCTGGCTCCCTTTGAATTTTCTTGAGTAAAACGAAATAGAGACTTACAGACTTTCGGTAAAAGTACGCGTTATGACATCGCGTTGTTGTTCTGGCGTCAAAGAGTTAAAACGCACAGCATAGCCGGAAACACGGATAGTCAACTGTGGATATTTTTCAGGATGCTTAACCGCATCTTCCAGCGTTTCACGACGCAGAACGTTGACATTCAGGTGTTGTCCACCTTCAACGCGTACTTCCGGTTTAATTTCCAGCGGTACTTCACGATATTCGATCTGGCCCAGATCGCTTACTGGAACAATCTGATCTTCGTTATAAACGGATTTTGCACAAACACAACGTGCCTGGGATTTTTCTTCGTCCAGCAACCAAAATGAATTGATCAGAGCGCTGTTGTTTGCCTTGGTGATTTGAATACCAGTAACCATTATTGCCTCCGTAAAACGGCGTGTAATATCTTAATTGAAAATCGGTATCAGTAACATACTGCCGTTAGTATTTAACATTTGAATAAAATCAACTGAATCTGATTCTTTATATACCAGTACAAGGATGGGCAATCTTTGATTTAAATCAACCCAAAAGCCAGCAGATATCAAGCGATTAATATAATTTATTGTTTTATATCAAATTTAACAATCATCTGTGCTAAAAATATTTTTGTAAATTTTAAATTTTTTTTCAAAAACAACCGATAGCTATGTCTCTCTTCTATCTTTCCGATTTTACCTCTGCACAATTGAACGGTAAGCTATTGGCAGCAAATTCACCCTATGGACAGAGAGTGCATGATGACGACTTCCCTAACCTGGCATGACGTACTGGCGCAAGAAAAAAGGCAACCTTATTTTATTAATACGCTTGAATTTGTTGGCAAAGAACGCGCAGCCGGAAAGACCATTTATCCCCCACAGAAAGATGTGTTTAACGCATTCCGGTTTACCGAACTGCATCAGGTTAAAGTTGTCATTCTGGGTCAGGACCCGTATCACGGCCCCAACCAGGCACATGGATTATCCTTTTCCGTTCGGCCCGGTATTCCGGCGCCACCGTCGCTGGTGAATATCTATAAAGAGTTGGCCACTGACATCCCAGGGTTTGAGATCCCCCATCATGGCTTTCTGCAAAGTTGGGCTGAACAAGGCGTCTTACTGCTCAATACCGTGTTGACGGTTGAAGCAGGACACGCGCATTCACACGCCAATTTGGGTTGGGAAACCTTTACCGACCGTGTAATTGCGGCATTGAATGAAAACCGGGAAGGCATTGTCTTTTTACTATGGGGTTCCCATGCGCAGAAAAAAGGCAGCATTATTGACGGTCAGCGGCACCATATATTGAAGGCTCCACACCCCTCCCCGTTATCAGCACATCGTGGATTTTTTGGATGTAAACATTTTTCTCAAGCTAATCAGTTTATCGAAAAACAAGGTTTAACTCCGATTGATTGGACACCACGTCTATCTGAAACCGCGTAGTGTAATAAAAAACTGTCTGCCTTCGTGACAGGAGGCAGTAAAATTGTGTTTTTTAAATGTAAGTTTACAGATAGCGTTCGGAAATGATAATTCAGGGAGTGTAGAACAAGGATTCTGATTTGGTGGAGCTAAGCGGGATCGAACCGCTGACCTCTTGCATGCCATGCAAGCGCTCTCCCAGCTGAGCTATAGCCCCACATATGTGGAATGTTCGTCATATTGAAAACCAAACCGTCAAGGTTTGGTGGAGCTAAGCGGGATCGAACCGCTGACCTCTTGCATGCCATGCAAGCGCTCTCCCAGCTGAGCTATAGCCCCGTCTCTTACAGCCCCCTGTTAGATAGGGTTCCGTGGGAACGGGTCGCATAATATGAAACCCGCTTAACAGTGTCAACGGCTAAATCTTTTTATGCGGCCAACCGCTGAAAAAGCCGCCAAACACCCGCAGCCATTCAAAGTAAAGGAGTAATAAGCGCACCAGGCGCCGTACATTTTTACCATTAAAAACCCCGGAGGGTCCGGGGCTAGGATTTTATTTTTGACGACGGGTTCGGCGAAAGCGATTATTGCTGAGCCTCGCGATCGGCAATGAACGCCAGTGCCTTATCAATACGCGCCAGAGCACGTTGTTGCCCTATTGCTTTTACGGTCACATCAACGCCTGGAGACTGGCCCGCGCCCGTAACGGCCACGCGCAGCGGCATACCAACCTTGCCCATTCCCTGTCCCAGTTCATCGGCCGTTCCCTGAATGGCATGATGGATATTTTCCGCCGTCCAGTCAGTGATATCTGCCAGCTTCGCGCGCACCCGTTCCAGAGGCTGACGAGCAACCGGACGTAAATGTTTCTTCGCGGCGTCGGGGTCGAACTGATCAAAATCTTCGTAGAAATAGCGGCATGAAGCCGCGATTTCTTTTAGCGTTTTACACCGCTCTCCAAGCAGTGTCACGAGTTCGCTCAGTTGCGGCCCCATGCGGGTATCGATACCGGCCTGCTCGATGTGCCATGACAGGTGGGTTGCCACGTATTCCGCGGGGAGATGATTAATATAGTGGTGATTCAGCCACTGTAGTTTTTCCGTATTGAAAGCGCTGGCCGATTTACTGACCGCATCCAATGAAAACAGGTTTTTCATCTCGTCAACCGAGAAAATCTCCTGATCGCCGGAGGACCACCCCAAACGAACCAGATAATTGAGCAAGGCTTCAGGCAGATAACCATCATCACGGTACTGCATCACACCGACCGCGCCATGACGCTTGGACAGTTTCTTACCATCGTCACCCAAAATCATGGAAACGTGCGCATATTCCGGTACTGGCGCACCCAACGCTTTCAAGATATTGATTTGGCGCGGCGTATTGTTGATATGATCTTCACCACGAATCACATGGGTGATTTCCATATCCCAGTCATCAATCACCACGCAGAAGTTATAGGTCGGTGAACCATCGGTACGACGGATGATCAAGTCATCCAGTTCCTGATTACTGAATTCAATCGGCCCACGGATACGGTCATTAAAAATAACGGAACCATGCTGCGGATTACGAAAACGCACCACATGCGGTTCATTATCGGCATGATGTTCATGGGAGTCACGGCAGTGACCGTCATAGCGCGGCTTCTCACCGTTTTCCATCTGCTGCTCGCGCAATGCGTCCAGACGTTCTTTTGAGCAGTAGCATCTATAGGCCGTATCGTTTTCCAGCATCTGATCGATAACCGCGTTATAACGGTCGAAACGTTTGGTCTGATAGTACGGGCCTTCGTCCCAGTCCAGATTCAGCCAGCTCATACCATCCATAATGGCGTCGATCGCTTCCTGGGTAGAACGTTCCAGATCCGTATCTTCAATACGCAGAACAAACTCACCGCCCTGATGACGGGCAAACAGCCAGGAATAAAGTGCGGTACGGGCACCGCCGACATGCAGATAACCAGTTGGACTGGGTGCGAAACGGGTTTTGATTTTCATTTGGGATTGAAGCCTTATTACGCGACGGCTGCCGGCGAATACCGACATGAGTTCAGATAACAACAGTGGGGAGCATTCTATCATTCTGCCCCGAATCCTCAACGCTGTAACTTGTCACACCTGTGTTTATTAAACCGGATATCCGTTGATTACCCGCAGATTTGAATAAGGAAACGGCGCCAGTCGCCAGAAATATAGCGTCCTGACTAATTTTACAACGAACACACGCTTTAGTTTTAAAAAGCGTTGACTCACTTTCAACTATCCCTATAATGCGACTCCACACAGCGAGGGTGATTAGCTCAGCTGGGAGAGCACCTCCCTTACAAGGAGGGGGTCGGCGGTTCGATCCCGTCATCACCCACCACTATTTTGAATGCCGCGTTGTGTGAGAAGTAAATTTTACTGTGTGAAACAGGAAGATTTGAGATTGGGTGATTAGCTCAGCTGGGAGAGCACCTCCCTTACAAGGAGGGGGTCGGCGGTTCGATCCCGTCATCACCCACCAATCTCATACCAGCTGTTTTCCTGTTTGATGAAGTACAGAAGTGGGTGATTAGCTCAGCTGGGAGAGCACCTCCCTTACAAGGAGGGGGTCGGCGGTTCGATCCCGTCATCACCCACCACTTCTGCGGGTCGTTAGCTCAGTCGGTAGAGCAGTTGACTTTTAATCAATTGGTCGCAGGTTCGAATCCTGCACGACCCACCAATTCCCCAGAGTATCCCCACCCTGAAGTCGATCCACCCTGAAATAAATCTACCTGAATTTGTATCTCAAGAAGCGTCATGCCGAAGATGACGATAGCGTTCCGCTATCGCCGTAGCAGGGAGTGAGGCGCCACGCCAAAGGCTTTGCGAAAAGCATGGCTGAAATGGGAGAAATCGGAGAAGCCGAAATCCAGCGCAGCCTGGGAAATGCTTCGTACGTTACCGCGCTCAATGGCGTTCCGGCTGGCCTGTAAGCGCTCATGCCAGATGACCGACATCGGCGTCTTCTGATGGCGCGCAAACGCTCTGGTGACAGTGCGGCTGGAAACATGATGCGCGTCGGCAATACGCTCAATGGTTAAATTGGGCTCGGTCAGGTGGCGGCGAATGTAGTTCATCATCCGCGCATACAGATCGCGCTCTGCGCCATTTTTTCCCAAATCCTGAAGTTCAAGGCTCAATACCAGCAGATCCAGCAGCGTTTGGGAAAATCGGCAGGAAATATCGCCATCCTGTAATCCAATCGGCTCAGCCGCAACCTGACACAACATTTCACGCAATGGAACCACGCCCGGACGCCTGTCGTCCAGCACCACGGCAGTGAGATGTTCGACGCCGGGCAACCGGGTACTCAGCAGGTGACGGGGAATGCGCACCAGATGATTATCGACGCCGCCGAGACTGAAGCGAAAAGTCTGGGAAGCATCGTAAAGCACCAGGCTGTTCGCCGCCAGCGCCGCCCGGCGGCCCCCCTGCTCCAGTTGTCCATGACCGTTGCGGGTGAAACCCAGCCAGAGATCATCGTTGGGGCCGGTGCGCAGATGATGCGGCGTTCGTTCCCAGTAGTGCAGCGGCGCGGACAACGTGCAAATATCCAGCAGCCCCACGCCATGCACCTTGAGCCGACCGTCGAAATCGCTGTTGGATAAAGGCTTGCTGGCGGCGGGAATACAATGACGCAGCACCACTTCTTTCCAGTATTCAAAGCGTTGTGGCACGGCAACCTCGGCAGTCGAATATTGCGTATTACTCATGTCCCACCTCACGGCAACAAACTACCTGTAAACAGTAAACACTTTTTTAACTAAGGCAAATACCATGCCAGAACACATCCCGCCCCCCACCCAACTGAAATGGGTAAATCCTCCTTACATGCCGCGGGGATATACATCGACAGCTGGCCGGCTTTCATTTTATTACCAAATTCCGGTCACCTGACGCATGGCGAAACGTCATCCGGGCCATAAAATCGTCCAGGCGCCGACACCGTATCCCGGAACGGCCCTGCCCCAAAATAGTTCAATCACGCACCATCGGAATTCACGACATCACACGACGCGCCTCTTGCCATTGTCCCGCCGGGAAGACATCCACCGGGTGTCCCTGTCAACCAAACTTCTGTCTTTCTGAGACAAGCGGGCCGCGAACCACAGGGGTTAACCTCTGGCCTGTCGAGGTTTCCATTCCCCCGATCAAAGAGAGCAGGCACGGCTGGTTTGCGTCAGCAGAACGCCGAACCTGATGTGAAAACCCTCATCGGCAAGCCCGAACTTGATGAACCAGAACAGGAGCCCTCATGGAGTCCGCAATCGACAAACACCTTAAGTGTCCCCGGACGCTGTCCCGCCGCGTCCCCGACGACTACCAGCCGCCATTTCCCATGTGGGTGGGGCGCGCCGACGAACAACTGCAACAAGTGGTGATGGGTTATCTCGGCGTGCAATTTCGCGGCGAGACGCAACGCATGGCCGCTTTAAAAGCCCTGCGCCATATGGTGTCCAGTTACGCTCTCCCTGATGGCCCGCTGCATTATGACCTCACCCACCACATCGACAATCAAGGCTACGAGAACCTGATGATCGCCGGTTACTGGAAAGATCCGGCCGCCCACTGCCGCTGGCTCCGTTCCCCGACGGTGGCCGAATGGTGGACCTCCGACGAACGTCTTAACGAAGGTTTGGGTTACTTCCGCGAGATCGTGGCGCCGCGCGCCGAACAATTTGAAACCCTGTATGCCTTTCGCGACAACCTGCCCGGCGTCGGGGCCGTTATGGACGATATCAGCGGCGAGATCGAGGAACATGGCTACTGGGGTTCGATGCGCGACCGCTTCCCGCTCTCCCAGACAGACTGGATACAGCCGTCCGGCGAACTGCAAATCATCGTCGGCAATCCCGCCAAAGGGGGACGCGTGGTGGTGCAGGGCCATGACAACATCGCGCTAATCCGTTCCGGTCAGGATTGGGTGGACGCCGAGGCGGACGAACGCTCGCTGTATCTCGACGAAATTCTGCCGACCCTGCAAGCCGGCATGGATTTTCTGCGTGACAATGGTCAGACGGTGGGATGTTACAGCAACCGCTTCGTGCGCAATATCGACCTGGAGGGAAACTTTCTCGATCTGAGCTATAACATCGGCCACTGGCGTTCGCTCGAAAAGCTTGAACGCTGGGCGGAATCCCACCCCACCCACCTGCGGATCTTCACCACCTTTTTTCGCGTGGCGGCCGGCCTGTCGAAACTGCGGCTGTACCACGAGGTATCGGTATCGGACGGACACCACCAGGTATTCGAATACATTAACTGCCACCCGCAGACCGGTATGCTGCGCGATGCGCAACCGGCCGGAAACTGACGCTTTTACACAGGAGCATCACCATGCGCAAGTCACACTCTCTCCTTCTCGCCGCGCTGCTGCCCGCACTCCATGCTCAGGCGGTCGAAGTCACGCCGGGCGACTATGAGCAACTGCCTGTGGGTACGACGCTGGGTCTGCTTTACTATCAACACGCCACCACCGATACCCTCTATGCCCAGGGCCGCAAGACCAGCCCGGATTTCAATTTGACATCCGATATCGGCATGCTGCGTCTGCTGCACGTCTATGCATTGAGCGACACCGTCACCATCGACCCGCAATTCCTGCTGCCCTTCGGACGCTTGTCGGGCAGCGCCGACGCCTCCGCGCTGGGGGATACCAGCGGCACTGGCGACCTGATCCTGACCGCACCCGTCAAACTGCGCCTCAACAGCGCCAGAGATACGCTCAGCGTCGCCCCTTACCTCTACGTGCCCACCGGCCGTTACCACAAGCAGGACGCGCTCAATCTCGGCGAAAACCGCTGGAAAATCGACCTCCAGGCCGCCTACGTCAAGCACTTCTCGGACAAGTGGGCCATCGATCTGGTCGGCGACGCCATCTGGTACGGCGACAACAACGACTATGGCGCCAATTCGGTTCGTCTGGAGCAGAATATCTCCTACAGCGCCCAGCTTATGGGACGCTACATGCCGGACGCCACCACCGCCTTCGGTATCGGCTTCGGCCATAACTGGGGCGGAGAAACCAAGATTGCCAGCGTCGCGCAGGACAACAAACAGGAAACCACCAATATTCGCCTCACCGCCACCAAGTTCGTCACGTCCAGAGACCAGATGCAGATACAGTTGGGCCGGGATCTGTCGGTGGAGAACGGCGCCAAAGAGGATTTTCGCCTGAACCTGCGCTACGCCAGGGTATTTTGATGCTTCCGCCCAGCGGCGCGGACTGTCCGTCACAGCCAAACGGCTGTCCTTCCGGGCCAAGCATCGTTGGGGGGAGCACCCTATATTGAAATCTGACGCCGCCTCGGTTTCCGCATCGGCTTCAGCGCGAGCGTCGCCGCTTACCACATGTAGCGAACATTTTCCCTACCGGGCAAGTGCCCGGTACAAGACAAGGACAAGAACACTTATGGCCATCACTCGCCCCGACATCGATCAACTCCAGGCTATCGCCAGCCGTCTGCATATGCGCCTGACGCCGGAACAGGCCAGCGAATACCTGGCTTTGATGCAGCCTAATTTCGACGCCTACGACCTGATCGACTCGCTGCCCGACGAGGTGCCGGAGGTACGCTATCCGCGCACCGCTGGCTACCGGCCGGTCGGCGCCGAGAATCCCCATAACGCCTGGTACTACAAATCCGAGGTGAAAGGCGCCGCTAACGGTAAACTGGCTGGCCGCACCGTGGTTCTCAAGGACAATGTGGCACTGGCCGGCGTGCCGATGATGAACGGCACATCAACGCTGGAAGGGTTCGTTCCAGCCTTCGACGCCACCGTGGTTACCCGCCTGCTTGACGCTGGCGCCACCATCATCGGTAAAGCGACCTGCGAACACTTCTGTCTTTCCGGCGGCAGCCACACCTCCGATCCCGCCCCGGTGCATAACCCGCGTCGCCGCGGCTATGCCGCAGGCGGCTCCTCCTCTGGCAGCGCCGCGCTGGTCGCCGCCGGGGATGCGGACATGGCCATCGGCGCTGATCAGGGGGGATCTATCCGCATTCCTTCCGCCTTCTGCGGCACCTATGGCATGAAGCCGACCCACGGTCTGGTGCCCTATAGCGGCATCATGCCCATTGAGGCCACCATCGACCACGCCGGCCCAATCACCACCAGCGTGCGCGATAACGCCCTGATGCTGGAAGTTCTGGCCGGAGCGGACGGACTGGACCCGCGCCAGTATGCCCCGCCGGTCGAAGTTTACAGCGACGCGCTAAGCCGTGGCGTCAAAGGTCTGAAAATCGGTATGCTGAGCGAGGGGTTTCAACTGACCAACCTCGATACCCGCGTCGCCGATAAAGTGCGTGAAGCCATCGCCCGTCTGGAAGCGCTAGGCGCGGTGGTCGAGGAGGTATCGGTGCCTGAGCATGGTCTGGCGGGAGCGCTCTGGTCTCCGATCGGCTGCGAGGGGCTGACCGCGCAGATGATGCACGGCAACGGTATGGGCTTTAACTGGAAGGGCCTGTACGATGTCGGTCTGCTGGACAAGCACGCCAACTGGCGCGACAGCGCCGACGCGCTTTCCGCCTCCCTCAAGGTCTGTATGTTCGTCGGCCAATACGGACTGGAGCACTATCACGGCCGCTACTATGCCAAAGCCCAGAATCTGGCGCGTAAAGCCCGCGCCGGCTACGACAATGCCCTGTCCCGCTACAACCTGCTGGTGATGCCTACCTTGCCCATCACCGCCCAGCCGCTGCCGGAGCCGGGATGTTCCGTCACCGAGTACATCTCGCGGGCGTTTGAAATGATCGGCAACACCGCCCCGCAGGACATCACCGGCCACCCGGCCATGTCCATCCCCTGCGGACTGGTCGACGGCCTGCCGGTAGGACTGATGCTGGTCGGCGGTCACTATGCCGAAAGCACTATCTATCAGGCCGCCGCCGCATTTGAAGCGGATTGTGACTGGCAAAAAATCTAACCGCCGCGTATGCGCCCCTAAATAGTAAGGAGCATGATATGAGCCATAAGCACGATCACACCGAACCGCCCGAGGAGATCGAACTGCGCGTCAAGGCGCTGGAGTCGCTGCTGCGCGAGAAGGGGCTGATCGACCCTGCCGCTATCGACGCGCTGATAGACACTTACGAGAACAAAATCGGACCGCGCAACGGCGCGCAAGTCGTCGCCAAAGCCTGGACCGACCCGGAATATAAGCGACGGTTGCTGGACAACGCGACGGCGGCGATTGCCGAACTGGGTTTTTCCGGCGTTCAAGGCGAAGACATGCTGGTGGTGGAGAACACGCCGCAGGTCCATAACGTGACGGTCTGTACGCTGTGCTCCTGCTACCCCTGGCCGACGCTGGGGCTGCCGCCGGCCTGGTACAAATCCGCCCCTTACCGATCGCGCGTCGTGATCGATCCGCGCAGCGTCCTGGCGGAGTTCGGGCTGACCATCCCCGAAGACAAAGAGATCCGCGTCTGGGACAGCAGCGCCGAGTTGCGTTATCTGGTGCTGCCGGAACGCCCGGCGGGAACCGATGGCTGGAGCGAGGAAAAACTGGCCGATCTCGTCACGCGGGATTCCATGATCGGCACGGGCCTGCCCTTGCCCCCGCGATGATGCCATAAAGCATGAGGAGCAACGCATGAACGGTATACACGATCTGGGCGGGATGCATGGGCATGGCCCGATCCTCGCCGAAGAGAACGAACCTTTCTTCCACCATGAGTGGGAGCGCAGGATGTTCGCCCTGTTCCCGGCGCTGTTCGCCGGCGGGCATTTCAATGTGGATGAGTTCCGTCACGCTATGGAGCGTATGGAACCCACCCATTATCTGCTCGCCAGCTACTATGAACACTGGCTGCATGCGATAGAGACGCTGCTGTGCGAAAAAGGGGTGATCTCCGCCGCCGAGCTTCAGGGCGCGGTTAACACGGTTCAGCGCGCGCCGGCCCCGTCAGTGCTGACCGAAGATATGGTGTCGCAGGTGGTCAACACCGGCGCCTCCGCCCGGGTCGCTCACGACACGCCCGCGTTTTTCATCGTGGGCGATCGGGTGCGGGCGAAGAACATCAACCCGACCACGCACACCCGCCTGCCCCGCTATGTGCGCGGTAAAGTCGGGACGATCGAGATCGATCACGGCGTTTTCGCCACGCCGGACACCATGGCGCACGGGCTGGGGGAGCATCCCCAGCATGTTTACAGCGTGAGCTTCACCGCGCAGGAATTGTGGGGTGAAGCGCGGTCGGACAAGGTCTACATCGACCTGTGGGATGACTATCTGGAGGAGGCATGAGCATGACGATGCACAACCACTATGAGGCAGTTGGCTTGCCGAGGGACGAAGCAGGCCCGGTATTTGACAAGCCGTGGCAGGCGCAGGTTTTCTCCCTGACGGTTCATCTGCATCAGGCAGGCTGCTTCACCTGGCGCGACTGGGTACAGGCATTCAGCGATGAGATCAAGGCGTCGCCGGCCAGACCCGATGAAAGTGTGAACGACGCCTATTACCGCCAATGGACGACGGCCATGGAAAAAATGATCACTTCCCTCGGTTTAACCGGCGAGGACGACGTTTCAAGGCGGGCGCAGGCGTGGCGACAGGCTTATCTCAATACCCCTCACGGGCAACCGGTGCTATTGGCGCATGCCAGTTGTCCGCCGCCGCACGGCCACCATCACGACCACTCGCCGCATCGTGCGCCGGTGGCGGTCAGTCGGGCATTTGGCGGCTGAAAAAAGAGCAGCGCCTTTCGACCCGTGGACGTCTGGCGCGGCGATTTCATTCAAGGCCGTCACTCAGGACGGCAAAGGAGTCAACAATGCATATCGAACCAGGTGTGGTTGAAGCCGGTAAAATCTGGCTGAGTTATGCCACGGCGGCAGGCGCCGGAACCTATACGCTCAAGCTCGCACTGGCGGCGGCGCGTGAACGCGGACTCCTCTCGCTCGCGTCACGGGCGGTTGCCAGCACAGCGCTGGTTTTCTGTTTCTTCGAGGTGATGCCGCACCAGCCCGTGGGTGTCTCCGAGGTGCATCTCATCCTCGGTTCGACGCTGTTCCTGCTGTTCGGCGCCGCACCCGCGGCCATCGGTCTGGCGCTGGGGCTGCTCACCCAGGGTCTGTTCTTCGCGCCGTTCGATCTGCCGCAGTACGGCATGAACGTCACCACGCTGCTGGTGCCGCTGTTTGCGCTATCGGCGCTGGCTAAGCGCATCATCCGGCCGGATACCCCTTATGTCGAGCTAACGTATCGGCAGGCGCTGGCGCTCTCAACGGCTTATCAGGCCGGTATCGTCACCTGGGTGGCTTTCTGGGCCGTGTACGGTCAGGGTTTCACCGCCGGGAATACCGCGTCCGTCCTGTCATTCGGCGGCGCTTATATGATGGTCGTTATCGTTGAGCCGCTGGTGGATTTGGCGGTGCTGGCCGTCGCGAAGGCGGCCGGTCGGCTGCAAGGCAGCGCGCTGGTTGAAAAACGGCTTTATCAATCCGCATAACTCAGTCCGCATCGCGCCATCCATCAAAAATGGCTTGCGCGTAAATCGGCCCCAGCGCGACGTTACCGCGCTGGGGCCAATGTCATCACTGCGCATCCGAACCCGGAACATATTGATCATCCGGCGCAAAAAGGAAGGGAGTTAAATTTCCCAGTCGTGATTATAACGTTTGGGTTTGAATTGGATGACATCCCCTTTTTGCAAACCATGCAGACTCAAATCGTCTTTTGCCACTTCCGCTTCGATCAGTTCTTGCTCATCGCCAAGTTTCAGCGACAGGCGGGTCAACGCGCCAAGCGGACGAATATCCCGAACCACCACGGGCTGGTAGCCTTCCTGAGCCTGGGTGGACAAAGCCACCTCATGCGGACGGAACAGAATGGTTTTATCACCTTGCGCGATCCTCAAGCGGTTGCTGTCGCCCAAAAAGTGATAAACAAACTCCGTTGCCGGCCGGTTATAGACATCATCCGGGGAACCAATCTGCTCAATCACGCCTTTGTTCATCAGCACAATGCGATCGGCGACTTCCATTGCTTCTTCCTGATCGTGCGTGACGAAAACCGATGTCAGATTGATATTTTCATGCAGTTGGGATAACCAGCGGCGCAACTCTTTACGCACTTTGGCGTCCAGCGCGCCGAATGGCTCATCCAACAGCAAAATGCTCGGTTCGACAATCAACGCGCGAGCCAGCGCGATGCGCTGCCGCTGTCCGCCTGAAAGCTGTTCAGGATAGCGATCCGCCAGCCAATCCAACTGTACCAAATTCAGTAACTCATGAACTTTCCGTTCGATTTCCCGCTTTGAGGGGCGAATGCGCTTCGGTTTCATCCGCAGACCAAACGCCACGTTGTCGAACACGGTCATATGCCGGAACAGCGCATAATGCTGGAAAACAAAGCCGACATTCCGCTTGCGCACATCGTGAACGGAGACATCCTCACCGTGGAAGATAATGCTGCCGCTGTCCGGCTGTTCCAGACCGGCGATAATCCGCAGCAAGGTGGTTTTACCACACCCGGACGGCCCGAGCAGCGCCACCAGTTCACCGCTTTGAATAGCAAGATTGATTTCGTTCAAGGCACGAAACTGACCAAATTGTTTATTAATATTGCGGATCTCAATGCTCATTTTTGGTCAACTCCTGTTGTTTCTGCATTTGCTTCGTCAACCTGCTTTCGCTCCACTGACGTAACAGCAACACCACCAGCGACATGACCAGCAGCAGAATGGCGACGCTGAAAGCGGCGACGATGTTGTATTCGTTATAAAGAATTTCAATGTGCAGCGGTAGCGTGTTGGTCAAGCCGCGAATATGGCCGGAGATCACCGAAACGGCCCCGAACTCGCCCATCGCTCTGGCGGTACACAGCACCACGCCGTAAATCAGCGCCCACTTCACATTCGGCAACGTAATGTGCCAGAACATCTGCCAACCATTAGCGCCCAGTAGCCTCGCCGCCTCTTCTTCCTGTGAGCCTTGCTGCTCCATCAGCGGGATCAGTTCACGCGCAACATAAGGCAACGTCACGAAAATGGTCGCCAGTACAATGCCCGGCACCGCATAAACGATTTCCAGATTATGGGCGGTCAGAAACGGGTAGAGCTTGCTTTGCGCGCCGAACAGCAGCACATAGACCAGCCCGGCCACCACCGGTGAAACGGAGAATGGCAGGTCGATCAGCGCCAGCAGCAGGCTCTTGCCGCGAAATTCAAATTTGGTCACGCACCATGCGGTCGCCAAACCGAAAACCATGTTCAACGGGACGGAAATCACCGTTGCCAGCAAGGTCAGTTTCAGCGCCGAAACCGCATCCGGTTCAGAGATAGCGTCCCAAAGAGCCCCCACGCCGTTATCCAGCCCCTGAGTCACCACCATCAGCAGCGGCAGCACCAAAATCAGGAAAAACACGCCCCACGCCAACGACACCAAAACATAGTAGCTGACAGGATTTTTTCTGGATTTCGGCGCACGGGTCTGAGCGGAAATAATCTGTTCCATGGCGGCCTGCCTTACAGTTTCGGTTGAATGCGGCGCTGCAACACATTAATCAGCAGCAGCATAATGAAAGAAACCAGCAGCATAAATACGCCAATCCCGGTGGCCCCTTTATAGTCGTACTGGTCGAGTTTAGAGACGATCAGCAGCGGCAGAATTTCCGTTTTAAACGGAATATTGCCGGCAATGAATACCACAGAGCCGTATTCTCCCACGCCGCGTGCAAAAGCCAGCGCAAAACCCGTCAACCAGGCCGGCAGCAGCGTGGGAATCAAAACATGTCGAAATATCTGTAGCGGCCGCGCGCCCAGACAGGCGGCCGCCTCTTCGATTTCTTTCGGAATATCCGCCAGTACCGGTTGCAGTGTGCGGACGACAAACGGCAGCGTGACGAAAATCAACGCCAGCGTAATGCCGATGCCGGTATAGGCAATTTTGAATGGAAACAGAGAACCAATCAGGCCGTTCGGCGCATAGAGCGCCGTTAATGCAATCCCCGCGACCGCCGTCGGCAGCGCAAATGGCATATCGATCATCGCATCGATGACCTTACGGCCGGGAAAGGTGTAACGAACCAATACCCACGCCAGTAACGTCCCTAAAATACCGTTGATCAAGGCGGCGGCCAGCGCCGTACCAAATGAGAGCTTGAGGGAAAAAAGCACCTGCCGGCTGGTAATGAGTTCCCAAAACTGCGCCAGCGTCAGTTGGCTGGCATAAAGAAACATACCGGCTAACGGAATCAGGACAATCAGCCCTAAATAACTCAGGCTGAAACCCAGCGTTAAGCCGAAACCGGGGATGACCGGGGAGCTACGTTGTGACATACAGTGCCTTTAATAGTCATACTCGATGATTCCGGCAAATCAAATCCTTGCCGACGAATCAAAGCCGCTGCAAAACACAGCGGCTTACCAACATCAGAAATCCGTCTCGTTGCTTACTTATTAATTTCCTGGAAGATCTTATCGAACACGCCGCCATCATTGAAGAATTTGTCCTGCGCGGCTTTCCAGCCGCCGAAATCTTTATCGATAGTCACCAGATTCACCGGCGCGAACTGACCTTTAAATTCCTCGGCGATTTTGGCGTTACGTGGACGATAGAAGTTTTTACCGATGATGCGCTGCGCCTCATCGCTATAGAGGTATTGCAGATAAGCTTCCGCCTGTTTCCGCGTTCCCTTGCGCTCAACCACTTTATCGACCACGGCGACAGGCGGCTCCGCCAGAATCGACAAGGATGGCGTGACAATCTCAAGCTGATCGCCGCCCTGCTCTTTCAGGGAAAGGTACGCCTCGTTCTCCCAGGCCAGCAGGACATCGCCGAGCTGACGCTGCACAAAGCTGATCGTCGAGCCGCGGGCGCCGGTATCCAGAACAGGGGCGTTACGGTAGAGATCGGTCACAAACTTCAGCGCCGTTTCATCGTTGCCGCCGGGTTGCGCTTTGGCATAAGCCCAGGCAGCCAGGAAATTCCAGCGCGCCCCGCCGGACGTTTTCGGGTTCGGCGTAATGACCTCAACGCCGGGCTTCACCAGATCGCCCCAGTCTTTGATTTGTTTCGGATTGCCCTTTCTCACCAGAAACACAATGGTGGAGGTATAAGGCGTGCTGTTATCCGGCAGGCGAGTCTGCCATTTGGGATCGATAATTTGTTGATTCAGATTGAGCGCATCAATATCTCCGGCCAGCGCCAACGTGACGACATCAGCCTGTAAGCCGTCGATAACGGAACGCGCCTGCTTACCTGAACCGCCGTGAGAATTCTTGATAGAAATATCTTCGCCCGTCGTCGCTTTCCAATGCTTAATAAAAGCCGCGTTATATTGTTGATATAATTCGCGAGTAGGATCGTAAGACACGTTTAATAATTCAGTCGCAGCCGTTGCCGCGCCAGAAAATAGCAGTGCTGCCGTAGCGACAGATAGCC
Organism: Brenneria rubrifaciens; assembly: GCF_005484945.1. NCBI lineage: Bacteria > Pseudomonadati > Pseudomonadota > Gammaproteobacteria > Enterobacterales > Pectobacteriaceae > Brenneria > Brenneria rubrifaciens. Next base: position 2,902,637 of record NZ_CP034035.1, read on the forward strand.
CCAGACGACGTATTGACATCATTATCACTCCCTAACATTTGAAATGTATCTACCCGACTAAACCGCCGCTCTTATTCGTTATCGTGACTGACGGTATCGGGTCCGATGAATTTGAAAATAACGACGGATGCTACTGGTCTACGCGGTTTACCAACACAGCCATCAGGCTGATAGTCAGGGAGTGACAATAGAGGATATGGGAAAGTGGCAAAAATATTGTTTCGCGATAATTTATGCTATCGCGTTATATTGTTAATGGTTATGTAATAGTTTTCAGTCTAAGTAAATAAGTCTTCTTCATTCAGTCGCAACGCGACATACGGCAACAAGCGATCGTCGAAATTTCCCAGATCCAGCCCGGTGAGTTCGGAAATACGTTTAAGCCGGTAGTCCAGAGTATTAAGGTAAATAAACAGGGTGTTAGCTGTCGCGCCGGGATGAACGTTGTTGCGAAACCAGGCGCCCACGTCCGGCGCAACAAACCCTTGCCATTCATTCGCCTGCCCATCGCCGCGCAAACTATCCAGCGATAGCGGCAGCATAACGTCACGCGGCGCGCCGAACATTGTACAAATGACCAAAGAATGACGGATTCGTTTGAATCTGGGGAGAACTCACAAGTCGTGGGTAAGAAGCCGGGTACAAACGTACCCGGCATCAGAAAGGCGTTACTGTGCCAAGAGATAGATATTGCTCTCGCCACGCCGGATATGCAGCGCCAGCACCGCCGGTTTGCGGTCCAAAATTTTACGCAGCTCACCGATATTTTGCACCGGCTGTTGGTTTACGCCCAGAATGACGTCGTCCTTTTTCAGACCAATTTTCGCGGCGGCCGTGCCTGCCTTGACGTTATCAACCTTGACGCCTTTCTGACCGTTCAGCTCGGTATTGCTTAATTCGGCGCCTTCAATACCTGAATAGAGATTACCGGAGGCCACCTGGGTCTGACTGCTTTGTTGGAGCGTCACCTCGACCGTCACCGGTTTGCCGTCGCGCAACAATCCCAACGACAGCTTGCTGCCGACGGGCATTGAGCCGACCTGCGCCCGCAATGCAGCGAAACTGCTGATGGCTTTGCCGTTTAACGAGACGATCACGTCGCCTGCTTTAATACCGGCTTCAGCCGCCGCGGACTTGGGCCGAACCTGACTGACAAAGGCGCCGCGCTGTGCGTCCACTTTCATCGCCTCCGCCAGTTCGGAATTCAGCTCCGTCCCGGTAATCCCCAGTTCGCCGCGTTTCACCTCACCAAATTCAACCATCTGTGCGACCAGACTTTTCACCATATTGCTGGGGATCGCGAAACCGATACCGATATTTCCGCCCTCCGGCGCCAGAATAGCCGTATTCAGGCCAATTAATTCACCGTTGAGATTCACCAGCGCACCACCGGAATTTCCCCGGTTGATCGCCGCATCGGTCTGAATAAAGTTTTCATAGTTTTCAATATTCAGTCCGCTGCGTCCCAGCGCGGAAACGATGCCTGAGGTGGCCGTTTCTCCCAATCCATAAGGGTTACCGATCGCCACGGTATAATCGCCGACGCGTAGCTGATCCGAGTCGGCCAGTTTAATGGCTGTCAGGTTTTTAAAATCTTTCAACTGCACCAGCGCAATATCCGAACGCGGATCTTTACCGATGACCTTGGCGTCATATTTACGGCCATCGCTGAGTCTAATCTGAATTTTGTCCGCGTCTTCCACTACATGGCTATTGGTCACTACATAGCCTTTTTCCGCGTTGATCACCACCCCCGCGCCCAACACCTGGAAATTCTGCTGTCTGGGGGGCTGTCCTTCATCATTGCCGCCTCCTTGACACATCGGTGATTCCAGGAAAGGGGAACCTTCCTGACAAAACGGAGAATTCTCGTCAAAGAAAGGCTGAAGCTGCTGAGGGATTCCCGCTTTATCGACATTGGTATGACCTTCCACATAGATACTGACGACCGAAGGCATCACGTTTTCCAGCATGGGAGCAAGACTGGGCAATTGTCCGCTGGATGACGAAACCGACTCTGCGGCATTCGCGGCGGCGACCGGCCCCATTGCCATCGCCAGGCTTAAGGTTAGCGCACTTAGAACCAATGATTTTCTTTTCATAGGGATATTCTCATAATTAATCAACCTGCGAGTCTTACGGCCTTTTATACCCAATCACTCTCAACGCGCAGGGAGACGGCAAACGAATGCGGTCGATATACCTGCCGCTTGAACGACAACGGATACATGCAGCGGTCGTGCTGTATGAGATTAAAGATGAACTCACAAAGTTCATCCAGTGAAGACGAGAAGCGTAAGAAAATATTGAACCTCTTTACAAAAAAGCGCTTATTCCGCCGCCATCAATTTCCGATACTCATCATAAGCATATAAATCGGTCATGCCGCTGATATAGTCCTGAATCAAACGGGCGCGATAGTAATACTCGCGGATTTCCCGTTCTTTGTCCGGTAATGCTTGCAGTTTTTCCACCGCTTCACCGTAAGCCAGACAATGTTTTCTGGATAATTTATGGTACAGCCGGGTTTCGATAGGATAATGTTTGTGGCGATCTTCTTTGACCAGCAGGCTGAAATCCCGATATGACATCTCAAGCAGCGGACTGTAGATATCCAATAACCCACGGATAACCCGATATCCCTGTAGTTCAAGCTGTTCCACTTCGTGGTGATTAAAAACGTGCTTCAGCGCAACATTTTTAAATATTTTCAACAGGCGATTCTGCGGGCTGTCATCTTCCAGCAGAGCATGGTTAAACGACCCGGCGTAGATAGCCGGCAAATTATCGATAAAGCGTTGCGACGCGTGCGGCACCATTCTGGCCACGGTGTTCACCCGCAGATGCATAAAAAACTGATCGTTCATACCGCGCCAGGGTCGACGCTCACGCCCTTCATATGCTCTGCCAACGGTTTTGGCGAACAGATCCCCGGCTCGTACCCCTCCCCATGCGTCACGCAGACGATCATGGAGTTGTTCTACGGTGAGAATGTCTTTTTCCACTGCATCTTCCAAATCGGCGATACAGTATGAGATATCGTCCGCCGCCTCCATAATGTAGGTGAGCGGATAGCGGTGAAACTCCCCCATGGATAATTCGTCGCGCAACCGGGTGACGAAAGCCTCTTCAGCCAGGTAATAACCCGGTTTTTTCATCAGATAACTATATTCGGCAGGAATTTTGTCGCGCCAGTATGCCGGACGGGTATATTTCAATATGCAGCCGACCTGACCATAGGTCAGGTTGAGCTTGAGTAAGGTATGCACCATGCGGATAGCCTGCGCATTGCCTTCAAAAGAGCTTAAGTCCTGACGAATTCTGCCGCGTAATTCATTTAATCCGTCATCCTGCATGCGCAAGAAACCGACCCGGCACCGATCTTCAGGGGCGGCGTCCTCGCCAAGATAGGTCATGTCCATTAACTGTCCGAACCAGTTATTAATCGCGGACTCGCCAAAATGTCCAAAGGGCGGATTGCCGATGTCATGCATCAGACACGCCATTTCCACCATACTTTCAAACGGGGTTTCCCTGTTTTCCAATCCCAGTTCTTTAAGCCGGTTGCCTTCATTCAGACGATGCAGAATGTCTTTGGCGATGTAGCGCCCCACCTGTTGAACTTCCATAGAGTGTGTCAGACGCGAGCGCACGGCGGCATTGCGCTCCAGCGGGAAAACCTGTGTTTTTTGCTGTAGACGACGGATAGCGGCGGAATTGACGATACGTCCGCGATCGCTTTCAAACTGACGAACGACGGCATAGTCATCCTCGGGCACGATCTCTGCGCTGAAAGGCCGTTGGAAACTTATCTTTTTCGCAAAATCGATATCTGACATATGATTCTCCATGTTATCCCGCTAACGTCAGTTCACTCGCTCCATTTACCCCTGCCAGCCATGATAGACTAGTCGGCGCTATACTCATGCCATTTATAACAAATTTTGTGGGGATCTTTATGAAAGTCGGCATTATCGGCGCCATGGAACAAGAAGTGACTCTGCTGCGCGATCGCATCGAAAACCGTCAAACCTTACAGCGCGCCGGATGTGAAATTTACAGCGGGCAGTTAAACGGCATTGATGTCGCATTACTGAAATCCGGGATTGGCAAAGTGTCTGCCGCGCTGGGAACCACATTGTTGCTGGAACACTGCCAGCCAGACGCGGTAATTAACACCGGTTCCGCCGGCGGACTCTCCCCTACGCTGAAAGTGGGCGACATCGTGGTGTCCGATGAAGTTCGCTATCACGACGCCGATGTTACCGCGTTTGGCTATGAGCCCGGTCAGATGGCTGGCTGCCCGGCGGCGTTCATCGCCGATGAGCGCTTGATTACGCTGGCTCAGGACGCCATTAATAAATTGCAACTCAATGCCGTGCGCGGTCTGGTGATCAGCGGCGACGCCTTTATCAACGGCGCCGAACCGCTGGCGCGTATTCGCAACACCTTCCCTCAGGCTATCGCCGTAGAAATGGAGGCGACCGCCGTGGCGCATGTTTGCCATCAGTTTGGTGTTCCCTTTGTTATCGTACGCGCCATTTCCGACATTGCCGATCAGGAATCTCACCTGAACTTTGACGCGTTCCTGACCGTGGCCGCCGAACAATCGACCCGGATGGTGGAAACCATGTTACAGGCGCTGGCCAAGCGTTGATGTTCATGGCGTCAAGGAAGCGCTGTCTGCCGGGCCTGCTGTTTTTTTTGCTGTTGGCGGCGGCAAACGCCGCGCCCAAACGGGTGATCAGTCTGGCGCCGCATGCCACGGAGTTCGCTTATGCGGCGGGAATGGGAGAACAACTGGTCGCGGTCAGCGCCTGGTCGGACTATCCGCCCGAAGCGAAAAAACTGGAACAGGTGGCTTCCTGGCAGGGAATCAATCTGGAACGGCTCCTGGCGCTCAAGCCCGACCTCATTCTGGCCTGGCGCGAAGGCAATCCGCAACGGCCGCTGGAACAACTGGCCAATTTTGGTATCCCGATCGTTTATCTTGACCCCAAAACGCTGGAAGATATTCCCGCCGCGCTGCAACAGTTGGCAAAATACAGCAACCATCCGGCCCAGGCGGAGAACGCCGCCGCCGAATTGCGTCGGAAAATAACCGATTTGCGGCGACGCTACGCCGGCAAGACATCCGCAGGCGAAACGCGTCCGCCGCAGGTCTTTATACAGTTTGGCTCCCAGCCGCTATTCACCTCCGGCAAAGACACGCTGCAAAGCCAGGTGGTGACGCTGTGCGGCGCGCGGAATATTTTCAGTGACAGCCCGGTGCCCTGGCCGCAGGTCAGCCGGGAACAAGTGTTAATACGCGCGCCGCAGGTCATTATCATCAGTGGTTCAGCGGTCGCGGTCGCCAATACGCGAGACTTCTGGCGACCTCAGCTCGATATTCCGATTATCGCGGTTAATGAAGACTGGTTTAATCGCAGCGGGCCACGTTTATTGCTCGCGGCGCAGCAAATCTGCCAGCAGTTATCCCGCCGTTAAGCCCCCACTCGCTTCACTATTCACGACACAAATAAAAAACCCGTGCCGCTGTTCAGACGACACGGGTTTTTATTGTTGGTTTTATCAGATACTGAAAGAAGAACCACAGCCGCAGGTGGTTTTCGCGTTCGGGTTGGTTACGACGAAACGCGACCCTTCCAACCCTTCCGTGTAATCGACCGAACCACCGACCAGATATTGCAGGCTCATCGGGTCCACCACCAGCGCGACCCCTTGCTTTTCAATGGTCATGTCGCCTTCATTGATTTGATCGTCGAAGGTAAAACCGTATTGAAAGCCGCTGCAACCGCCACCAGTAATATAAACCCGAAGTTTCAGCTCTGGATTGTCTTCATCCGCAATCAGGTTTTTCACCTTGTTTGCGGCCGCATCGGTAAACTGTAATGGCAATGCTATATCGTCGCTCATCTTCTTTTACTCCCAACTCAGGGTCTTCATACACCCAATCATACGCTTATTATCCGGCAGTAGACTACAACGTTCAAGGTTTGACGTCTTTTGTTGAATTCATCGCCGCCGTGGGACATTCGCAAAGATTTCATAACCGCGGCCAGTTGATTAGAATAGCCCGACTTTCCATGATAAAAGCAACGTCAGGACTACTTAATGAACAAATCTGAAAGTCTGTATGCTGCGGCACAGCAACTCATTCCAGGCGGCGTCAACTCGCCGGTGCGCGCATTTAATGGCGTGGGCGGCGTTCCTCTGTTTATCGAACGGGCTGACGGCGCCTATCTTTATGACGCCGACGGTCAATCCTATATTGATTACGTGGGCTCCTGGGGGCCAATGGTGCTGGGGCATAACCATCCGGCGATCCGTCAGGCGGTGATCACCGCCGCGGAGCGGGGTTTGAGCTTTGGCGCACCGACTGAAATGGAAGTACAGATGGCCCGGCTGGTGACCTCGCTGGTGCCGAGTATGGATATGGTACGCATGGTCAACTCCGGTACAGAAGCCACCATGAGCGCCATCCGCCTGGCCCGCGGCTATACCGGACGCGATAAAATCATCAAGTTTGAAGGCTGTTACCACGGCCACGCAGACTGCCTGCTGGTCAAAGCCGGTTCCGGCGCCCTGACGCTGGGGCAACCCAACTCTCCCGGCGTTCCCGCGGACTTTGCCCGTCATACGCTGACCTGCATCTATAACGATCTGGCATCCGTTCGCGCCGCATTTGAGCAATACCCGCAAGAGATCGCCGCGATTATTGTCGAGCCGGTGGCAGGGAATATGAACTGTGTTCCGCCGTTGCCGGCGTTCTTGCCCGGCTTACGCACCCTGTGCGATGAGTTCGGCGCGCTGTTGATTATTGACGAAGTCATGACCGGATTTCGTGTGGCGCTGGCGGGCGCGCAGGCTCACTATGGCGTGCGGCCTGATTTGACCTGTCTGGGTAAAATTATCGGCGGCGGTATGCCTGTCGGCGCATTCGGCGGCCGGCGTGAAGTGATGCTGGCGCTCGCCCCGACCGGCCCGGTTTATCAGGCGGGTACGCTCTCCGGCAACCCGATTGCGATGGCCGCAGGCTTCGCCTGCCTGACGGAAGTCGCCAAACCGGGCGTTCACCAAAAACTCACCGCACTGACAGCGCAACTGAGCGCCGGTCTGCTGGCCGCGGCCCAGGCGGAAAATATCCCGCTGGTGATAAATCAGGCCGGCGGCATGTTTGGTCTGTTCTTTACCGATGCCCACAGCGTGACCTGCTATCAGGATGTGATGCAGTGCGATGTGGCGCGTTTCAAACGTTTCTTCCACATGATGCTGGAAGAAGGGGTCTATCTGGCGCCGTCCGCCTTTGAAGCCGGGTTTATGTCGCTGGCTCATCGCGAGCAGGATATTGAACGCACCATCGCGGCGGCCCAACGCTGCTTTGCACGGTTGTAAGCCGCGCGGATTTCTGCTCTTTTTGCCAACGGCGTCACGTCCCTGACCCCGTTGGCAACCTTAAAATCTCGCCTTTCATTCCAGCCATTATCTTAACTATCGCCGGTAAGCACTGCCGCTTACCGGCAAAGCGCGTGCGTTTTGCCCCATTTCGCCGGTCGCCTCAAAATGATTTCCATTAAGGTATAGCTACGTGCGCCAAGCTGAGCTATGAATAAGTTCAATTCCCTGAAAGAGTGAAAAATCCATGTTGAAAGTTTTAGGACGCGCGTCGTCGATCAACGTTAGGAAAGTCCTCTGGCTGTGCGACGAGCTCGCGCTTCCCTTTGACCGCGAGGACTGGGGCGCTGGCTATCAACCCCCCCTTAAACCTGAATTTCTGGCGTTAAATCCTAATGCCATGGTGCCCGTCATTCAGGAAGGAGATTTTGTCATGTGGGAATCGAACGCGATCCTGCGCTATCTCGCCAACGCCCACGGCGGCGAATGGCTCTATCCGCAAAATGCCCGCGCCCGCGCGCCCGTCGATCAGTGGATCGACTGGCAGGGCACCGAGCTGAATACTGCATGGCGTTACGCGTTTATGTCGCTGGTACGCCAGTCGCCCGCTCATCAGGAACCACACCTGCTGGCCGCATCCAGCAAAGAGTGGGCGCACGCCATGAGTATTCTCGACCGACAGTTGGAAAAAACCGGCCGCTATGTGACGGGAACCTCGTTCACCCTGGCCGATATTCCCATCGGCTTATCCGTCAACCGCTGGTACGAAACCCCGCTGGATCATCCGAATTACCCGGCGGTTCGCGCCTACTATGAATGTTTAAGCGAACGCCCGGCCTACCGTCTCTGGGGTCGGAACGGCACGCCATAAAATATCCGGCTAGTTTTCGCTGCCCGGCGCAATGCCGCTCATTTCGCAGGCCAACGCCCCCGCCCTTTTGAGCGCATAGGTGTAGCGCTCATCAAAGGGATAGCAGCAGGAGAGGCGAATGGCATGTTTGCAGCGGTCGCTCAGCGTGTAAAGCGCGCCGGGCGTCACGCTAATCTTCTCCTGTAACAAACGATGAAACAAAGCTACGCCGTCCACGTTGCCCGGCATCTCCAGCCAGAAGACAAAACCGCCCTGCGGCTGCGTGGCGCGAGTGCCCTGAGGAAAATGACGGGCAATCAGCCCACGGGCTTCATCCAACTGGGCGGCATAGCGGCGCCGCAGCGTTCGCAAATGGTGATCGTAGCCGCCTGACGCCAGAAATTGCGCCAGCGTCTCTGACAACAGGGCGGACTCGGCGATCGACGACACCGCTTTCAGCCGCGATACCATCGCGCTGAACCGCCCGGCGGCGATCCAGCCAATACGATAGTCGGGCGCCAGCGTTTTGGTAAAGCTGGAACAATAAATCACCCAGCCTTCACGATCGAACGCCTTGACCGCCGGGGAAAGCGGCCAGTTAAACTGTAGCTCGCCATACAATCCGTCCTCTATCAGCGGAATCTGGTAAGCATTCACCAGTTTCGCCAGCCGTTTTTTATCCTCCAGCGTCATACTGCAACCCAGCGGATTTTGCACATTGGGCATGGCGATGATCGCCTGAAGCCGTTGCTCTGAAAGCAGCATCTCCAGCGCATCCAATGAAAGCCCGCGCTGCGGATCGGTCGGGATCTCCACCGTTTTCAGTCCCAGACTGGCCAGCAGCGGAAACAGGTAGAAATAGGTCGGCGTTTCCAGCCCCACACAATCGCCCGGCCGGGTCACCGTGCGTAACGCCAGTTGCAGCGCTTCCATACAGCCGTGGGTCAACGTAATGTCGTCACCGCTCAACGCGATGCCTGAATCCATCGCCCGCCGCGCCACCTCGCGCCGCAGCCGCTCGCTACCCGGGGGTAATGCGTAACGGCCGATCATGTCGGGATGGCGACGCAGCAGCGAGGCGGTAATGCGGCTGAGTCTGGCGGTAGGATAAAAATCGCTATTCTGCGGACAGGCGAGAGAGATATTAAGGTAATCAGGGTGATTTTGCGCCGCAAAGACCGTATCGATCAGATCCAGTTTCTCACTGCCGGGTGAAATAACCTGGGCGCGGTGCTGCCGGGTTTTCGTCAGCGACGGCAGCCGCCCTCGAACGAAATAGCCTGATTGCGGACGGGCTTCGATCAGGCCGCGATCCTCAAGAATGCGCCAGGCATTCAGCACCGTATTCACGCTGACCTGATGCGATCCGGCCACGCGTCGCAGGGCGGGTAAACGACTCCCCGGCGGCCAGGTGCCCTGATGAATCGCCGTGGCAAAGGTTTCCGCCAGTTGCTGATAAAGCGTGCTTTCCTGCGTCTCGATAATGGACACAATCACCTCGTTAATCGATGAGTACAATTAATGACAAATACCTTTTGTACTCATAACAATAGTCTTTTTGTGTATCTGTTACCATCGCTATCAATCCCTTTATCATGGCGTTCTCATTCAGAGTTAAATAAAAGGACAGACCAATGCTCGATCCCTCTTTTTTCAGCTACGTCGCCGTCATGTCGATTACCCCCGGCCCCAATAACCTGCTACTGGCGACCTCCGGCGTTAATTTTGGCATACGGCGTACGCTGCCAATGTCATTGGGCATCATGTTGGGTTGCGCGGTGCAAACGGCGCTGATGGGCGTGGGACTGGATCTGTTGCTAAGCTGGATGAGCGCGGTAAGAATGCCGCTTACTGTGCTGGGATGCAGCTATCTGCTGTGGCTTTCCTGGAAAATTGCGCAGGCATCCGCGCCGGCGTTACGCGGTGAAAGTAAGCCGATGACGCTGCTACAGGGCGCGTTGTTTCAGGCGGTCAACCCCAAAGCCTGGCTGATGGCCAGTAACGTGGCGTTGCTCTATACCGCCAGCAGCGGTGTTTTCACGGTCACCGTCGCGTTGATGGCGCTAAATCTGCCCTGCATTCTGGTGTGGGCGGCGCTTGGCGACCGAATCGGCAAGCACCTTCAGGAAGCCTGGAAACTGCGGTTGTTCAACACGGTTATGGCGCTCTCGCTGTTAACCACCGCTATCTGGATGCTGGTGGAAGCGATGACGAAAGTTATCTGACCTGCTTGCGCAGCAAATAAACAAAATAGGGCGCGCCGATAAAGGTCGCCAGCAAGCCTGCCGGGATCTGGTACGGAAACAGCACCATACGGCCGCACCAGTCTGCCGTCACCATGAGTAAACCGCCAATCAGCGCTGAACAGCACAGTTGCGGGATTACCCGGCCAAACCCCATCATGCGCGCCAGATGCGGCGCCATTAATCCCACAAAACTCATCGGCCCCACCGTCAGCGTCGCCACTGCCGTCAGCACGGAAGCCAGCAGTAATACCAGTAAACGTACCGGCGTGACCGCGATCCCCACTGCACGCGACATGGTCGCGCCTAACGGCAGAATACGCAGCCAGCGCTGGCACAGCGGCACTATCAGCAACAACAATGCGGCAATGACGGCGGTTCGCACGGCATCACGCCCTTCAACGGCATAGGTTGACCCGGACAGCCAGGTCAGCACGCTGCCCATACGCGGATCCCCGCTGGCCAACAACAGGGTGATCACGGTGGAAAACGCCATACTCAGGGCGATTCCGGCCAGCAGCATACGCTGGGTGGAAAACCCGCCGCGTCCGGCAATCACCATCATCGTCAACAGCGTCACCGCCGCGCCAGCGCTTCCGGCAGGTATCAACCACACAAAAGCATTACCGGGCACAAAAAATAGCAGCATGATGATACCGAATGACGCGCCGGCGCTTATCCCCAGGACCTCCGGGCTTGCCATCGGATTGCCGGTCAACTTTTGAATCAGGGTTCCGGCCACCGCCAGCATCATTCCCGCAGACAGGGCCGCCATTACGCGCGGCCAGCGCCACGGCAGCAGCGATGGCAGCGATTCGCCGTTTGCCCACCCCCAGCCATGCGCATCCCGGCCCAGCAGCAGCGCCAGCACGATGGCCGCCAACAGCAGCACAACGCCCCCCGCCATCCACACTCCCCATTGCCGACGTTCAGCAGAACGCGAAGCGGGCCGTTCCAGGAGCGGCGCCTGACCAGACGCTCTCAGACGGGGCAATAACCACAGTAACAACGGCGCACCGATCAACGCCGTTGCCGCTCCGGTCGGAATTTCACGCCATACTCCGGTCAGCCAGATCACGACCTGATCGGTCAGGCACAACAGTAACGCGCCTAGTAGCGGAGCCAGCCAGAGCCGATGCCATAAACGTCTGGCGCCCAGCATTTTGGCCAACAGCGGGGCAAAAAGGCCGATAAAACCGATGATCCCTGCCGCATTGACCAATTGCGCGCTTAGAAAGACAGCCAGTCCCAGCGCGCACAGGCGCGCCAGTGATAGCCCCAGCCCCAGATTACGCGCGACGCCGTCGTCCAACCCCAGCAGAGTGAGCGGACGTAACAGCAATAACGTCAGACAGAACGCCACGATCAGCAGGGGAAAGACAAATCGTACGTGATACCAGTCCTGCTGATTCAGCGCGCCGCTGCTCCATAGAAACAGATTCTGAAGCTGATCATGATGAAACAGCGCCAGCAGTTGGTTGACGGCGCCGCAGTAGAAGCTCAGCACCAACCCGGCCAGTATCAGCGTAACCGGCGATAATCGCTTGCCCCAGGCGACGCCGAATACCAGCGCGCCGACCGCTAACGCGCCCAACAACGCGGCGATTTGCTGGATAAACGCGCCTGCGGGCAACGCCCACAGCGTTGCCGCGGTGATGCCCAACTGGGCGCCTGCCGCGATCCCCAGCGTCGATGATTCCGCCAGCGGATTGCGTAATACCTGCTGAAACAGTATTCCGCTCAGCCCCAGCCCGGCGCCCACCAGCAAAGCAAGCGCCATCCGCGGCAGTAGACTATAGTGGAACAGGAGTTGCCGGACATCGTCGGCGGACGGCTGCCATAATCCCTGCCGCCATAACGCCGCAGGTAACTGCCGCTGCAAGTTGTAACCGCCTATGCCCAGCAGCAGCGCCAACAGAAGGCCAATCAGCAGGACAGGCAACATCCGGTTTTTAACTGATATCACGCCGTGCCTCCAGCGCCTGTTCCAGCACGCGGCAGAAACGCATGGCCGATAGCGTGGCGCCATAAATCCAGACGGCGGGAACACGCTGCCAGCGTTGCTGACGCACGAACGGCATTGCCTGCCACAGCGGGCTACCGGCCACCTGCTGCGTTATCACGTCATTGCCGTGATCGAAACAGAGGGCGTAAGCATCATCAATCCCGGCCAGACGTTCAACGCCAACGATGGCGCTTCCCCAGAAATTGGTTTCCCCCTGCCAGGCATTGACGATCCCGATCTCATCCATCACTTCCTGAAAGAGACTGTTGTTGCCAATCACTATCGCGTGGCGCGTATTCAACAGGGAAAACAACAACAGCGGACGGCGGGTATAGGGACGCAAGCTTGTTTTTGCCTGCTGCATAAACTGAGAGAATTGTTGTAAGTGGCGGTCCGCTGCCGCGGGTCTTCCCAGCGCATTCGCCAGCTTGACTAACGATGCCTGAGCGAATGTCAGCGGCTTGCCGCCGCCATCGCTAAAACTGAATCCCATGATCGGCGCGATACGGGAGATTCTCTCCACCGGCGGCCCGTAACCTTCGGAATGCAGTATCAGCGAGGGTCGAAGCTGGGTCAGCAATTCCAGGTTCGGTTCAGTGCGCAACCCAACGTCAATAACCTGCGTCGGCAATACCGGTTCCTCCACCCACAGGCGATAGTTAGGTACATCGGCCACCCCAAGCGGCGTGATGCCCAATGCCATCAGCAGCTCAGCCGGCAGCCATTCCAGCGCCACAACGCGCTGTGCGTCAGGGTAAGCGGCTCCCCTGCTGAACGCGGGATAGAAAAGCGGAGATAACATCAGCGCCGTCAGCAAACGACGACGCATGGGATCCGGGGAATAAACGGAAGGTAATAAATCAGACATATTCAGCAAACATAACCGATCGGCGCGCCACCGCTGGGATGAGGCAAAATACCCATGGGGATGCCATAAATACTTTCCAATACCGAAGCCTGCATCAGGGCGGAAGGTTCGCCTTGCGCAATCATCTCCCCACCGCGCAATGCCATCAGGTAATCACAGTAGCGGGCCGCCATATTGATATCATGTAAGACGGCAATCACGGTTAATCCACGCGTCTGACTCATGCGTTGAATCAGCGCCAGCACTTCGACCTGGTGAGCGATGTCCAGCGCCGAGGTCGGCTCATCCAGCAACAGGCACCGGCTATCCTGCGCCACGGTCATCGCCAGCCACGCACGCTGTCGTTCGCCGCCCGACAAACTGTCGACCAGACGATTGGCGAACGCGTTCAGCCCGACCAGCCTGATCGCTTCGTCCACTTTTTCTCGATCGGCGCTGCCGAAACGCCCCAGCGCGCCATGCCACGGATAACGCCCTATCGCCACCAGTTCACGTACCGTCATGCCTTCCGCGGCAGGCAACTGCTGCGGCAGATAGGCAACCTGGCGGGCAAAGGATTTGCTGTCCCAATTTGCGGCCGGCTGCTCCCCCAGATACACGCGGCCACTGCTGGCAGGTTGGTGGCGGCCCAGGATTTTCAACAGTGTGGATTTCCCTGAGCCATTGTGTCCGATCAAACCACAGACTTTGCCGACGGGGAATGTCAGCGACAGTGGGTACAGTAACGTACGACCCGTGACGGAAAAACTCACCCCCTCCAGTCCGAACGTGGTATCAGGTAATCTATTTTTATTTTGCATAACGTGTTGGCTTTCAATGCAATTTGAGGAAATGATTAACCGTTGCCAGGTCAAGGGGAAACGATAATGATTATTATAAAGATTGCATAATAGGCCTAACGGAATCGTCTTCGCAACAAATTTACCGACGGGAGGATTGAAGCGCGCGTAAAGAAAATCCCCCGGAAAACCCGGGGGAATATACCGTTACTGGCCAAACATTTGCTTGATCCAGTCAGCCACGCCGTCGCCATTTTGCTGCTCTTGTTGCTGAGATTGCTGACCTGCCTGACACAGCGCCTGCGGATTCTCCGTCCAGACAGGCAGAACTCGCCCGGCACTGCTGCCGTTACAGACAAAGTTGCCGTCGGCGTCAACCGTCATGGTCGTGATCCCTTCAGGCGGCGTCAACATCAGCGGCAGAGGCGTTTGATTTTCCAGATAGCGGCGGTAAATCGTCAGCGCACCGTTCGCTCCCGTCAGTTTCGCCGGACCGTTATTATCGCGTCCGACCCAGGTGATCGCCACCTCTTTGCCATCTATCCCGGCGAACCAACTGTCACGCAGATCGTTGGTCGTACCGGTTTTCGCCGCCAGATGATAGTTCGGAAACTTAACCGCCAGTGAACGGGATGTGCCCCGCGCCACCACTTGTTGCATGCCGTACAGCGTGAGATAGGCAGCCTGTGCCGGAACAGCGCGTTCCGCCTGCGGGAAGCTTTGATACAGCACGTTGCCATCTTCCGCAATCACCGAACGCAGAGACGATAACGGCGCACGATTACCGCCGCCGGCGATTGTCTGATATTCCTGCGCGACTTCCATCGGCGTCAGACTGATTGACCCCAACAGCATTGCCGGTACGGGTTGAATGGCGATGTCTGGTATCCCCAATCGCTTCAGCGTCGCGGTGACCTGATCCAGACCAACAGCCATCCCCAGATTCACCGTCGGGACGTTCAGCGAGTTCGCCAACGCGTCAACCAGCATGACGCGGCCGCGGAATTGACGATCATAATTTTTCGGCTGCCACAGTTGTCCGTTTGACTGCCTGAACGACAGCGGTTCATCCGCCAGCCAGGTATTCAGACGATAAACATCCGGTTGGCTTAACGCCGTCAGATAGGTTGGCGGCTTCGCCAGGGAACCGACGGGACGGCGCGCCTGCAATGCACGGTTGAACCCGGCATATTGCGTCTGCGAACCGCCGACCATCGCGCGGATCTCACCGCTGAAACGATCCACAATCACCATGGACGACTCCAGATCGTTGACGTTGCGAGCCGCCCTTAGCGCCGGAATCCCCTCTTCCACCGCGTTTTCCGCCGCATTTTGAGACACGGGATCAAGCGTGGTGAAAATTTTCACCCCCGACAGATCGTTGACTTTGTCGCCCAGCCGCTGCTGCAATTCCTGACGCACCAGTTGCATAAAGGCGGGCTGCGGGCTGATGACGCCGCCTTTAGGTTGTACGCCCAGCGGACGAGCACTCAGCATATTGTACAGTTCGGCATCAATAACCTGCTGATTCTGCAATAGACGCAATACCAGATTGCGTCGTTCCAGCGTGATTTTCGGGTTACGCCACGGGTTATACAACGACGCGCCTTTTACCATGCCCACCAGCAGCGCCTGCTGATCGAGGCTCAGCTCATTGACCGGACGACCAAAGTAATAAAGGCTGGCCAACGGGAAGCCGCGGATCTGATCGCTCCCGCTCTGACCGAGATAAACCTCATTGAGATACAGTTCCAGAATGCGATCTTTGCTGTAGCGGTAATCCATGATTAACGCCATGTAAGCTTCGTTGGCTTTACGCCACAAGGAACGCTCATTGGTGAGAAACAGGTTTTTCACCAGTTGCTGCGTCAGGGTACTTCCCCCCTGTACCGCACGTCCGGCGGTAATATTCGCCAAAAACGCGCGGCCGATCGAATACAGGCTAATCCCGTCATGCTCATAGAAGTGACGATCTTCCGTGGCAATCAGCGTATCGACCAGCAGATCGGGAAATCCGGTACGCGGCACAAACAGACGTTGCTCGCCGTTAGGCGACTGCATCATGGTGATCAATTTCGGATCGAGACGGAAGAAGCCGAAATTGCGCTGGTTATCCAGATTCTGGATCTGCGCCAGACGATCGTTGCTAAACGTCAGACGAGCGCGAATTTGCCCTTCTTTGCCATCCGGGAAATCAAACGGACGCCGCAGCATTTCGATGACATTGCCCCGAACGCTGAATTCGCCCGGCCGGGTGATACGGCTGACCTGACGATACTGCATGCCTTCCAGCAGGCCGATCATCTCTTTCTGGTTATAAGACATCCCCGGCTCAAGGTTAAGCATGCGGCCATACACCGCCGCGGGCAATTGCCATACCTTACCTTCGATACGGCTGCGGATCTGGCTGTCGAGGTACACGCCATAAATCGCCAGCACGACCGCAAACACTAGGGACAGCTTGATAAAAAGCCCCAGCCAGCGTCTTTTTTTATGCGGTTTCCTTGTCATCTCTTCCTCATCGTCATAGCCATCATCGTCGTCAAAGTCGTCCAAATCATCTTCATAATCATCCCTGCGACGCCGTATTGCCTGCCTGTGTGTAAGTTTACGTCCTGACGCCCTTCCTTTGCGCCCGATAGGTTCGCGATCGTCCCGAGACATTACTGTTACTTCTCCATCAGGTTGTTAACGGCCACCAGCTTTGCGCTCAAGCGGTCTACTCTGTTTCCGCCGTTTCTTTCAAGGAAGCGGAAACGTCTGAAATTAGTGATCCCGATAGTGCCTGGTACGCCGGGTCGGGGCCGCATTCGCCGGGTCGTCCGGCCAGACATGTTTGGGATATCGCCCTTTCATCTCTTTTTGTACGTCACGGTAAGCGCCTTGCCAGAACGCGGCCAGATCGCGCGTAATCTGCAAGGGGCGTAGAGCCGGCGATAATAGTTCCAACACCAGCGCAACCCGCCCTTCCGCCAACCGCGGACTTTGCCGTTCGCCGAACATCTCCTGTAGCCGTACGGCCAGAACCGGCGGCTTATCTTCATAATAAGCGATGGGCAAACGGCTGCCGCCCGGCACAGTGTAATGACTCGGCAACGCACTATCCAGCCGCTGACGCAAAGGCCAGTCCAGCAGGCGCAGCAACGCCTCGCTCAAATCCACCTGCCGCAACGCGCGTAAATCACGCACGCCCGTTAAAGAAGGCTGTAGCCATGACTCCAGCGTCGCCAGCAATGTTTCATCATCCACCCGCGGCCAGTCGACCTCAGGCAGCCATTGGCGGGCGCATTGCAAGCGGGCGCGAAGCTGTGCCGCCGCAGGCTCCCAATTCAACCGGGCCAGCCCCTGTTCCCGCAGCCAGCCCAGCATAGCCTGTTGGAACGCTTCATCGGAAGGTTTGGTCAGCGGACGCGTCTGTAATATCAGGTTACCAATCTGGCTGCGTTTGCTGGCGCGCAGCGTGCCTTTTTCCTCGTCCCACTGCACGACGTTATGCTCGCTCACCAGCGCCGGCAACTGCTGTACCAGTTGATGAATGTCCAGCGGCAGAGCCAGCAGGATGCGCGCCTCCGCCGTGTGGCCGTTGTGCAATAAAGCCGGCGCCAGCAGCCAGTCGGCGCCAGACAGCGCATCATCGGGCGGCATCATGGCGCCCATGCCCCCAGCCAACTGATAGCGGCCGTCCTCACTGCGCCGCCGGGCGATGCGATCGGGAAAAGCCTGGGCCAGCAGCCAGGCGGCCCAGGCGGTATCTATACGGCCGGAAACCGGGGACAATCGCCGTGTCAGTTGCCGTCCGCGCCGCAACCAGTGTGGCAGCGGCCGATGCAGCCAGTCCAGCAGATTGATCGATCCGCCGCGGGGCGGTTCTTCCAGAATCGCCGCCAGACAACCTGCGGTTGCCAGCACATCGTCGCCTTGCCGGGCGGCGGCGCATAGCATCGTTGCCAGCCGGGCATCGCACCCCAGGGCGGCTATCTTTCGTCCTGCGGACGTCAGCCTGTCCTTCCGATCGGTAATCTGCAACTGTTCCAGCAGATTACGCGCGGACTGCATCGCGGCGCACGGCGGCGTATCCAGCCAGTTAAGCTGTCCCACATCTGTGCATCCCCACAGCAACAAGTCCAGCCAGAAACTGCTCAGATCGCTGTTGAGTATTTCGGCATCGCTTTGCGCCGCCGCGCGTTCGGCTTGCTCTCGGGAACAGAGGTGCCAGCAAATGCCGGGACTCACGCGCCCGGCGCGCCCGGCGCGCTGCACCATAGAGGCCTGACTGATACGCTGCGTCACCAACCGGGTTAAACCGCTTTTAACATCGAAACGCGCTACCCGCTCCAAACCGCAATCCACAACCAGGCGAATGCCTTCAATGGTCAGGCTGGTTTCCGCAATGTTGGTCGCCAGCACCACTTTTCGGCGGCCGTTTTCCGCCGGCAGAATAGCCTTTTGCTGCTCTGACAACGTCAGCGCCCCGTACAGCGGACATAAATCCACGTCATCCGTTACGTTGTTTTCCAACAGCGCCTGCACCCGCTTGATTTCGGCGACGCCGGGTAAAAACAGCAGCAGCGATCCCGCCTGATCCATCATTAAACGCCTTACCTGACGGGCAACGCCCTCTTCCAGACGCGCCTGGCCGTTCAAAGGCACAAAGTGGCGCTCAACCGGATAGCTTCGCCCTTCGGACACCACACAGGCGCAGTTCGGCAGCAGGGCGGAAAGGCGCGCGTTATCCAATGTGGCGGACATAATCAGCAGCTTCAAATCCTCACGCAGCCCTTGCTGTACATCCAACAATAGCGCCAGCCCCAGATCGGCCTGTAGGCTGCGTTCATGAAACTCATCCAGGATCACCAGCGCGATATCTTTTAGTTCGGCATCCTGCTGCAATAAACGCGTCAACATGCCTTCGGTGATCACCTCCAGACACGTCGTCGCGCTCACCCGGCTTTCCGCCCGCATCCGGTAACCCACCGTCTGCCCCGGTTCCTCACCTAATTGCCGGGCCAGCCGCCAGGCGACGCTTTTCGCCGCCAGGCGACGGGGTTCGAGCATGATAATCCGTCCGTTCAGATTGCCCTGTTGCAGCAACCGCAGCGGCAGCCAGGTTGACTTCCCGGCGCCGGTGGGGGCGTTGAGCAACACCTGAGGCGAGGAATGCAGCGCCGAGATCACCTCATTTAAAACGGCACTGACGGGCGGTAAAATCACAGAAATCTCCGTAAAGGTTAACTTTCAGCGGCTGGCATTGTAGCATCGGATGGAATCAGAACGGAGAGATAGACATGCACGTCACCCGCCGACTGTTTTTTGCGTTATCGTTGCCGGAAACGATCCAGCGGGACATTATCCGCTGGCGCGCTGAACATTTCTTACCGGAAGCCGGTCATCCGGTGGCCGCCGACAACCTTCACCTGACGCTGGCCTTCCTGGGGGAAGTCAGTGAACAGAAAGAGCGGGCGCTGCGCGCGCTGGCAGGAAGAATCCGCCAGCCTGAGTTTACCGTCGACCTGAACGACGCCGGACAGTGGCCTCGTCCCGGCGTGGTGTGGATAGGATGTCGGCAGGCGCCGCAAGGCTTGTTGCAATTGGCTGATTTATTAAGGTCACAAGCCGCCCGTAATGGCTGTTACCAAACATCCCAGCCTTTTCATCCGCATATCACGCTGTTACGCGGCGCGACCAGACCGGTTGCCTTACCGCCTGCGAATTTCAGTTGGCGGATAAAAGTGGATCATTTCTCGCTTTATCAATCTTTGTTTGAAAAGGGCAAAACCCGCTATCAGGCATTGGCAAGCTGGCCGCTGACCCAGCCTCTCTCACGTTAGGATACCCATGCAATTCACTCCTCGCCTACAGTCGGCCAGACTGATTAAACGCTACAAACGCTTCCTTGCCGATGTGCTCACCCCGCAGGGCGAAATACTCACGCTGCATTGCGCCAATACCGGCGCGATGACGGGTTGCGCCACACCGGGCGACACGGTCTGGTACTCCACATCCGACAATCCCAAACGAAAGTATCCCCACAGTTGGGAACTGACGGAAACGCAACAAAACGAATGGATTTGCGTCAATACTTTGCGCGCCAACTCATTATTGCATGAAGCCTTATCGGAAAATCGGATAGCGGAACTGGCTGGCTATAACATTTTAAAAACCGAAGTGAAATATGGGGCGGAAAATAGCCGTATTGATCTGCTGTTACAGGCGGGCGGCAGGATTGACTGCTATATTGAGGTGAAGTCCGTCACATTATCGCAACATGGATATGGTTACTTTCCCGATGCGGTTACCCTCCGGGGGCAGAAGCATCTGCGAGAACTGCAACAGGTGGTTGCCAATGGCGAACGAGCGGTATTGTTTTTCGCCGTGCTGCATTCGGGGATAGCACAAGTTTCTCCCGCTCAGCATATTGACCCACGCTATGCGGAATTATTCATGGCGGCGCAACAACAGGGGGTTGAAATTTTATGTTATGCCTCCACTTTGTCTCCTAATGGCATCAGGCTTACGCATCGGTTGCCATTATTATAAGTAGATAAATAAAGTGCGCATGGGTATAACACGCTAACACGTTGTTTATCATCTGATGATAATTAGCCGTTCCTCACACTTTATCAGGCCGGTGTCAGGAATCATTGCCAACCTAATCTCCATCTGCTATTTATAGCGGCCTGTTTTTCCCCGTTAGGGGATCGATATACCCAGAGTGATTGAAGTTCGGCCGAACAGCAAACGAAGGCGCGCCGAATGACCTGCAAGATAGGTGATTCGAGTAAGTGGAAAGAAGCAATTTTTATTGTGTCGGCCTACGCGGTAACTTCAAATATACAGGGTATAATGCGTGTCGTGTTATGTAGGAGAAGCAACATGCAAGAAGGGCAAAGCCGTAAGACATCTTCTCTGAGCATTCTCGCAATTGCCGGAGTAGAGCCGTACCAGGAGAAGGCGGGCGAAGAGTATATGAACAGCGTCCAGCTGGCTCATTTCAAGCGTATTCTCGAAGCATGGCGCAACCAACTCAGAGATGAAGTGGATCGTACTGTATCGCATATGCGAGATGAAGCCGCCAATTTTCCCGATCCTGTGGATCGCGCGGCTCAGGAAGAAGAATTCAGCCTCGAACTGCGCAATCGCGACCGTGAACGTAAGCTGATCAAAAAGATCGCAAAAACGTTGCAAAAAATCGAAGATGAAGACTTTGGTTTCTGTGAGTCCTGTGGCGTAGAGATCGGCATCCGCCGTCTTGAAGCCCGTCCAACCGCCGATTTGTGTATTGACTGTAAGACACTGGCGGAAATACGCGAAAAGCAAATGGCAGGATGATCATCCCGTTAAAAACCTGCCCTGTAAGCGTGGAATACGTGCGCAGGGTCAGGCTTTATGGAACAGGCTCTTCAGCCACATGAAGTGGACGATCAATCGAATACGATCGTTGCGTCTCTTTGACTCCACGCATTTTCAATGCCGCTCGTTGTGTTAGTGTGCTTACATCTCACTCTGCGTATATCTTCATATGTCAGCAACAAACCATTACGTCGGGCGCTTTGCCCCCTCTCCATCCGGCGCACTGCATTTTGGCTCGCTGATTGCCGCGTTAGGCAGTTACTTACAGGCGCGAGCCCAGTGCGGGCGCTGGCTGGTACGCATTGAAGACATTGACCCTCCCCGTGAAATTCCCGGCGCATCGGCGCGGATTCTCTCCCAATTGGAACATTACGGCCTGCATTGGGACGGCGACGTCGTCTATCAATCACAGCGGCATGAACATTACCGCAGCACGCTTAATCAGCTTCAACGGCGTGGGTTGAGCTATTACTGTACCTGCACCCGCAGCCGTATCCAGCAACTGGGCGGCCACTATGACGGTCACTGCCGCGATCTCGGCCTCCCTGCTGAGCGGGCCGCCGCGCGTCTACGACAAACAGCGCCGGTTTTTCACTTTCATGACCGCCTGCGCGGGGATATTCACGCCGATCGCGCACTGGCTGAAGAAGATTTTATCATTCATCGCCGGGACGGGCTGTTTGCCTACAATCTGGCCGTGGTGGTGGACGATCATCAACAGGGGATCACGGAAATCGTACGCGGAGCCGACCTGATTGAACCTACCGTACGGCAAATCGCGCTCTATCATCAGTTGGGTTATAAGGAACCGGATTACATTCACCTGCCGCTGGTGCTGAATAGCGCGGGACAAAAACTCTCCAAGCAAAACCATGCGCCTGCGCTGCCAGAGAGCGATCCACGCCCGATTCTGGTTGCGGCGTTGCAATTTTTGCATCAACCGCTACCGGAGAGCTGGCAGGACTTGACGCTTACGGCGCTGCTTGAGTGGTCTATCTCGCATTGGGCGCTGGATAAAATCCCTTTTAAGGCAGTCTGAAGTCACATGATCATTCTCAAAGGGGGTCTGGTGAGCTATGATTAGCCGCTATTTTTTGGTTGTGCCTTTATTTATCCATCACTAACGAGGTGTATTATCTTTACCCGAGTCGCTAATTTTTGCCGTAAAGTACTGAATCGCGAGAACGAAACGGTCGAACATGAGGAGACGCGTCAATATCTGACGGTAATCCCGCGTGACCAGCATAATATTTCACGCAGCGATATCAGTGATAATGCGCTGAAAGTACTTTATCGCTTGAACAAAGCGGGCTACGAGGCTTATCTGGTTGGCGGCGGCGTTCGTGACCTCCTGCTGGGCAAAAAGCCTAAAGATTTTGATATCACCACCAGTGCGACGCCAGAACAGGTGCGCAAGCTGTTCCGTAATTGCCGTTTGGTCGGCCGCCGTTTCCGCCTGGCACACGTGATGTTCGGACCCGAAGTGATTGAAGTCGCGACGTTCCGCGGTCATCACAACCAGCATCAGGAACAGCAGGAGATCAAGAATTCCGCCCAGCAAGCCCACAATGGCATGCTGCTGCGCGACAATATTTTTGGTTCGATTGAGGAAGACGCCCAGCGCCGCGATTTCTCCATCAACAGCCTGTATTACAGCATTGCCGATTTCACCGTTCGTGACTATACCAATGGGTTGAACGACCTGCGTCAAGGCATTATTCGCATGATTGGCGACCCGGAAACCCGCTACCGTGAAGATCCGGTGCGAATGCTGCGCGCCGTGCGTTTTGCCGCCAAGCTGGGAATGACCATCAGCCCTGAAACAGCACAACCGATCCCCCGTCTGGCGGCGTTGCTGCACGATATTCCCGCTGCCCGTATGTTTGAAGAGTCGCTGAAACTGTTGCAAACGGGCTACGGTTACCCGACTTATAAAATGCTGTGCGAATATCAGCTATTCCAGCCGTTGTTCCCGCTGATCAGCCGTCACTTCACTGAAACCGGCGACACGACGCTGGAGCGGATGGTCGTGAAGGTTCTTAGTAACACCGACCAACGTCTGCAAAATAGTTTGCGCGTTAACCCGGCGTTTCTGTTCGCCGCCATGCTGTGGTATCCGCTGATTGAACATGCGCAAAAGCTGGCGCAGGAAAGCGGCCTGGCCTACTTCGACGCCTTCTTGCTGGCCATGAACGACGTGCTCGACGAGCAATGCCGTTCACTGGCCATTCCCAAGCGTATTACATCCATGGTGCGGGATATCTGGCAACTACAACTGCGTCTGTCACGTCGTCAGGGGAAACGCGCGTATAAGCTGATGGAACATCCAAAATTCCGCGCCGCCTATGACCTGCTCTGTCTGCGCGCGGAAATAGAAAACCATCAGGAACTGTTGCGTCTGTCCGCATGGTGGGGCGAATTTCAGGTCGCCGCGCCGCCGCTACAGCAGAACATGCTCAAATCACTGGATGATGGCCCAACCGCACATCGTCGCTCGCGGCCCCGCCGTCCACGCAGACCGACGACGATTCACAGAGAAAATAGTTGATGACGCGGGTTTATCTGGCGCTGGGCAGCAATCTGGCACAGCCGCTACAGCAAGTGCGAACCGCATTGGCCGCGCTGGATAACGTCCCGCTCACCCAGATAATCAGTTGTTCTTCGTTTTACCGAAGTCGCCCGTTGGGCCAGCAGGATCAGCCGGATTACCTCAACGCGGTCGTCGCGATGGAAACCGGGCTGAGCGCGGAACAGTTGCTGAACCATACGCAGGCGATTGAGCTTGAACAGGGACGTGTGCGCAAGGCACACCGTTGGGGACCCCGCACGCTGGATCTGGATATTCTGCTGTTCGGTGACGAGGTGATTGATACGGCGCGGCTGACGGTTCCGCATTACGATATGAAAAACCGTGAATTCATGCTGTATCCGTTGGCTGAAATCGCACCCGCTCTGGTGTTCCCCGATGGCGAACCGCTTTCTCACCGCCTTTCCTGCGTAGACCGTAACGGTTTGACGCTGTGGGATAGCGATAACCCCGATTGAACCGCGTTCATTAAGAACACTTCTCTCACGGCCCGTTTCACTTGCCTTGATAGACTTCAACAACTTGCAAGATAAGGCTATATCCCTGCACGCCCGCTTCCATTAGAATGATTGCCTTTCATTCTTCGCCCTATTGACTTAGGAAGGCTGTCATGAAACCGACGACCATCTCCCATTTACGCCAATGGAAAAAAGAAAAGCGTAAATTCGCTACGATTACGGCTTACGACGCCAGCTTTTCCCGCCTGTTTTATGAGCAGGGAATTAACGTGATGCTGGTTGGCGATTCACTGGGCATGACATTACAAGGGCATGATTCAACGTTGCCCGTCACCATCAGCGACATGGTTTACCACACGCGCTGCGTGCGGCGCGGCGCGCCTTTCGCACTGGTGCTTTCGGACATGCCGTTCATGAGTTACGCCACGCCAGAGCAAACGTTTAGTCAGGCCGCGGAACTGATGCGCGCCGGCGCCAATATGGTCAAACTGGAAGGCGGAAGCTGGCTGGCGCCGACGGTCAACATGCTGACTGAACGCGCGGTGCCCGTTTGCGGGCATCTCGGTCTGACGCCGCAATCCGTTAATATCTTCGGCGGTTACAAAGTTCAGGGCCGGGACGAAACGGCAGCCAATCAATTACTGGATGACGCGCTTGCGCTGGAACAGGCTGGCGCCCAGTTACTGGTTCTGGAGTGCGTGCCGGTTGTTCTGGCGCAGCGTATCACCGAAACCCTCGCCATTCCGGTTATCGGTATCGGCGCCGGTAACGTCACTGATGGGCAAATCCTGGTTATGCATGACGCCCTTGGCATCACCGGCGACAAAACCCCTAAATTCGCTAAAAACTTTCTGGCGCAAAGTGGCGATATTCGTACTGCCGCACGCCGCTATGTACACGAAGTGGAACAGGGTATTTATCCCGCCGAAGAACATTCTTTCCATTAATGCCGTTCGTTAAGGAGTCAGGTGTGTTGATTATTGAAACCCCTCTGCTGCTACGCCGTGAAATTCGCCGCTGGCGTCAAGAGGGGAAATGTATTGCGCTGGTGCCCACTATGGGGAACCTGCACGATGGGCATTTGACCTTGGTGGATGAAGCCCGCGTGCGCGCCGATATCGTGATCGTCAGTATTTTCGTCAATCCCATGCAGTTTGAACGACAAGAAGATTTAGCGCACTATCCCCGGACCTTGCAGGAAGATTGCGAGAAATTGAATCATAAAGGCGTCGATCTGGTTTTCGCGCCCGGCCCGGATGTGATATATCCAAACGGATTGGAAGAGCAAACGTTTGTCGAGGTGCCGGGTCTGTCTCATCGGTTGGAAGGCGCCAGCCGCCCCGGTCATTTTCGCGGCGTCGCCACCATTGTCAGTAAACTGTTCAATATGGTGCAACCGGACCTGGCCTGCTTTGGCGAAAAAGATTATCAGCAGTTGCTGCTGATCCGTCAGTTGGTCAGCGACATGGGCTATGACATCAGTATTGTCGGCGTGCCGATTGTGCGGGCGAAAGACGGCCTGGCCTTGAGTTCACGCAATGGCTATCTCAGCCCGGAAGAGCGCCAGATCGCGCCGCGGCTAAATAAGGTGATGGCTAGCGTGGTTGCGCGATTGGCCAGCGGGGAGCGCCAGATTGATGATTTACTGGGTCAGGCGGAAGAAAAGCTTCGGCAAGCCGGCTTTACACCTGACGAACTGTTTATTTGCGACGCCGAGACATTACAACCACTGACAACAGCCAGCACGCGTGCGGTTGTTCTCATGGCAGCCTGGTTAGGCAAAGCGCGATTGATTGATAACCAGCAGGTCGATTTGACTGTATGAACAGAGGTAACAAAGCGATGATACGTACCATGCTGCAAGGCAAACTGCACCGGGTAAAAGTCACCCAGGCAGACCTGCATTATGAAGGCTCTTGCGCCATCGATCAGGATTTTATGGATGCTGCGGGCATCCTGGAATATGAAGCGATTGATATCTATAACGTGGATAACGGACAGCGTTTCTCGACCTATGCCATTGCCGGCGAGAGAGGTTCGCGGATTATTTCTGTCAACGGCGCGGCGGCGCGCTGCGCTTGCGTGGGTGATAAGCTGATCATCTGTTCTTATGTGCAGATGTCCGACGAGCAGGCAAGAGAGCACCGCCCCAAAGTCGCCTATTTCTCCGGCGATAACGCGCTTCAGCGTCAGGCCAAGGCCATTCCGGTACAGGTCGCCTGACGTGAAGAGGGCGGTGGCGACACCGCCTTCTTACCCTTTTAACCCCCTCAGGTACGCAGTCCGTGTCCGCGTTCGATCAACCACCATGCCAGAAGATAGAACACCACGATAAAGCCAACCAGCACGGCCAGGGTTAAGACCAGCGGGACATCATGAATGCCGAGAAAACCATAGCGGAACCCGCTGATCATATACACCACCGGATTAAGCTTTGACACCGCCTGCCAAAACGGTGACAGCAGCGTTAAGGAATAAAACACCCCGCCAAGATAGGTCAGCGGCGTCAACACAAAGGTCGGGATCAGGCTGATGTCATCAAACGTGTTGGCGAATACCGCATTCAACAACCCCGCCAACGAGAACAACACCGCCGTCAGCAGCAGCGTCAGCACGATAATCCACCAGGCATGAACCTGGAGCGGTACAAAAAACAGAGAAACCACCGTAACCAATATGCCGACGCACACGCCACGCGCCACGCCGCCACCGACATAACCCGCGATGACCACATGGGTCGGCACTGGCGCGACCAAAAGCTCTTCGATGTTACGTTGAAACTTCGCACTGAAAAATGAAGAGGCGACGTTCGCGTAGGAATTGGTGATCACCGACATCATGATAAGGCCGGGTACGATGAACTGCATATAGTCAAAACCGTGCATCTCACCGATACGCGAACCAATCAGGTTGCCAAAAATAATAAAATACAGCGTCATGGTGATAACCGGCGGCAATAGCGTCTGCGCCCAGATGCGTCCAAAACGGTGTATTTCTTTACCCCAGATACTCTGTAGGGCCACCCAATACAACTGCATCATGCTTTTTCTCCCTTACCGTTAACCAGGGTGACAAACAGCTCCTCCAGCCGGTTCGCCTTGTTACGCATACTCAATATCTGTATCCCCTGCGCGCTTAACTGGCTGAACAGCGCATTCAGACCCTGCTCACGCATGACCTCCACCTCCAGCGTCGACGTATCCAGCAAACGGAACGGATAACCTTCAAGCTGAGGTAACGGACTTCTGGCGGCCAAATCGAAAATAAACGTTTCAGATTTCAGTTTGGAGAGCAAATGCCGCATCGACGTATTTTCCACCAGCTCGCCATTCTGGATAATGCCGATATTGCGGCACAGCATTTCAGCCTCTTCCAGATAGTGGGTGGTCAAAATAATCGTGGTGCCCTGCGCGTTGAGCTCTTTCAGAAAGCCCCACATGGAACGGCGCAACTCAATATCTACGCCGGCGGTTGGCTCATCAAGAATCAGCAGTTTGGGTTCATGCATCAGCGCACGGGCAATCATCAAACGGCGCTTCATCCCGCCGGAGAGCATCCGGGACTGCTCATTACGCTTCTCCCACAGATCCAACTGCCTGAGGTATTTTTCCGCCCGCAACAACGCGTCGCCGCGTTTTACGCCGTAATATCCTGCCTGGCTCACCACAATCTGCAATGCGGTTTCAAACTGGTTAAAGTTAAATTCCTGCGGCACCAACCCCAGTTGATGCTTGGCGTTAACGGCATCCCGATCCAGGTCATAGCCAAAAACCTGTACCCTTCCCGCGGTTTTATTTACTAATGAGCTAACAATGCCAATGGTGGTAGATTTTCCCGCGCCATTTGGCCCCAGCAGGGCATAAAAGTCGCCCGCTTCGACCTGTAGATCGATCCCGCGCAATGCCTTGACGCCGCCGGCGTAGGTTTTGGTTAATTGCGCCAATTCCAGTGCATATGTCATAAAAAATGGATTGCCTTATTATCCGTGAGTTATACCGTTTCGATTTTGAAACTATCGTTTTTCAAACGCCGGGTGTTGCCTTATATTAATCCCCATCGCCCCTTGTTTGTTACAGGTCATTTACTTTCATGAAAGATATTGAAACGCTCATCGCCAACAACCAACGCTGGTCGAAAACGATGGTGGAAGAAGATCCTGGTTATTTTGAACGACTGGCGCAGACACAACAGCCTCGTTTTTTGTGGATTGGATGCTCGGATAGCCGCGTACCCGCGGAAAGCCTGACCAGCCTCGAACCTGGAGAGCTGTTTGTTCACCGTAACGTCGCCAATCTGGTCATTCACACCGACCTCAATTGCCTGTCCGTTGTGCAATATGCTGTCGAAGTACTGGAAGTCGAACATATCATTATCTGCGGCCACTACGGTTGCGGCGGTGTGCAAGCGGCGCTTGAAAACCCCGAACTGGGGCTGATCAACAACTGGCTGCTGCACATCCGCGACCTATGGTACAAGCATAGTTCGCTACTGGGAGAACTGCCGCCCGAACAGCGGCTGAATACGCTGTGCGAAATCAATGTTATTGAACAGGTTTATAACCTCGGCCACTCTACCGTGATGCAGTCAGCCTGGAAACGCGGGCAGAAAATCACGGTCCACGGTTGGGTTTACGGTATTCAGGACGGTTGCCTGCGGGATTTGGAAGTCACCGCCACCAGCAGAGAGTCACTGGAGCAACGCTACCGCCGCGCGATTTCCTCCCTGCCCTGATTTACAGTTAACGCCCTGCAACGGGCGTCATTTATCCCACCAGTCTCACGCCTGAGGGACGACTTTGCCGACATAGGGTAAATGTCGATAATGCTGGGCGTAGTCGATGCCATAGCCCACCACAAACTCATCGGGAATAGAGAACCCCACCCACTCGACTTTTACGTCCACTTCCCGGCGTTCCGGCTTATCCAGCAGGGTACATATCGCCAGCGATTCGGGTTCGCGCAATTGCAGGATTTCACGCACTCTGCTCAACGTGTTGCCGGAGTCGATAATATCCTCAACGATCAACACATCTTTACCACGAATATCTTCGTCCAGATCCTTGAGGATTTTGACGTCGCGCGTGCTATTCATCCCGCGGCCATAGCTGGATGCCGTCATGAAATCGACTTCGTGTGAAACATCAATAGCCCGGCACAAATCCGCCATAAAGATAAATGAACCGCGCAGTAAGCCAACCAGCACCATATCGTTGCCGCGGTTACGGTAGTGTTCACTGATTTGCCGACCTAACTCGTTAACTCGCGCCATCACTTCCTGTTCGGAAATCATGACTTCTACGGTATGTTTCATCATACTCATAACTCTTAAATAGAAAAATCCCGCATCATCGGCATAGACGAAGGTTGTCACCAATGATGCCCCTATGCTGACCTTTTATCAACGCGGGCAGGTTGCGCTCAAGGGCGTGAAGTATACCAGAAACCCTCCGCCAGAAATTTAACGGTGAACGAATTGAGGCGTAAAACCGGGCTGACCCTAAGCGCAATAGTAATAGCGAATATTCAGTTGCGGGTTTATGAGTCTGCGTCTGGCGTTACCGGAAAGAGTACCGGCTGATCGGTTTTAATGCTCAGACGCACGTTCTGTCCTGGTTCAAACCAGTTGCTGGTTTGAACCAGGATCGTCTGCGCATTCAGACTTACCTTATAGAGATTGGACGTACCGGTAAAAAGCCTATCCTCAATTTGCGCCGCGCCGTCTGCATCCAGCGCCAGCGCCACATCCAAAGGGCGCACCATCCAGTCGCAGGCTGAATTAATCGGTTGATTCAGCGGACGGTTCGCATGGTGTTCGCCTAGTGCGCTCTGCCATCGATGATCGCTCAGGATCTTCACGGGCAAATAATTCGTGTTACCCAGAAAATCCGCAGCAAACCGGTTGATAGGACGGTGGTATAGCTCATAGGGATATCCCTGCTGCACAATGCTCCCCTCTTCCAGCAAGATGAGATGATCTGCACAGGCAAACGCCGCTTCCCGGTTATGTGTCGCGAAAATAGCCGCGATGTGCCGCTGCTTGAGTATTTGCCGCAGTTCGGTTATCAGATGATGACGACTGTGGCTATCCAGTCCGGGAAAAGGTTCGTCCAGCAACAGCAGTTCAGGCTTACAGGCCAGTATCCGAGCAATCGACAAACGATGCCGCTGTTCATTTGACAATTCGTGAGGATAGCGGGACGCCACATCGTCAAGTTTCAAGAGCGTCAGTATTTCTCCGCCGCTCCGCGCCACCTCGCCGGGCGATTGACCATATAGACCAAACGCCACATTCCCTGCGGCGGTCAAATGGGGAAACAAGGTATCGTCCTGAAAAATCAGGCCAATCTGACGTTGCTCCGGCGGCAACCTCTGCTGGGGTGTACTGATAGATTGCCCGGCAAGCTTAATTTCCCCCTGCTCTATCGGTAACAACCCGGCAATAGCCTGCAATAGCGTCGTTTTGCCGCTACCGTTTCTGCCCAACAAACAGATCGCTTCATCCGCTCTCACGGCAAACGTCACCTTTTCCAGACTCGCCCCCTGCGGCGAGCGACAGCTTAATGACTGCACACCCAGAATATCCACCAACGTCACCATTTGATTACCCTTTGAAGTTCAAAACCCGGCTCAAGCCGACCACCGGCGCCATTCCCACCAGGACCAGCACCAATGCAGGCAAGGCAAACGACATCACCGGCTCCTCCAAAGTAAACCGGAAAACATAGCTCGCCAGCGTTTCAAGATGAAACGGACGCAATAGCAGAGAGACATTCAGTTCCTTCATACTTTCTGTAAAGATCAGCACCGCACCGCCTAGCAGGGCACGACTCAACAAGGGAAGATGTACCCGCGACCAACGCGCTGCGGCAGAGCATTTCAACACCAGACAGGCTCGATCCAGCGATACCGGAATCTTCGCCATGCTGTACTCCAAACCATCCAGCATCAGACGACTGAATTTGACGCTGTAGGCCAGTATCAAGACGAATAACGATTGTGATAACAGCGTTTCTGGTAACGATAGCGCCACGCTTTTAGCCAACTGCCCGATAGCGTGATCGATACAAACCAGCAGGATAAACAAACCAATGGCCAAAACAGCGCCCGGCATCGCATAGCTTAGCCTGATCAGACACACAGCGTGCGGGTTGGCCGATTGGCCTGCCGTTCGGTTATAAAACACAAACGATAACGCCATGAGGGTAATCAATGCCGTGGTCATGACAGATACCAGCACGCTATTACCGATGGCGTGCAAAAACGCCCTATCCCATCCCCGCACAACGTCCATCACGGCCCAGGACGCCAGCCGCAAAAAGGGGAAAATGAACGCCAGACAGACAAGACTCCAGCAGTAGAACTGCGCCAGCCCGCTCCGCCAGCCTCGTAAAACTGGCGGGGCAAACGGTTCCGACTGCAAATGCGTTTGATAGACTTGTTGTTTCCGCCGCCAAATGTGCGCCAGAAACATCAATAAAAAAATAACGGGCAAAATCATAACGGCAACACGCGCTGCCGCGCTCAGATCGCCCTGATGCTGCCAGATATCCAGCACGGCGGTCGTCAGCGTGGGGATCGCCAGATAAGACGCCGTGCCGTAGTCGCCGAACGCCTCCAGCGCAACCAGCACCGCCCCCACAACCATGGCTGGCCGGGTGATTGGCAGGCACACGCGCCACATCACCTGTGAAGGGGAATGCTTAAGCAACCGGGCAGAATAAAGCAGGTTGGCAGGCTGTTTCGCCAATGCATGACGCACCAGCAGATAAATATACGGGTAAAAAACCAGAGCAAGAATCGCACAGGCTCCGCTGAGAAAAGCCACTGAATCCGACTGCCACCGCACAGGCGCGACAAACCTCAGCGCATCGCCATAAAGATAAGCCAGCAGGAAAGCGGGCATCGCCAGCGGCAAACAGAGCGCCCACAGCAATAGACGCTGGCCGGGAAAACGGGTCATCGCCATCAGCCAGGCCGCGGGCAAGCCGATGAGCAGGCTGAGTAACGTCGTGCCCGCCATCAGCACGGCGGAATTCAGCAGATAAGTCGTTAGCCCTGTTTGCCATAGCAGGGTAAATCCTCGACCTTCAGCAAAAAAAGCCTGAAACAAAAGCGTTGCTAAAAGAAGCAGCAACAGCCCCGCCGACAACCAACTGCTGACGCGCCAGACACCAGAGATCATAAAATATGGGCTATATCAAATTAGGCTACTCTTATTAATAACAGAGCTTGCTGTCGACGTCATGGCGTCTATCGATGATAAATAGCCTGTAATCGTACGATTAACCTGAGAGGATTTTCCTTGCCGGTAGCCAACCGCCATCATCACTCGCGTTCCGGTCCTGGCCTGAGCCCGTCTTCCCCGTGTTTGGCTGCCGCAGCGCCGCAACAGCAAGAAAGCTTGGAACCTGAGGCAATATCTGTGATAACGTCATCTGACGATACCCGGATCAGGTTTAACCATGAAAAACTCTGCGCTGGCGATGCTCCTCCTGAGTCTGATGAGCGTCTCCTCCGCCAGCAAGGCGCTTAACGAATTTGAAGCGGAAGATCTTGCCGATCTGACTGCCATTTTCGTTTATTTGAAGAACAACTGTGGCTATCAGGATCTGCCCAACGAGCAGATTCGCCGGACGTTAGTCGCGTTTGCGCGGCAGAACAAATGGGATCTCAGCAATTACAATGCCTATAACATGGCGGCGATGGGTGAAGACAGTTATCGCGATCTCAGCAAGATTGCGATCCCAACGACTAAAAAATGCCAATCACTGGCCCGTAATTCACTCGGATTGCTTTCCTACGCGCAATAATCTTCCCATCCTCCGCGCTGACTGAAATTTGACCGTGCAAGCGGCGCAAGAGTTAGCTATGATGGCGCGCCAATTTTCATGGCTGTTATCGCGGAGGAAGCTCTAACATGTCCCAGAAAGAAACTTGGTATGAAACCCTGCATGCCAACTTCGGTCAGTATTTCTCGATTGACCGGGTGTTGTATCACCAAAAGACCGATCATCAGGATCTGATTATTTTTGAAAACGCGGCCTTAGGTCGTGTCATGGCGCTTGACGGCGTGGTTCAGACCACCGAGCGTGATGAATTTATCTACCACGAAATGCTGACCCATGTCCCACTTCTGGCCCACGGCAATGCCAAACGCGTGCTGATCATCGGCGGCGGCGACGGCGGGATGCTGCGCGAAGTCAGTCGGCACCGCCGCATTGAGCACATTACCATGGTAGAAATCGACGCTGGCGTGGTGGAATTCTGCCGCCAGTATTTGCCCAACCATAATGCCGGCGCTTACGACGATCCTCGTTTCAATCTGGTTATTGACGATGGCGTGAAATTCGTCAGTCAATGCAGTGAAAAATTTGATGTCATCATTTCCGACTGCACCGATCCCATCGGACCAGGTGAAAGCCTGTTCACCTCGGATTTTTATCAAGGATGCGCGCGTTGCCTGAATGAAGGCGGCATTTTTGTCGCCCAAAACGGAGTCTGTTTCCTGCAACAGGATGAAGCCGTTAACAGTCACAAAAAACTTAGTCGCTATTTCAGCGACGTGAGTTTTTATCAGGCAGCCATACCGACCTACTACGGTGGTATCATGACATTCGCTTGGGCCAGTAATAATGCGACGCTGCGCCAGATCACCGTAGACACTTTACGTCAGCGCTTCGCCGCTTCGGATATTGTATGTCGCTATTACAATCCAGAAGTGCATGCGGGTAGCTTTGCGCTACCACAGTATTTATTGAATGCATTATCCGGTTCACGATAATTCTCACATCAACAAGGGGGTGACTTAAATTGCACAAGCTGAAACTACACGGCTTTAACAATCTGACCAAAAGCCTGAGTTTTTGTATCTACGATATCTGTTACACCAGAACAGACGATGAACGTGATGGTTACATCGCCTATATTGATGAGCAGTATAACGCCAACCGTTTGACGGAGATCCTGAGCGAAACCTGCTCAATCATCGGGGCCAATATTCTTAATATCGCCCGTCAGGACTATGAACCGCAGGGCGCCAGCGTCACGATTCTGGTCAGCGAAGAGCCGATAGACCCGCGTGATGTCGATAACTCTGAACACCCGGGGCCTTTGCCCAATTCTGTGGTTGCGCACCTCGATAAAAGCCACATTTGCGTACATACCTACCCGGAAAGCCATCCTGAAAGCGGGCTGTGTACTTTTCGCGCCGACATTGAAGTGTCGACCTGTGGGGTGATTTCTCCCTTAAAAGCCCTTAACTACCTGATTCACCAATTGGAATCCGACATCGTGACCATTGATTATCGCGTGCGGGGATTCACCCGGGATATCAATGGTGTAAAGTATTTCATCGACCATCAGATCAATTCAATTCAGAACTTCATGTCAGAAGATATGAAATCGCTTTATCACATGATGGACGTTAACGTTTATCAGGAAAATATCTTTCATACCAAGATGTTACTGAAAGACTTCGATCTGAAGCACTATCTGTTTAACGTCAGACCCGAAACATTGAGCGAAGCCGAGCGTAAAAGAATCACTGATTTGCTGTATCACGAGATGCAGGAGATCTATTACGGCAGAAATCTGCCCATACTGTAACGTCTTCCTTAAGGGAGCGAGGCTCCCTTCCTTAACCACCCTTGCCGTTTCCTAAAAATTATTCTTTCCCTGTTTTTGCTTTTACCCTTGCGCCGTCTGGGTTAGCGGCCTTTTGCGTAGACCCACACAAAAATTTCTACATCTTGTATGGTTGAAATTAAAAACAACTACATCTAGTATTCAAAGCGTGACCTCATCACCCATGATGGTTGCTTCGTGGATCGGTTCGGGTGCAGATACCCGTGATGATAGCCGCTCCGACAAACTCTCTTTACGCCAGAAGGTAAATACGAATCATGCGCATTACCATTTTCACCAAACCAGATTGTGTTCAATGCAATGCGACCTGCCGTGCGCTGGATAAACAGGGAATTGACTATCAACTGGTGGACTTAACGGAAGATGCCCAGGCGTTACAGCAGGTAAGAGCACTCGGTTATCAACAAGTACCGGTTGTGATGACGGCTGACGATCATTGGAGCGGCTTTCGTCCTGACAAAATCAGTACGCTTCACGCCTCCCAACGGCTTCAGTAAGGGCGCGCGATGAACCCACTGGTCTATTTTTCCAGCCAGTCGGAAAACACCCATCGCTTTATCAGCAAGGTTGGGTTACCAGCCCTGCGAATACCCATCGCGACCGAGCTACCGACACTGAAAGTGGATCAGCCTTATATTCTGGTGGTTCCCAGCTACGGCGGCGGCGGTAGTAAAGGCGCCGTCCCCCGTCAGGTGATCCATTTTCTGAACGAACGGCAAAATCGTGATTACCTGCGTGGCGTCATCGCCGCAGGCAATATGAACTTCGGCGCAGCGTACGGTATCGCGGGCGACATTATCGCGCAGAAGTGTCAGGTGCCTTACCTGTATCGCTTCGAGCTGCTTGGCACCGCAGAAGACGTTGCAAATGTGCGTAAGGGAGTAATTGAATTTTGGCAACAACAGAATCCGTGACCACCAAACCAGCCAACACGGAGCTGGACTACCATTCTCTGAACGCCATGCTGAACCTCTACAACGCAGAGGGAAATATCCAGTTTGAACAGGACAAACTGGCCGCACGGCGTTATTTCCTGCAACACGTGAATCAAAACACCGTGTTTTTCCATAATCTGGAAGAAAAACTGCGCTATCTGGTCGAAGAAGGCTATTACGAAGCCGAAGTTCTGGATCAATACGCCTTCAATTTTATCAAAAGCCTCTTCCAGCAAGCTTATAGCCATAAGTTCCGCTTTCAAACGTTTCTGGGCGCCTTTAAATACTATACCGGCTACACCCTTAAAACCTTTGATGGCAAACGCTATCTGGAACGCTATGAAGATCGCGTCTGCATGGTCGCACTGACGCTGGCCGCCGGCGATGCCGAACTTGCCAGCGCCCTGGTGGACGAAATCATCAGCGGCCGGTTTCAGCCTGCCACGCCCACTTTTCTGAACTGTGGCAAAAAGCAGCGGGGCGAGCTGGTTTCCTGCTTCCTGCTGCGCATTGAAGACAATATGGAGTCCATCGGTCGCGCCGTTAACTCCGCGCTACAGCTTTCCAAGCGCGGAGGCGGTGTCGCCTTCATGCTCACCAACATCCGTGAAACCGGCGCGCCGATCAAACGCATCGAAAATCAGTCATCCGGCATTATTCCGGTGATGAAAATGCTGGAAGATGCGTTTTCCTACGCCAACCAACTGGGGGCGCGGCAAGGGGCTGGCGCGGTTTATCTCAATGCGCATCATCCCGATATTTTGCGCTTCCTTGATACCAAACGGGAAAATGCCGATGAAAAAATCCGCATTAAAACGCTATCGCTTGGCGTCGTCATCCCGGATATCACTTTTCAGCTAGCGAAAAACAATCAGGTGATGTATCTGTTCTCGCCATACGATGTCGAGCAGGTATATGGCGTTCCGCTATCGGAAATCAGTATCAGCGAAAAATACCATGAAATGGTGAACGACAAACGCATCCGCAAGTCACACATCAAGGCCAGAGAGTTCTTCCAGATTCTTGCCGAGATCCAGTTTGAGTCCGGCTATCCCTACATGATGTTCGAGGATACGGTAAACCGGGCGAACCCGATTCAGGGACGCATCAACATGAGCAACCTGTGCTCTGAGATTTTACAGGTTAATGACGCCAGCCTGTACGATGAAGACCTGGGCTATCAACATATCGGCAAGGATATCTCCTGTAATCTCGGCTCGCTGAACATCGCCAAAACGATGTCGTCCCCCGACTTTGGGCTAACGGTGGAAATGGCCATTCGCGCACTAACCGCCGTTTCCGATATGAGCCACATCCGTTGCGTGCCTTCTATCGAGAAAGGTAACGACGAATCTCACGCCATTGGCCTCGGCCAGATGAATCTGCATGGTTATCTGGCGAAAGAGCGCATTTTTTACGGTTCCGAGGAAGGCGTTGATTTCACCAATATCTATTTTTATACCGTTGCCTACCACGCACTGCGCGCCTCAAACCAACTGGCGATAGAACGGGGTCAGCGATTTAAAGGCTTTGAAAATTCGAAGTATGCGTCTGGCGAATATTTTGACAAATACATCGAACAGAAATGGCAGCCCGCAACAGAACGCGTACAGACGCTGTTCGCACAGGCAGGGATTGCCATTCCCACCCAGCAGGATTGGGCGGCCTTACGCGAGTCGGTCATGGCTTATGGCATTTATAATCAGAATTTGCAGGCCGTGCCCCCAACTGGCTCGATTTCTTATATCAATCATTCTACTTCCAGCATTCATCCGATTGTGTCGCGTATTGAGATTCGTAAAGAGGGCAAGATCGGACGGGTTTACTACCCTGCGCCTTATATGACCAATGACAATCAGGAATACTACCAGGACGCCTACGAAATCGGCCCGCAGAAAATTATTGATACCTACGCCGCCGCCACCCAGCATGTCGATCAGGGGCTGTCGCTGACGCTGTTCTTCCGCGACACGGCCACCACGCGGGACATCAATAAAGCGCAAATTTACGCGTGGACCAAGGGTATCAAAACCATCTATTACATTCGAATACGACAGATGGCGTTGGAAGGTACAGAGGTGCAGGGCTGTGTGTCCTGCGCGCTATAGCCATCGTTGAAGGAAATTTGATTATGACATTGCTGACGCGCGTCCAGGCCATCAACTGGAACAAAATTGAAGATGAGAAAGATTTGGAGGTCTGGAATCGGCTGACATCGAATTTCTGGCTGCCGGAAAAAGTGCCGCTTTCCAATGATATTCCTTCATGGGGAACGCTGAACGCCCATGAACGCCAGTTGACGATCCGGGTTTTCACCGGACTGACGCTGTTGGACACCATTCAGAACACGCTGGGTGCGCCAACACTCATGCCTGACGCGGTTACGCCTCATGAAGAGGCAGTGCTATCCAACATCAGCTTTATGGAAGCGGTTCATGCCCGTTCCTATAGTTCCATTTTTTCAACACTGTGCCTGACTAGCGAAGTGGATGACGCCTACCGCTGGAGCGAAGAAAATCCGGCGCTACAGAAGAAAGCATCCATTATTCTGGCGCATTACCGCAGTGACGACCCGCTGATGAAAAAAGTCGCCAGCGTTTTTCTGGAGTCTTTCCTGTTCTATTCGGGCTTCTATCTGCCGATGTATTGGTCAAGCCGCGCCAAATTAACCAACACCGCGGATCTGATACGGCTGATTATCCGGGATGAAGCCGTGCACGGTTATTACATCGGCTATAAATTCCAGCAAGGTCTGGCAAAAGCGGATACCGCACGTCAGCAGCAGGTTAAAAATTTCGCGTACGACCTGTTGCAGGATTTGTATGACAATGAAGTGCTGTATACCCAGGAGTTGTACGACAGTGTCGGCTGGACGGAGGATGTCAAAAAATTCTTGCACTATAATGCCAATAAAGCGTTGATGAACCTGGGTTATGAAGCGTTATTCCCTGCCGGCATGACGGACGTGAACCCGGCGATCCTCTCCGCGCTTTCGCCTAATGCTGACGAGAATCATGACTTCTTCTCCGGTTCCGGTTCTTCATACGTGATTGGCAAAGCGGTGAATACGGAAGATGAGGACTGGGACTTCTAGCGGCGCAGGCGCTTAAATGCCAAAACCCTGAATCAGTGATGACTCAGGGTTTCAGGTAAGACGATCTCATCCTCCACATTGACGAGCACGCGGATCAAATCGTGCGCGGCGATATCAGCACCCGGCCATGAAGTCGGCATCTGAACCCTCGTCCCCGCCTGCTCGCCAAGGTGACGCAAGCCCCGTGCGGCCTCGGCTTCAACGCATGGCAAGCGTCAACAATGGCGGCAAGATCATTGACCTGGGCAGCGGTGCGAACCCGATCCAGTCCTTTTTCCACACTGCGCCCCAATCCTTCCATTAATACCGTTATTATGGCCTGATCGTCGTCGCCGACCAGCGCGATGAGAGCGGAGCGGTCCACCGGTTCCTGTGCGTCGGACCATGACAGGCGGCCGGCCGCGATAGCCAACGCGCAAATGAAAATACCGGCCATCAGCGTTATCGCTATCAGACATGCCGCAGCAGTTTTCAACTTGAGTACGAGTACAGCGCCTGTCATCCAGGTATGAAAAAGCGAGTTCTTGAGACGAAAAAAAACCGTATGCCTTTGACAGCGATACGGTTTTCATTCATCCAGAGATGTATGGGAACATCCCGGAATAGGTAAGTGGCGGAACGGACGGGACTCGAACCCGCGACCCCCTGCGTGACAGGCAGGTATTCTAACCGACTGAACTACCGCTCCACCGAATTTCTTAATACACCAGAACAACTCTGGTTTACTGCTTAATTTGATGCCTGGCAGTTCCCTACTCTCACATGGGGAGACCCCACACTACCATCGGCGCTACGGCGTTTCACTGCTGAGTTCGGCATGGGGTCAGGTGGGACCACCGCGCTATCGCCGCCAGGCAAATTCTTTTCCGTCCCGACCGTCATGCGCCTTTCCTCTCGCACAACCATCAGAACCTATCACGGAACAAGCTGACTATCTCTTCTCTCTCAAAACACCTTCGGCGTTGTAAGGTTAAGCCTCTCGGGTCATTAGTACTGGTCAGCTCAACGTATCGCTACGCTTACACATCCAGCCTATCCACGTCGTCGTCTTCAACGGCCCTTATGGGGACCTAAAGTCCCAGGGAAGACTCATCTCGAGGCAAGTTTCCCGCTTAGATGCTTTCAGCGGTTATCTCTTCCGCACTTAGCTACCGGGCAATGCAATTGGCATCACAACCCGTACACCAGCGGTGCGTTCACTCCGGTCCTCTCGTACTAGGAGCAACCCCTCTCAGTCTTCCAACGCCCACGGCAGATAGGGACCGAACTGTCTCACGACGTTCTAAACCCAGCTCGCGTACCACTTTAAATGGCGAACAGCCATACCCTTGGGACCTACTTCAGCCCCAGGATGTGATGAGCCGACATCGAGGTGCCAAACACCGCCGTCGATATGAACTCTTGGGCGGTATCAGCCTGTTATCCCCGGAGTACCTTTTATCCGTTGAGCGATGGCCCTTCCATTCAGAACCACCGGATCACTAAGACCTGCTTTCGCACCTGCTCGAGCCGTCACTCTCGCAGTCAAGCCAGCTTATGCCTTTGCACTAACCTCCTGATGTCCGACCAGGATTAGCTGACCTTCGTGCTCCTCCGTTACGCTTTGGGAGGAGACCGCCCCAGTCAAACTACCCACCAGACACTGTCCGCGACCCCGCTCAGGGGCCCACGTTAGAACATCAAACATTAAAGGGTGGTATTTCAAGGTCGGCTCCACGCAGACTGGCGTCCGCATTTCGCAGCCTCCCACCTATCCTACACATCAAGGCTCAAGGTTCAGTGTCAAGCTATAGTAAAGGTTCACGGGGTCTTTCCGTCTTGCCGCGGGTACACTGCATCTTCACAGCGAGTTCAATTTCACTGAGTCTCGGGTGGAGACAGCCTGGCCATCATTACGCCATTCGTGCAGGTCGGAACTTACCCGACAAGGAATTTCGCTACCTTAGGACCGTTATAGTTACGGCCGCCGTTTACCGGGGCTTCGATCAAGAGCTTCGCCTTGCGGCTGACCCCATCAATTAACCTTCCGGCACCGGGCAGGCGTCACACCGTATACGTCCACTTTCGTGTTTGCACAGTGCTGTGTTTTTATTAAACAGTTGCAGCCAGCTGGTATCTGCGACTGGTCTCAGCTCCGTCCGCGAGGGACTTCACCAAATCCAGCGTGCCTTCTCCCGAAGTTACGGCACCATTTTGCCTAGTTCCTTCACCCGAGTTCTCTCAAGCGCCTGAGTATTCTCTACCTGACCACCTGTGTCGGTTTGGGGTACGATTGCGTGTTACCTGGTGCTTAGAGGCTTTTCCTGGAAGCGTAGCATCGGTTACTTCGCCACCTTGGTGGCTCGTCGTCACGCCTCAGTGTTAATGACGACCCGGATTTTCCAGGGTCATCCACCTTCACGCTTAAACCGGGACTACCGTCGCCCGGCCAACCTAGCTTTCTCCGTCCCCCCTTCGCAGTAACACCCAGTACAGGAATATTAACCTGTTTCCCATCGACTACGCTTTTCAGCCTCGCCTTAGGGGTCGACTCACCCTGCCCCGATTAACGTTGGACAGGAACCCTTGGTCTTCCGGCGAGCGGGTTTTTCACCCGCTTTATCGTTACTTATGTCAGCATTCGCACTTCTGATACCTCCAGCAGCCCTCGCAGGCCACCTTCGCAGGCTTACAGAACGCTCCCCTACCCAACAATATCGCTATTGCTGCCGCAGCTTCGGTGCATGGTTTAGCCCCGTTACATCTTCCGCGCAGGCCGACTCGACCAGTGAGCTATTACGCTTTCTTTAAATGATGGCTGCTTCTAAGCCAACATCCTGGCTGTCTGGGCCTTCCCACATCGTTTCCCACTTAACCATGACTTTGGGACCTTAGCTGGCGGTCTGGGTTGTTTCCCTCTTCACGACGGACGTTAGCACCCGCCGTGTGTCTCCCGTGATAACATTCTTCGGTATTCGCAGTTTGCATCGGGTTGGTAAGTCGGGATGACCCCCTAGCCGAAACAGTGCTCTACCCCCGAAGATGAATTCACGAGGCGCTACCTAAATAGCTTTCGGGGAGAACCAGCTATCTCCCGGTTTGATTGGCCTTTCACCCCCAGCCACAAGTCATCCGCTAATTTTTCAACATTAGTCGGTTCGGTCCTCCAGTTAGTGTTACCCAACCTTCAACCTGCCCATGGCTAGATCACCGGGTTTCGGGTCTATACCCTGCAACTTAACGCCCAGTTAAGACTCGGTTTCCCTGCGGCTCCCCTATTCGGTTAACCTTGCTACAGAATATAAGTCGCTGACCCATTATACAAAAGGTACGCAGTCACCCCCCATTAAGAGAGGCTCCCACTGCTTGTACGTACACGGTTTCAGGTT
Organism: Brenneria rubrifaciens; assembly: GCF_005484945.1. NCBI lineage: Bacteria > Pseudomonadati > Pseudomonadota > Gammaproteobacteria > Enterobacterales > Pectobacteriaceae > Brenneria > Brenneria rubrifaciens. The sequence continues at coordinate 2,945,212 of NZ_CP034035.1, forward strand.
CTGTTTCACTCCCCTCGCCGGGGTTCTTTTCGCCTTTCCCTCACGGTACTGGTTCACTATCGGTCAGTCAGGAGTATTTAGCCTTGGAGGATGGTCCCCCCATCTTCAGACAGGATGTCTCGTGTCCCGCCCTACTCATCGAACTCACCGTCTGTGCCTTTTCGTGTACGGGGCTGTCACCCTTTGTTGCGCGACTTTCCAGACGCTTCCACTAAGGCACAAACTGATTCAGGTTCTGGGCTTCTCCCCGTTCGCTCGCCGCTACTGGGGGAATCTCGGTTGATTTCTTTTCCTCGGGGTACTGAGATGTTTCAGTTCCCCCGGTTCGCCTCGTTTGACTATGGATTCATCAAACGATGATGCACTAGTGCACCGGGTTTCCCCATTCGGGTATCGTCGGGTATTACGGCTCATATCGCCTTGCCGACGCTTATCGCAGATTAGCACGCCCTTCATCGCCTCTGACTGCCTAGGCATCCACCGTGTACGCTTAGTCGCTTAACCTCACAACCCGAAGGTGTCTTTGATTCTTCAAAGCCTCTTCGCGCCGTGATTATTGAGAGACTCTGATGCGACCGCCTTTTTATCGCTAAAGACTCATGCCGCCGCATCGTTTCAATTTTCAGCTTGTTCCAGATTGTTAAAGAGCAAAATACTTCGCAGCATACTGTCGCCAATACGCTCTGAAGTCTTTTTAATGGTGGAGCTATGCGGGATCGAACCGCAGACCTCCTGCGTGCAAAGCAGGCGCTCTCCCAGCTGAGCTATAGCCCCAAATCAGTCATACCTCTCTCCACTCGCTTAGCCGACGAAAGGTTCGTTGCGAGTAGCCCTGCTGTGCGCAAACGCACATGAGCAACGCAGCAGCGAAGATTTCAAGGATAAGTAGAGTTGGTAGGCCTGAGTGGACTTGAACCACCGACCTCACCCTTATCAGGGGTGCGCTCTAACCACCTGAGCTACAAGCCTATTAAGGTATTTCTGCTCGTTATTTTCATCAGACAATCTGTGTGAGCACTTCACTCAATCCGCTCTGCTGGTAAGGAGGTGATCCAACCGCAGGTTCCCCTACGGTTACCTTGTTACGACTTCACCCCAGTCATGAATCACAAAGTGGTAAGCGCCCCCCCGAAGGTTAAGCTACCTACTTCTTTTGCAACCCACTCCCATGGTGTGACGGGCGGTGTGTACAAGGCCCGGGAACGTATTCACCGTAGCATTCTGATCTACGATTACTAGCGATTCCGACTTCATGGAGTCGAGTTGCAGACTCCAATCCGGACTACGACGCACTTTATGAGGTCCGCTCACCCTCGCAGGCTCGCTTCTCTTTGTATGCGCCATTGTAGCACGTGTGTAGCCCTACTCGTAAGGGCCATGATGACTTGACGTCATCCCCACCTTCCTCCGGTTTATCACCGGCAGTCTCCTTTGAGTTCCCGACCGAATCGCTGGCAACAAAGGATAAGGGTTGCGCTCGTTGCGGGACTTAACCCAACATTTCACAACACGAGCTGACGACAGCCATGCAGCACCTGTCTCAGAGCTCCCTAAGGCACAACCTCATCTCTGAAGTCTTCTCTGGATGTCAAGAGTAGGTAAGGTTCTTCGCGTTGCATCGAATTAAACCACATGCTCCACCGCTTGTGCGGGCCCCCGTCAATTCATTTGAGTTTTAACCTTGCGGCCGTACTCCCCAGGCGGTCGACTTAACGCGTTAGCTCCGGAAGCCACGGTTCTGGACCACAGCCTCCAAGTCGACATCGTTTACGGCGTGGACTACCAGGGTATCTAATCCTGTTTGCTCCCCACGCTTTCGCACCTGAGCGTCAGTCTTCGTCCAGGGGGCCGCCTTCGCCACCGGTATTCCTCCAGATCTCTACGCATTTCACCGCTACACCTGGAATTCTACCCCCCTCTACGAGACTCCAGCCTGTCAGTTTTGAATGCAGTTCCCGGGTTAAGCCCGGGGATTTCACATCCAACTTAACAGACCGCCTGCGTGCGCTTTACGCCCAGTCATTCCGATTAACGCTTGCACCCTCCGTATTACCGCGGCTGCTGGCACGGAGTTAGCCGGTGCTTCTTCTGCGGGTAACGTCAATGAAAAAGTCTCTTAAACCTTTCCCCTTCCTCCCCGCTGAAAGTGCTTTACAACCCGAAGGCCTTCTTCACACACGCGGCATGGCTGCATCAGGGTTTCCCCCATTGTGCAATATTCCCCACTGCTGCCTCCCGTAGGAGTCTGGACCGTGTCTCAGTTCCAGTGTGGCTGGTCATCCTCTCAGACCAGCTAGGGATCGTCGCCTAGGTGGGCCATTACCCCGCCTACTAGCTAATCCCATCTGGGTTCATCCGATGGCGTGAGGCCCGAAGGTCCCCCACTTTGGTCTTGCGACGTCATGCGGTATTAGCCACCGTTTCCAGTGGTTATCCCCCTCCATCAGGCAGATCCCCAGACATTACTCACCCGTCCGCCGCTCGCCGGCAAAGTAGCAAGCTACTTCCCGCTGCCGCTCGACTTGCATGTGTTAGGCCTGCCGCCAGCGTTCAATCTGAGCCATGATCAAACTCTTCAATTTAAGAATGGTTTGATTCGCTAAGTGAATAGCTTTGCTCAAAGAATCAATAACTGTTTATTCGTAATGAATTTACTGTCAGTCACTCTTCAAGACTTGGTATATCTTTGAGATACGGTCTTGTGAGTGCCCACACAGATTGTCTGATTAAATTGTTAAAGAGCGTTGCATTGCGGCCTGAACCGCTAACGCGAGGTGGCGTATATTACGCATTCCTCTCTCAGAGTCAATGCTTATTTTGAGCATAACTCTTTCCTCTCGCCACCCCGTTGTGATTAAACTCACAGCGCCGTGTCGATGGAGGCGCATTATAGAGAGCGGATCAGGAAGCGCAAGCAAATATATTAAACTTTTTCCTGTTTGCGCAACTTTCATTCACTTAGTCGATTAACTACGCTTTTTTATCCACTGAGGCAGGTCAGCAAGGCTATCAATGACGCCATCCGCCAGTGTTTCCCCTTGTTCGGTGATGGGTTTCCCACTGCGCACCAAGATCTTCGTTCCAACACCGGAAGCGATCCCGGCCAGCATATCCTCTACTTTATCTCCCGCTATATAGGAAGCGGCCATATCAATATTCAGATGACGTTGTGCAGAGAGCAGCATGCCAGGCGCAGGTTTACGACAATCGCATGTCTGACGATAATCGCCTTCCCCCTGTTCTGGATGGTGTGGACAAAAGTAGATGCCATCCAGATCGACATCGCGATCTGCCAAAGACCAATCCATCCACTCGGTCAGTTGCATAAACTCATCTTCGGTAAACTTACCGCGCGCAATACCGGATTGATTCGTGACAACCACCAGAGCAAATCCCATTTTTTTCAGCTCCTGCATGGCTTCAATCACACCATCAATAAATTGAAACTGATCAATCTCATGCACATAACCGCGGTCGATGTTGATCGTACCGTCACGGTCAAGAAAAACTGCTGGAATACTTTGTGCCACTTACTTGGCTCCCAATGGCGTAAATTACCCGTTATTATCGCATGTTTTCATCGGTAGAGAGAATGTCGGGTAATATCAATCTCAATTGACTGAGACATCTAGACGCCTTAACATCCAATTATCATTCCGTTTCCGCGGAATCTGATTTATTCCAGCCATAGGCACCCACGATAAAAATATATGATTGAACTTGCTAATATTACTAAGGTTTTTCAGCAAAACAGCCGCTCGATTACCGCCCTTGCTGATGTCAATCTTCATGTCCCAACGGGGCAGATCTATGGGGTTATTGGCGCATCGGGTGCTGGAAAAAGTACGCTTATTCGCTGCGTTAATCTGTTAGAACGCCCCACACAGGGTAAAGTGCTGGTTGATGGACAGGATCTTACTGTACTTTCAGATAGCCAGCTAACGCGCGCACGCCGTCAGATTGGCATGATTTTCCAACACTTTAATTTGCTCGCTTCACGTACGGTGTTTGGCAATATCGCTCTGCCACTTGAGTTGGATAACACCCCAAAAGCAGAAATCACGCGCCAGGTAAATGAATTGCTGGAGTTGGTGGGATTGACTGATAAGCATGATGCTTACCCGGCAAATCTTTCAGGCGGCCAAAAACAGCGCGTCGCGATTGCACGCGCATTGGCCAGCAACCCCAAAGTATTGCTGTGTGACGAAGCGACCAGCGCCCTGGATCCCGCAACTACCCGCTCAATTCTGGAACTGCTTAAAGATATCAACCGCCGTCTGGGGCTGACGATTCTTCTCATTACGCATGAAATGGATGTCGTAAAGCGTATTTGCGATCAGGTCGCGGTGATCAGCAACGGACAACTTATTGAACAGGACACGGTAAGCGAAGTGTTCTCGCACCCGAAAACACCATTGGCGCAAAAATTCATTCAATCCACTTTACATCTCGATATTCCCGACGACTATATTTCTCGTTTGTTACCAGAACGCGGCGTCAATATCACGCCGTTGCTGCGTATGGAATTTACCGGCCAGTCGGTTGATGCACCATTACTTTCTGAAATTGCCCGGCGTTTTAACGTCAATAATAACATCATCAGCGCCCAGATGGATTATGCCGGCGGCGTCAAATTCGGCATCATGCTTGCGGAGATGCATGGTGAAGACGCAGATACGCGAGCGGCAATAACGTTCCTGCTGGAAAATCACGTCAATATTGAGGTTCTGGGTTATGTCTGAAGCAATGTTGTGGTTAATGGCGCGAGGAGTATGGGAAACCGTTGCAATGACCCTCGTTTCCGGTTTCTTTGGATTTGTGCTTGGCTTGCCGGTAGGCGTGTTATTGTATACCACGCGCCCAGGCCAGATTATTTCCAACCCTAGACTCTACCGCGTGATTTCAGCACTGGTAAATATTTTCCGCTCCATCCCCTTTATTATTCTGCTGGTCTGGATGATTCCTTTTACTCGAATCCTCGTCGGCACGTCTATCGGCCTGCAAGCAGCGATTGTTCCACTGACCGTTGGCGCAGCGCCGTTCATTGCCCGCATGGTTGAAAACTCGCTGTTGGAAATCCCGACAGGGCTGGTTGAAGCAGCACGCGCGATGGGTGCGACGCCGATACAGATCATTAGCAAAGTTTTATTGCCGGAAGCTTTACCTAGTCTTATTAACGCCGCGACGATCACCCTCATTATGCTTGTAGGCTATTCTGCTATGGGTGGCGCCGTTGGTGCCGGAGGCTTAGGTCAAATTGGTTATCAGTATGGCTATATTGGTTATAACGCCACGGTAATGAATGCGGTATTAATATTATTGGTTGTTCTGGTTTACCTGATTCAATTCTGTGGGGATCGGGCTGTTAGAGCTGTCACGCACAAGTAATCGTTAAATTCACATTTGTTTATTCCGAACAGATGTTATGAAGACTTTTAATCAGAGGTAAGGATATGGCTATTAAATTGAAATCCATTGCGACCATTGGCGCAATGATTGGTGCCCTGGCGCTGGCGGGATGTGGTCAGGAAGAAAAGAACCCAAATCATATTAAAGTCGGCGTCATTGTTGGAGCCGAACAGCAGGTAGCTGAAGTTGCTCAGAAAGTGGCAAAGGACAAATATGGTTTGGACGTTGAACTGGTGACATTCAATGATTATGTCTTGCCTAACGAAGCGCTGAGCAAAGGTGATATTGACCTGAACGCTTTCCAGCATAAACCTTATTTGGATCAGCAAATCAAAGATCGCGGCTATAAATTGGTTTCCGTTGGCAATAGCTTCGTTTATCCGATTGCTGGCTATTCCAAAAAAATAAAATCACTGGATGAACTAAAGGATGGCGCACAGATTGCGCTGCCAAACGATCCAACCAATCTGGGCCGTTCGTTGCTGCTGCTGCAAAAAGTCGGCTTAATTAAACTGAAAGATAATGTCGGCCTGCTGCCAACCGTTCTGGATGTCACCGAGAACCCGAAAAATCTGAAGCTGGTTGAGCTCGAAGCGCCACAATTACCGCGCTCTCTGGACGATGCGCAAATTGCTTTGGCCATCATCAACACCACATACGCCAGCCAGATTAACCTGACGCCAACTAAGGATGGCATCTTTGTAGAAGAGAAAGACTCCCCCTACGTAAACTTGCTGGTTTCCCGCGAAGATAACAAAGATGCGGAAAACGTGAAAAAATTCGTTCAGGCCTATCAGTCAGACGAAGTTAACGAAGCCGCGAATGAAATCTTTAGCGGCGGTGCTGTCAAAGGCTGGTAACGCCCTCGTTAACCGTTTTATTATATATCCTCAGGACGGGCTATGGCCCGTCTTGTTATTTGTGCAATAGCTTGCTTCAATATCCGCTCTTTAAGAAAAATCAGAGGAAATTCTATGCGCGTAGTCCCTCTTATTCTGTTAACGGTATCGCTAACAGGCTGTTCTCTAATCGAAAAGTCGCCGGCACCCGATTCCCAGCCTGTTAGCGAGACTAAAGCAGAACCGGTAGCCAAACCAAAACCTGCCCCACGCCCCGCGCCTGCCGTGTTATATCAAAGCGCTGAAGAATTGGTCGGCAAACCATTTCGTGATATGGGAGAAGTCTCCGGCTCATCATGTCAAGTCTCCGCTAAGGATGCGCCGCCCAGCATCGCTAATGCGCGTAAGAGAATGCAGAGCCGTGCCACAGCGATAAAGGCCAATGCCGTTTTACTGCATGAATGCCAGATCATCGCTGACGTCGCCGGTTGCTATCGCCAGACAGTCTGTCAGGGCACCGCGTTACAAGTTTCAGCGCAATGAGTCCGTTCGTTTTCAATCAGATCGGTATTATCCACTCTCCGTATAAAGAAAAATTTGCCATTCCACGGCAGCCGGGTCTGATTGAAGATGGCGGAGGCGAACTCCAGCTATTACCGCCTTACAATCAGGCGGAATGCGTACGCGGTCTCGCAGATTTTAGTCATATATGGGTTCTATTCATTTTCCATCAAACCATGGCGGTTGGATGGCGTCCCACGGTCCGTCCTCCCAGATTGGGCGGAAATACGCGTGTGGGCGTTTTTGCGACACGTTCAACATTCCGGCCCAATCCAATCGGCATGTCATTGATTGAGTTGAAAGCAATCCATGCGAAAAGCGATAACGTCACGCTGGAATTAGGCAGTCTCGATCTGGTCGACGGCACGCCGGTCGTTGATATCAAACCTTATCTCCCCTTTGCTGAAAGCCATCCCAACGCATTGGCAAGCTTTGCACAGTTGACCCCGGAAGCCGATATGCCAGTCAGCTTCTCCCCGCTTGCGGAACAACAGATCGCCAGCAATCTGCATAAGTATCCGCATTTAAAACGCTTCATTAGTCAGGTATTAGCTCAGGACCCGCGCCCCGCCTACCGAAAAGGCGAAGAGACTGAACGGGAATATGCTGTTTTACTGCTGGAGTTTAACGTTCGTTGGCAAGTATCCGGTAAGCAAACCAAGGTTTTATCTCTCGACTCCCGTTAAAAAATATTTAAAGCGTTTTATAACGGAAGCCGAGAGATAAGACGGCGGGCAAAACGGCCATCGTCAGCCCCTGAGATATGGGAAACCATCCGCTGCTCAGCCGACAGTCCGCCATAAAATTCTTTCGGCTCTCTTTTGACGAACGGCACACACTGTTAAACTAAGCCACTTTTTATGCCTTCGGCTGCCTCAGGCAGCGCGATGCTATTTCTCGTTCTGACGGAACTAAAACACCATGCGTACTAGTCAATATTTGCTCTCCACACTCAAGGAGACGCCTGCCGATGCAGAAGTTATCAGCCATCAGTTGATGCTCCGGGCCGGGATGATTCGCAAACTGGCCTCCGGCCTTTACACCTGGTTACCTACGGGCTTGCGGGTTTTGAAAAAAGTTGAAACCATCGTGCGCGAAGAAATGAACAATGCTGGCGCGATTGAAGTATCCATGCCTATCGTTCAGCCTGCCGACCTTTGGCAGGAAAGTGGTCGCTGGGAACAATACGGGCCTGAGTTACTGCGTTTTGTCGATCGCGGTGAACGCCCTTTTGTGCTCGGCCCTACACATGAAGAAGTTATTACTGATTTGATTCGCAATGAAATTAGCTCATACAAACAGTTGCCGTTGAATTTCTTCCAGATTCAAACCAAATTCCGCGATGAAGTCCGCCCGCGCTTCGGGATAATGCGCGCCCGAGAGTTTCTGATGAAAGATGCCTATTCTTTCCATACCTCGCAGGAATCATTGCAAGCCACTTACAATGCGATGTATGCCGCCTACAGCAAAATTTTCAGCCGCATGGATCTGGATTTCAGGGCCGTTCAAGCTGACACTGGCTCCATTGGCGGCAACGCTTCCCATGAATTCCAGGTACTGGCCGTCAGTGGCGAAGACGATATTGTCTTCTCTACTGATTCTGACTATGCGGCGAACATTGAGTTGGCAGAAGCAGTCGCCCCACAGTTAGGCCGTGCCGAAGCAACACACGAGATGCTTCTGGTTGATACGCCGAACGCCAAAACTATTGCCGAGTTGGTTGAGCAGTTTAAACTGCCGATTGAAAAAACAGTCAAAACCCTGCTGGTAAAAGCGACAGAAGAAAGCGGCCATAAGCTGGTGGCGCTACTGGTACGTGGCGATCATGAACTGAACGAAATCAAAGCTGAGAAAGTCGCGCTCGTTGCCAGCCCGCTGACCTTCGCAACTGAAGAAGAAATACGCGCTATCGTTGGGGCGGGTCCTGGTTCTCTGGGGCCGGTAAATTTGCCGATCCCAGCCGTCGTCGACCGAACCGTTGCCGCAATGAGCGATTTCGGTGCTGGCGCCAACATTGATGGTAAACACTTTTTTGGCATCAACTGGGAACGTGATGTTGCCCTGCCGCCGATCGCAGATATCCGCAACGTAGTGGAAGGCGATATCAGCCCGGATGGTAAAGGCACGCTGCAAATCAAACGTGGCATCGAAGTAGGTCATATCTTCCAATTGGGCAGCAAGTATTCAGAAGCGTTGAACGCCACCGTTCAGGGAGAAGACGGACGAAATCAGATCCTGACGATGGGTTGCTATGGCATCGGCGTCACTCGCGTGGTCGCTGCCGCCATTGAGCAAAACCATGACGATCGCGGTATTATTTGGCCAGATGCAATCGCGCCTTTTCAAGTGGCGATTCTGCCAATGAATATGCACAAATCTTTCCGTGTGAAAGAGGTCGCTGAAGATATCTATCAGCAGCTACTTGCCAAAGGCATTGAAGTTCTGCTTGACGATCGTAAAGAACGTCCGGGTGTTATGTTCGCCGACATGGAACTGATCGGTGTACCGCATACCATCGTCATCGGCGATCGTAATCTGGATAACGAAGAGATTGAATATAAAAACCGCCGCAGCGGCGAAAAGCAGATGATTAAAACGAGCGACATCGTCGATTTTCTGCTGGCAAACGTTGCCCGCTGATCTCGCGTCAATCGCACTTCCCGCAGGGGATGGGGATAGGCCTGATAATGGCCGTTGAAAACGTGTTCAAACGCGCCAAAGCCAAAATGGTGGGTTACCCCACCATTTTGGCTTTGGCGAATACCGTATTGAACCGACGTTACTCACGGAACAATTCTTCGATATTCAGGCCTTGCACCTGTAAAATTTCTCGCAGCCGACGTAAGCCTTCAACCTGGATCTGACGGACGCGTTCGCGAGTCAAACCGATCTCACGGCCAACATCTTCCAACGTTGCGGCTTCATAACCCAACAACCCAAAGCGCCGGGCCAGGACCTCACGCTGTTTAGCGTTAAGCTCAAACAACCACTTCACGATATTCTGTTTCATATCATTATCTTGAGTGGTATTTTCCGGGCCGTTATCCTTTTCATCTGCCAGAATGTCTAACAGCGCTTTTTCCGAATCGCCACCCAGCGGCGTATCAACGGACGTAATGCGCTCGTTCAAACGCAGCATGCGATTGACATCATCGACTGGCTTATCAAGCTGCTCGGCAATTTCTTCCGCGCTCGGCTCGTGATCCAGTTTATGAGAAAGTTCGCGTGCGGTACGCAGATAAACATTCAGTTCTTTGACGATATGGATAGGCAAACGAATGGTACGGGTTTGGTTCATGATTGCCCGTTCAATTGTTTGCCGAATCCACCATGTGGCGTAAGTTGAAAAACGAAATCCTCTTTCCGGATCAAATTTCTCAACGGCTCGAATCAGTCCAAGGTTCCCTTCTTCAATCAGGTCCAGCAGCGCCAGACCACGATTGTTGTAACGCCGGGCAATTTTCACGACCAGTCGCAGGTTACTTTCGATCATCCGGCGTCGCGATGGGATATCGCCGCGCAACGCGCGCCGGGCAAAATAGACCTCTTCTTGTGCGGTTAAAAGCGGCGAATAACCAATCTCTCCCAAATAGAGCTGAGTTGCGTCTAAAACACGCTGGGGAACGCCCTGAGATAACAACTCGTCTTCAGCCGAGTCATTATCACTGGTATCTTCCTCTGCCAGCGCTTTATCGTCAAAAACATCAAGTCCATTCTCTTCAAAATCGGCATCTTCATGTAACTCGTTAACTTTCAGCGTACTTTGGCTCATAAGTGGCTCCTACCCGTGATCCCTTGGCAGAATACCGAAATACTCTGCCCGATTTATCGCTGCGGAAGAAAACGCAGCGGGTTTACGGATTTCCCCTTGTAACGAATTTCAAAATGCAAACGAACTGAACTTGTGCCAGTACTGCCCATCGTCGCGATTTTCTGCCCTGCCGTGACTTCTTGTTGTTCACGGACCAGCATGGTGTCGTTGTGGGCATAGGCACTCAGGTAGTCATCATTATGTTTGATGATTATCAGATTTCCGTAACCACGCAGAGCGTTGCCCGCGTAGACTACCCGCCCCTTGGCGGTAGCCATAATCGGTTGCCCACGTGAGCCGGTGATATCAATCCCTTTGTTTCCCCCTTCAGATGCGGAGAAACTATCAATGACTTTCCCTTCGGTAGGCCAACGCCAACTGCCGACAGCAGCAGTACTACTTGTATTGCTGCTGGCAACAGCCGCTGGTGCGGTAACAGGAGCGGTGGCTGTTGCTCCTGCCTTAGGTAACATTTTACCTACATTCTGTTTACCTGCATTACCAGAATACGCATTAGTTGACTGAGAATCAACCGGCGCAGTTTGTATTTGAGAGTTTGACGGCGGAACAGGAACCCCGCCCGTTGTCGCACTCGACGCTGCCAGCATACCACTACTGCCAGCCAATGTACCACCAGAACCGTTGCCAAGATTCAGCGTCTGACCAACGTTCAGGCTATAAGGCTCTGGAATATTGTTGCGCTGCGCCAGATCCCGGTAATCGTTCCCCGTAATCCAGGCGATATAGAACAGGGTATCACCCCGTTTGACGGTATAGCTGTTGCCGCCGCTATAACTTCCTTTTGGGATATTGTCATAGCGACGGTTATAAACAATTGGGCCATCATGCGTGGCAACTGATGAGTCACCTGATGTCGATATACGTGATGGGGGCGCAGATGATATCCCCCCTCTCCCGCCCGTATTTCCGTCTACGCTGCTTATCGGTGCGGATTTAGTGTCATTGTTCGAACACCCGGCCACGCCCAAGATAATCACCGTACAAGCAACAATCTGACGCAAACTCATCATTCGGACTCCCATGCGCCCACTCCCCTATAACTATAGAATTCATTAACCAATTCTGACATTTGCACCTCGCGCCCATTGTAGCCTGGCGGATATCCCCCGCGCCGCAACGGTATCAGGCTAATTCTCCTTTGACTAGCGGAACAAACCGAACTGCTTCAACAGCCCGGATAATGAACTCTCCCGCATGACGCTGCACCACCTGCAACATTTGTGATTGATCACCAACCGGCAAAACCATCACGCCGCCTTCGTCCAACTGTGCCAGCAAAGCTTTAGGGATCTCAGGCGGTGCGGCGGTCACGATAATGGCATCAAAAGGTCCGCGAGAATCCCAGCCCTGCCAACCATCGCCGTGGCGGGTAGACACATTGTGCAGATCAAGTTGCTTAAGCCGACGTTTAGCTTGCCACTGCAATCCTTTGATTCGCTCGACGGAACAAACGTGCTTAACCAGATGCGCCAGAATCGCCGTTTGATAACCGGAACCCGTACCAATTTCCAATACGCGGGAAACCGGCGTCAAACATAGCAACTCCGTCATCCGCGCCACTATGTAGGGTTGAGAAATCGTCTGACCGGAGCCTATCGGCAGCGCGGTATTTTCATAAGCTTTGTGTTCAAACGCCTCATCGACAAAGCGCTCTCTGGGAACGGCTTCAATAGCTTTCAGCAGGCGTTCATCCTGTATTCCCAACTGACGCAACTGCACCAGCAACGTTTGCATGCGCTTGTTCACCATTCCCCGCAAACCTCAGCTTTGGTTAACCTCGTCGTTAATGCGCGCCTATACCCGGTTGGGGCAAAACTTGCAGCGACCCTCATAGTCACAGAGATCCTATCAAGACAAATAAACCGCAATACATCAGGCAACAATATCCGATTCTTGTTGCTGGTTGATAATTTCACGTACCACGCTGGTCGCAAAACTGCCCGCCGGCAACCAGAATGTCAGTTCAACCGTACTTTCATCCGGCCAGTTCCAGCGCATACGCTGCGGATACAGTAAAATCGCGCGTCGGGCGGGTTCGACCCGTTCGCGCTGTAATAACGACAGCAACGTTTCTTGCCCGATCAGCGTTTGTTGCTCAAAAGCCAATGCGATATCTTGAGTACCCAGCGCACCGTCACCGGGTAATGGCGCGGTCACCTGAAGCTCGCCCGCATCAAGTCTCGTCTGTAAATCCAGCAATTCATCCGGTTTGACGACAAACCAGCTTCCTCGGCCGGTTAATTGTAACGCATCGCCGCACCAGACGGTTTTAGCCTGCTGCCGCGCAATTCTTGCGCTGGCAACCTGATTAAATAGCGCACTGCGGCTGGCGGAAAGATAAAAACCGCGTTTACTGCGTTCTTTTACCTGAATGTCATTGTTCGCCCAGCGTCGGGCCTGTTCGAGATTATTCCCTTCTCTGCCGAATCGCTGGCTGCCAAAATAGTTAGGTACGCCGCGCTCAGCAATCTGTCGCAGGCGGGACTCCACGTCCGCACGATCGCTTATCTGACGTAATACCAGCGAAAAGTCGTTGCCTTGTAATGCGCCAATACGCAATTTACGGCGATGACGAGCAAATTCAAGCACGTCGCAACCTTCCATCTGGAAGGCGTTCAAATCCGGTGATGTCTTACCTGGAATATGGAGGCAGAACCATTGTTCTGTAACGGCATGGCGATCCTTCAGGCCCGCGTAACTCACCGCACGTTGCGGCAGGCGGCAAAATTTTGCCAGCGCTTCAGCCACAGATTGTGTATTGTAACCACGCTTGCGGATACGAACCAGAATATGCTCACCATCGCCATCCGGCTGAAACCCCAGATCTTCAATAACGCCAAAGTCTTCCGCGGTAGACTTCAGCCTCCCTGATGCCTGCGGCTCACCGTGCAGCCAGACTAGCGCTTCATTGTTATCCATCGTTACCATGTGAGAGTACTTACCCTGCGACAATTTCGCCCGTTTTACTCTTTATCAACAGCGCCACAGCTTCACAGGCAATCCCTTCGCCCCGACCGGTAAAACCTAACTGTTCGGTTGTAGTGGCTTTAACGTTCACATCATCCATGTGAGATTGCAGATCTTCGGCCAGATTGACGCGCATTTGCGGGATATGCGGCGCCATTTTAGGCGCCTGCGCAATAATCGTGACATCCAGGTTTCCCAGACGGTAACCTTTCTCGCCAATACGCCGCCACGCTTCACGCAATAATCCACGGCTGTCGGCGCCTTTAAACGCCGGGTCGGTATCGGGAAACAGTTTGCCAATGTCGCCCAACGCCATCGCCCCCAATAAAGCATCCGTCACCGCGTGCAGAACAACATCGCCGTCGGAATGCGCCAGTAATCCCTGTGCATAGGGAATACGCACACCACCGATCACCAGCGGACCTGCTCCACCGAATTTATGAACGTCAAAACCGTGACCGATACGCATTGCGCATGCTCCTTTTATCATTATCCAATCGTATGTCAGTGATGCAAATTCGTTAAATAAAACTCAGCCAGCGCCAAATCTTCCGGGCGGGTCACTTTGATATTATCAGCCCGACCGCTGACAATCTGCGGGTGATAGCCGCAATACTCCAGCGCCGAGGCTTCGTCGGTGACCGTCACACCATCGTTTAAAGCGCGGCGTAAACAGGTTTTCAGCAATGCGGACGGAAACAGCTGCGGCGTCAACGCATGCCATAAATCACAGCGATCCACGGTATGCTCGATAAGCGGCCCCGCGCTGCGCTTCATGGTATCACGAACCGGCGCAGCCAGAATGCCGCCCGCCTCACTGTGTCCGACCAGGCGCAGCAAGCGCGCCAGATCGTCTTGATGCAAACACGGACGCGCGGCGTCATGCACCAAGACCCATTCATTATCAGCGACATCCTGCAACCCCGCCAATACGGAATCGGCGCGCTGTTTACCGCCTATGACGACGCTGACGCGAGGATTGCGCGCAACAGGCAAAGTATGAAACAAGAGATCGCCGGGGCTGATGGCAATAATGGCGCGTTGAACCCGTGGATTGGCCAGCAGCGCGCTCACCGCATGTTCAAGAATGGTTTTATGACCGATGGTCAGATACTGTTTGGGACGGTCGCTTTGCATCCGACTGCCATTACCGGCAGCAGGCAGGACAGCGACAATCTCTGGCTGGGAAACACGCTGTTTTGACATGTGTTAACGTGATGGGTGGTTAGGTAAGGATGAAGAGGTCGTCGCAGTACGATCGCCGGACTCCGGCACCAGACGATAGAAGCTCTCACCAGGCTTAATCATGCCCAGTTCATTACGCGCACGCTCTTCAATTGCTTCTTGTCCGCCGTTCAGGTCGTCAATTTCCGCAAACAACTGTTCGTTACGGGCTTTTAGTTTGGCATTGTTCCCCTGCTGGACAACAACGTCATCTTTTACCCGCACATAGTCATGAACACCATTTTTGCCCAGCCACAGCGAATACTGAAGCCAGCCAAGCAATACCAATAATAACAGCGTAAGTTTTCCCATCCCGCCCCCTGAAAAACCGCCTAATCATCCCATAACTTTTGCTCCGACTCCATACTGTCAGTCGGCAGACGAAAAGATTCGCGGCAGGTCAGCGAAAACAAGCGGGGAAATAGCAGAATACAACCTGATATTTTGGTTTCAGACTGGTCAATTACCAGCCGGTCAGAAAGGAGAAAACCAGCCAGAACAAGCACACCACTGACAGGCCTGTCACGGCGAGAGTATAAAACACGTTTCCCCTCAGCATAAAACTGAAGGCCGCTCCCATCACAATCGACAGCGGCATCAAGGCCAGAAAAAAAGGCCAGGTGTAGAGCATGAAGAACAACGTGGTATTGGAGCCGTACACAAGAAAAGGAAGGGTGAAAGCCAGCCAGTAAAAAGTAAAGCCCGCCACCGCGCCCATAAAAGGATACGAGACGCGTTCCTCATCGTCTAAAATCGTTTTTGTCTTGTTGATCGTTAGCTGCGTGACATTTGGCATGGTCTTTCCCACTATTCTTCCGCATCGCTCTGCAAATCTTAGGTGATATCGCGGAGACGTCAGAGTTTGATAATAGCTCGGCCACGCAGCAGATCTAATAATTGCCCCGTCAAATTTGTTACTAATTGTTCACCATCCAGATGAATATCCGGCGCTTCCGGCGCCTCATAAACCGCATCGATACCAGTGAAATTACGTAGTTCACCCGCACGGGCTTTCTTGTACAATCCTTTGGGATCGCGTGTTTCACAAATCGCCAAAGGCGTATCGACAAACACTTCGATAAATTTCCCTTCATCCAGCAGATCATGCACCATTTTACGCTCGGCGCGATGGGGCGAGATGAAAGCGCTCAGCACCACCAGCCCGGCGTCAACCATCAGTTTGGCCACTTCGCCGACTCGCCGGATATTTTCCCGCCGGTCGTCATCGCTGAATCCCAAATCACGGCACAGACCGTGCCGCACATTATCGCCATCCAGCAAGTAGGTGCTCACCCCATGCTGATGCAACGCCTGCTCCAACGCGCCCGCCAGTGTGGATTTACCGGAACCGGAAAGCCCGGTAAACCAGAGCACCACACCCTGATGACCATGCAGTCGCTCGCGTGCCTTGCATGACACGGCGTGCGAATGCCAAACCACATTTTCGCCGGCAGATGATGAATGGCCTGAAGACACGTTATTTTCCTCCCAGCAGGTCGCGTGCGCCCCAGTGCGGGAAATAGCGTCGAATCAATGCATTGAGTTCCAGTTCAAATGCGCTGTACGCGCCGGGTTCCTGATAGACCTGTTCGATAGGCTCCCTTACCAGACCGACCCCGACGGTGACATTGCTCAGACGATCGATAAAGATCATGCCGCCAGTGACATGATTTTGCTGATAATTATCCAGTGCCAGCGGTTCATCGAAGGCCAGTTCAACCAGCCCGATCCCATTAAGCGGCAAACTTTCCGTCACGCGCTGCGTCAACGAGTTGATCTCCACCTGATACTGGATGTTCTCTACCCGACCACGCGTTTTCTTGCCGCCAATCTTGATATCGTAGCTTTGTCCCGGCACCAGCGGCTGTTCCGCCATCCACACCACATCCACCAGCGCATTCTGCACGGCTTTCAGGGGTTCGCCGCTGTCGACCAGCAGGTCGCCGCGGCTAATATCAATTTCATCCGCCAGAACCAGCGTAATGGCCTCCCCCGCCTGCGCGTCTTGGCGATCTCCATCAAAGGTTACGATTCGGCTAACCGTTGATCCCACGCCTGACGGCAGCACTTTAACGCGCTGCCCCACACTGACGACACCCGATGCCAGCGTTCCCGCATAGCCGCGGAAATCCAGATTAGGCCGATTCACGTACTGAACCGGGAAACGCATAGGCAATTTCAGACTACGCTGCGCCACATTCACGGTTTCCAGCACATCAAGCAGCGTCGGCCCGGTGTACCAGCTCATCGTGGTGCTCGGCATGGCGACATTATCCCCATCCAGCGCGGAAATCGGCACAAAGGTAATATTCAGATCGGCTGGCAACTGCTGGGCGAAATCCAGATAGTCCTGTTTAAACTGTTCAAATACCGCTTGTTGATAATCCACCAGATCCATTTTATTAACCGCCACCACCAGATCGCGAATGCCCAGCAACGTGGCGATAAAGCTGTGGCGGCGAGTCTGATCCAGCACGCCTTTACGCGCGTCTATCAGCAGAATAGCCAGTTCACAGGTGGATGCACCGGTGGCCATATTGCGGGTGTACTGTTCATGCCCCGGCGTATCGGCAATAATGAATTTGCGCTTTTCCGTTGAGAAGTAACGGTATGCCACATCAATGGTGATGCCCTGCTCACGCTCTGCCTGAAGCCCATCCACCAGCAAAGCCAGATCCAGCTTCTCGCCCTGCGTCCCCAGACGCTTGCTGTCACTGTGCAACGTAGTGAGCTGATCTTCGTAAATCTGGCGAGTATCGTGCAGCAAACGGCCAATCAGCGTACTTTTACCGTCATCGACGCTGCCGCAGGTCAGGAAACGCAGCAGCGTTTTATCCTGCTGGGCATGCAAATAGGCTTCAACGCCCCCTTGCTCGGCGATCTGTTTCGCAATCGCGCTTTCTTGTACAACATGACTCATTCGGCGGCTCCTCAGAAATACCCTTGACGCTTTTTCAGTTCCATTGAACCCGCCTGATCGCGGTCGATCACCCGTCCCTGACGCTCACTGGTGGTAGAAATCAGCATCTCTTCAATGATTTCCGGCAGCGTTTGCGCATTTGACTCCACCGCGCCCGTTAACGGCCAACAGCCCAGCGTACGGAAACGAACCATTCGCTGCTCAATCACTTCGCCCGGTTGCAGATCGATACGATCGTCATCCACCATCAGCAACATGCCGTCACGCGCCACCACAGGGCGCGGAGCCGCCAGATAAAGCGGCACAATATCGATATTTTCCAGGTAGATATATTGCCAGATATCCAGTTCGGTCCAGTTGGACAACGGGAAAACGCGGATGCTTTCCCCTTTGTTAATCTGGCCGTTGTAGTTATGCCACAGTTCGGGACGTTGGCTTTTCGGGTCCCAGCGATGAAAACGATCGCGAAAGGAATAAATGCGCTCTTTGGCGCGAGACTTCTCTTCATCACGGCGAGCGCCGCCGAACGCGGCGTCAAAACCATATTTGTCCAGCGCTTGCTTTAATCCCTCGGTTTTCATGATATCGGTATGTTTGGCGCTACCGTGGATAAACGGGTTAATGCCCAGCGCTTCTCCCTGAGGATTACGGTGAACCAGCAGTTCGCAACCGTAGGCTTTGGCCGTCCGATCACGGAACTCGTACATTTCACGGAATTTCCAGCCGGTATCCACATGCAACAGCGGAAACGGCAGCGATCCCGGATAAAACGCCTTACGCGCCAGGTGCAGCATGACCGAGGAATCTTTACCGATGGAATACATCATTACCGGGTTGCCGAACTCCGCCGCCACCTCGCGGATGATGTGAATGCTCTCGGCTTCGAGCTGCCGTAAATGAGTGAGTCGTTTCTCGTCCATACCTATTCCTTAAGCCATATTTACTACCGCCGGACGGCCGTCTTGCGGTGCCGCCAGCGTCTGCTGACCAAACCAGGCGATTTGATGATGCAAGTTCACCACGTCACCAATCACCAGCAGAGCCGGTGTCGGTGCCTGCTGAGCCAATTGTTCCAACTGCCGCAGCGTGCCGATCAGCACCTGCTGATCGTGCCGGGTGCCACGCCCAATCACGGCGACAGGCGTTTGTGCCGGGCGGCCGTGCTCGATTAGCTGCTGACTGATTTCCGCGGCTTTCACCGTTCCCATATAAATCGCCAGCGTCTGCCGCCCACGCGCCAGCGTCGACCAATCCAGCGCATCGCCATCAGGCCGGCAATGACCGGTAATAAATACCACGCTCTGGGAATAGTCCCGGTGTGTCAACGGAATACCGGCATAGGCGGTGACCCCTGCCGCTGCGGTCACGCCAGGCACAACCTGGAAGGCAATGCCCGCCTGCGCGACCTCTTGCAACTCTTCTCCGCCACGCCCGAAAATAAACGGATCGCCGCCTTTCAGCCGCACCACCCGCTTACCCTGCCGCGCCAGCGTCACCAACAGTTGGTTGATTTCTTCCTGGGGAAGAGAATGGGCGTTCGCCCGTTTCCCCACGCAAATACGTTCGGCGTCACGGCGCACCAGTTCCAGTACCTCGTCGCTGACCAGATAGTCATACAGTACGACATCCGCCTGCTGGATAACCTGCAAGCCACGCAGCGTAAGCAGTCCGGCATCACCCGGACCGGCGCCCACCAGCACCACCTCGCCATGCGCGGAAGCGGGCTGTTGCTGCTCATCCTGCTGTTGATCCAGTTGCCGTTGCAGTTCCTCTTCGGCCTGCGAGAGCTGCCCTGCGGATACCAGCGTGGCAAAACGCCCCACAAACAGCCGTTCCCAGAAACGACGCCGCGCGCTCATAGAATGGAGTCGAGATTTAATACGGTCGCGCCAACTGCCCGCGATCTCCGCCATGGTTCCCAGACTGGTGGGCAACAACGACTCCAGCTTTTCACGCAACAGACGCGCCAGCACCGGGGCTCGTCCGCCGGACGAAATCGCCACCAGCAACGGAGAGCGATCGACGATAGAGGGAAAAATAAAGGAGCACTTGGGCTGATCGTCCACCACGTTGACCAGCATATGACGCTGATTGGCTGCGTCAAATACCGCGGCATTCAGCGCGGAGTCATCCGTTGCGGCAATAACCAGAAACACGCCGGACAACAATTGCGGCGTAAAACTCCGGGCCAGCCACTGAATCCGGCCGGACGCGTGCTGTTCGGCCAGATCGTCCGCCAGCGCCTGTGCGACAACCTTCACCTCGGCGCCCGCGCGTTGCAATAGTCCAATTTTACGGGAGGCGACTTCACCGCCGCCGACCACCAACACCGGACGTCCCCGAAGATCGGCGAATAAAGGTAGATAGTTCACAATCGCCTTAACTAAGCAAAAAAATGGATAATGCGACTATAAGTTGCAGACATCGCACTTATGAAATGCCGAATTGGAATGACAAGTTCCGTAATGGAATAACACCTGAAGAAACCGGACGAGGCCCGGCCTCTCACCTCGGCATACCCGGTCACTCTTCGTGCAAACCACACTCCCGTTTGAGGCCGAAAAAGCGCGTTTCCTCCTCGCTCATGCCCGGCTCCCATTTGCGGGTGGTATGTATATCCCCCACGGACAAATAGCCCTGCTCCCACAGCGGATGATAGCTCAAACCGTTTTGTCGCAGGTATTGATAAACCTGACGGTTGTCCCAGTCGATAATCGGCAGCAATTTGAACACGCCGTGCTGTACCGCCAGCACCGGCAGATGCTCACGGCTGGCGGATTGCTCCCGGCGCAGTCCCGCAAACCAGGTCTGCGCCTTGAGTTCGCTCAGCGCGCGGTTCATCGGCTCAACCTTATTTATCTGATTGTAGCGCTCAATCCCCTCAACGCCCTGTTCCCACAGTTTACCGTAACGCGCTTCCTGCCAGGCGGGGGACTGCGCGGCGCGATACACTTGCAGATTCAGCTTTAACCGATCTGTCAACACGTCAATAAACTGATAGGTCTCCGGGAAAAGATAGCCGGTATCCGTGAGGATGACCGGGATACCGGGCCGCTGCCGCGTCACCAGATGCAGCGATACCGCCGCCTGAATCCCAAAACTGGAGGAAAGTACATATTCCCCCGGCAGGTGTTCCAGCGCCCAACCGACCCTTTCCTGCGCGGATAGCGCCTCAAGCCGCTTGTTCACGGCGGCCAGCGCCGCGGCCTGCTCCGCTTTCGGCAAGGCATTAAGCGCTTCAAGATTAAATTCAGACATCAGGCTCTCCTGTCAGTCATAGAAATCGCGGGCCGGGTCCAGCACCGGTTTGATAATGTTGGCGCGGAGGGTGAAATCACCAAACCCTTCATTATCCAGACGCTCTTGCGCCCAAAGACCAATCAGCCGATCGATTTCGCCGAGGATCTCGGTTTCAGTGATATTTTCGCGATACATGCGCGGGATACGCGTTCCTTCACGGTTGCCGCCCAAATGCAGGTTGTAGCGTCCCATCGCTTTCCCCACCAGACCGATTTCCGCCAGCATCGCACGGCCACAGCCGTTCGGACATCCCGTTACGCGCAGTATGATGTGCTCATCGCCCACGCCGTGCCGCTGCATGATATCCTCAACCCGGGTCACGAACTCCGGCAGGAAACGCTCCGCTTCCGCCATCGCCAGCGGACAGGTCGGAAAGGATACGCAGGCCATGGAGTTTTTGCGCTGCTCGGTGACGCCATCATCTATCAAGCCGTGTTCGCGCGCCAGCGCTTCAATCTTCGCTTTGCTCCGCGCGGGAACGCCGGCGACGATCAGGTTCTGGTTCGCCGTCAGACGGAAATCGCCCTTATGAATTTTGGCGATTTCCGCCAGACCTGTTTTCAGCGGACGCCCAGGATAATCCAGAATACGGCCATTCTCGATAAACAGCGTCAGGTGCCATTTGCCATCAATGCCTTTGACCCAACCGATACGGTCGCCCCGCCCGGTGAATTGATAGGGACGAACCGCACCGAATTTCACGCCGGCTCGCTTTTCCACTTCCTCCTTGAACGTCTCAACGCCTACGCGCTCCAGCGTGTATTTGGTTTTGGCATTTTTACGATTGGTACGGTTGCCCCAGTCGCGCTGGGTGGTCACCACCGCTTCGGCAACCGCCAGCGTATGCTCAATGGAAATATAGCCCAGTTCGCTGGCCGTGCGGGGATAAGTGGCTTTGTCACCGTGAGCGATCGATAATCCGCCGCCTACCAGCACGTTGAAACCGACCAGCCGGCCATTGTCGGCTATCGCCACAAAATTGAGATCGTTGGCGTGCAGATCCACATCGTTCTGCGGCGGGATCACCACGGTGGTTTTAAATTTACGCGGCAGATAGGTGGCGCCCAGAATCGGCTCTTCATCCGTGGTGGCCACCTTCTCCTGATCCAGCCAAATTTCGGCGTAGGCACGAGTGCGAGGCAGCAGATGCTCAGAAATCTTTTTCGCCCACGCATACGCCTGCTGGTGCAGTTCGGACTCCACCGGGTTCGAGGTGCACAGGACGTTGCGGTTAACGTCGTTGGCGGTAGCCAGCGAATCCAACCCCAGACTATTGAGCAGTTGGTGTGCGGGTTTCACGTTCGGCTTCAGGATACCGTGAAACTGGAACGTCTGGCGGTTGGTCAGGCGAATGCTGCCGTACAACGTACTTTCGGCGGCAAACTTATCAATGCCCAGCCACTGCTGCGGCGTGATCACCCCGCCGGGCAAACGGCAACGCAGCATCATCGCATGCCGGGGTTCCAGTTTCTGCTCGACGCGTTCGGCACGGATATCGCGGTCATCCTGCTGATACATGCCGTGGAAACGGATCAGTAAAAAATTGTCGCCATTGAAACCGCCCGTCAGTCCGTCCTTCAGATCTTCGGCAATGGTGCCGCGCAGAAAGTTACTTTCCCGTTTCAGACGTTCGGCATCAGCGAGTTTGCCTTCCACCACTAACGGGCCAGGATGTTTTTCATCTACCGACTGTTCTTCATTTGAGGATAGCTTTTTGCTCATTAATACACATCTCGCTGATAACGGCGCTCAAGGCGCAGGTCACTTAAAAATTCGTCGGCTTGCTCGATATCCATGCCACCGTGCTCAACCGCCACCTCCAGTAACGCCTGTTCGACATCTTTCGCCATGCGGTTGGCATCGCCACAGACATACAGGTGCGCGCCTTCCTGAAGCCAGCGCCAGACTTCCGCGCCCTTTTCCCGCAATTTATCCTGCACATACACTTTCTGCGCCCAATCGCGCGACCACGCCAGGTCGATGTTGGTCAGCAACCCTTCTTTCACGTAACGCTGCCACTCAACCTGATACAGAAAATCTTCGGTAAAGTGCGGATTGCCAAAAAACAGCCAGTTTTTGCCTTCCGCGCCTTCGGCTTCACGCTGCTGCATAAAGGCGCGGAACGGCGCAATCCCCGTGCCGGGGCCAATCATGATGATCGGCGCATCCGGGTCGGCAGGCAGACGGAAATTATCGTTATGTTCGATAAACACCCGAATTTCATCATCTTCATTCAGGCGGTCGGCCAGATAACTGGAAGCGCCGCCCGCTCTGGCGCGGCCATTAATGTCATAGCGCACAACGCCCACTGTAATATGGACTTCATTTTCCACTTCCGCCTGTGCAGACGCGATGGAGTACAAACGCGGGGTCAGCGGACGCAACAGGCCCGTTAACTGCTCAGCGGTGAGTTCCACCGGCGCCTGACGCACCATGTCCGCCAGCGGCGTGCGCTGGGCAAACTGCTGCAACGCGGGTTTATCGCTCACCAGCGCCAGCAGCGTTTCGTCACGGGACAGCGCGGCATATTTTTCAACCATCGGCGCGGTATTCTGTGTCAGTTCAAAGTGGCTTTTCAACGCTTGAGACAGCGGCAGCGTATTACCGTCAACGTCCACCGGCTCATCGCCTTTCAACCAGAGCAGTTCGAGAATTTCCCCCACCAGCGCCGGATCGTTATCAAACCATACGCCGAGTGCATCGCCCGGCTGATAACGCAAGCCAGAATCGCCCAGATCAATTTCGATATGGCGCACGTCTTTTTCTGAATTACGCCCGGTAATTTTTTGATTCACCGAAAACGTGGCATGCAAAGGCGAGGTTTTGCTGTATGGACTGCTGGTGATTTCATCCAGCGCGCCGCGGGTGCTGGCCTGTACCCTCGTCTCGTTCTGTGCCGGCAGACGCGCCTGCAACAGATCTACCAGTTGGCGCCGCCACTGCTCCGCAGGCGCCTGATAATCCACATCGGCATCAACGCGATCCAGCAACCGTTCCGCGCCCAGTTCGGCAAGGCGACGATCAAAATCGTTGCCCGCTTTGCTGAAAAATTCGTATGACGTATCGCCCAGACCAAAAACGGCGAATGCGGTTTCTTTCAACGACGGCGCTTTTTTGGAGAACAAAAATTTATACAACGCAACGGCCTCTTCCGGCGGTTCCCCTTCTCCCTGCGTTGACGTCACGATCAGCAGCAATTTCTCCTGACCGATTTGCTTGAATTTATAGTCGCCGGCATTAACCAGATTGACCGTCAGTTTCGCGGCCAGCAGATCGTCACGCAGTTGCTCGGCAACCCGACGGGCATTACCGGTTTGAGACGCGGAAATCAGGGTGATATTTGGGACAGACGCCGCGATCGCCGTCGCTGCCCCCGGATTGGCGGCGTCTGCCGCAACGCCTGGATGCGTTTGCGCTCCCGGCTGTTGCAGAAGCCCCCAAAAATAGCCGGAAAGCCAGGCAAGCTGCGCAGGTGAAAAATCACCGGTTGCCGCCTGCAAACGCGATAATTGCTCCGCACTCAACGGAAGCGACGGAGTGGGAGAAACCGGAGTTTTCATTATGAACACTATTTCCTTGTCTCTATAGCCGGAACTAATACAAAAAGGTGAAATAAAAAGCTGCGTGGAGCATAAGGTTAACCATCAGCATCTTAACAATTAAAGAAATGATGGACATATCAAATAACCAAAATGACTAAATGGTTTTTCTGATAAACCTTATTGCTTAAAGTGTTATAGATCACATTTATTGCGCCAGCCATCGCGTTACAAGCGGTATTGCGTGTTTTAAGCCCTCTCCCCCGCCCATCACGGAACGTGCTTCACGCCGCGCTTTCCGGTAGTATGCAAGAGATTTTTATAGGTTATTTTTAGGAAATCGGGAACATCCGACATGGTCACTACGCTATTTAAAGATTTTCAGTTTGAAGCCGCCCACCGTCTGCCCCATGTCCCGCCGGGACATAAATGCGGGCGGCTGCATGGGCATTCCTTTATGGTTCGGCTGGAAATCACCGGCGAGGTCGATCCGCACACCGGCTGGGTGATGGATTTCGCTGAACTGAAAGCCGCGTTTAAACCGACGTGGGAAAGACTGGATCATCATTATCTGAATGATATTCCCGGACTGGAAAACCCGACCAGCGAAGTGCTGGCCCACTGGGTCTGGCAGCAGTTGAAACCGTTATTGCCGGCATTGAGCGCCGTGACGGTAAAAGAAACCTGTACCGCAGGCTGTGTTTATCGCCCGGCGTGAAACGATCGCTTCACGCCCCTGCCGTCAGGCAATATTCAAATATTTATGCGTCTGCATGGAAAGCCGCCAGTTACGGGCAATGCAGGTCGCTATACACAGTTTGGTTGCTTCGTCTTTCTGGCTGATCGGCTGTAGCGCCACAACACGTGGCTTGTCGTCATTCAGACGCGCCAGCAGCGTATCCAGCGCCTCAATATCCCGCGCTCTGCCGACGGGATGCTTGATTTCATCGGCCCGTTGCAACGCCTGATCGCGCACCTGCATACCGCCACGCATGTTCACTTTGGGCGAAACCGTGACCCAGGTATTGAGAGAACAGCGCACCTCATGCGTTCCGCTGGTTTCAATCTGACAGTTGAACCCATACTTTTCCAGCAGCAGCGTCAGCGGCGCCAGATCGTGAATACAAGGCTCACCGCCGGTAATCACGATATGGCGGGCGGTATAACCTTCGCGCGACATCAGCGCCAGAATATCCTCGGCGGTGGCGGCGCCCCAGGCGTCGCTTTCCTGTGTTTTGACGACGATCTCATTCAGAGAGGTTTCCCGATCGGCCAGTTTGTCCCAGGTATGTTTGGTATCACACCAGCTACAGCCTACCGGACAGCCCTGCAACCGCACGAACACCGCCGGAACACCGGTAAAATAGCCTTCGCCTTGTAACGTCTGGAACACTTCATTAATCGGGTACTGCATGTTTTTTCACTATCACCTTTGCTCAAAAAGGCATTATCGCAGATCGCAGGTCGACACGCCAAACCGGACTTGTCCGCGGCATTCAATTTGAGTAATGGCGCAAGGCAGTCAATAATCAATCTGCTAATTTCGCTTCCCCCGCCCCGTCAACCATGCATCATCAACAAGGGATAAACACATGACGCTATTGAAGCCGTTAACATTACTACTACTGGCGTTCGCCTGCTCACCGGCCTTTACGCAGGCACAAACGGTGGCTCAGGTAAAAACTCAACCGGGTTATTACCGGCTGATGCTGGGTCAGTTTGAAATCACCGCATTATCCGATGGCACCAACACGCTGCCAATGGACAAACTGCTGACCCGCATCTCACCGGAAAAAATAAACCAACTACTGGCGGAAAAATCGCTGACTTCGCCAGTGGAAACCTCAATTAATGCCTATCTGATCAATACCGGCAAAAACCTGATCCTGGTCGACACCGGCAACGGTAAACAAGCCAATCCTTCCGTCGGGCATTTATTGAATAACCTGCAAGCAGCGGGCTATAGACCGGAACAGGTGGATACGCTGTTGCTGACCCATCTGCACGGCGACCACATTGGCGGCCTGCTTAACGAAGGTAAACTGGCTTATCCAAACGCCACGGTGTACGTCAATGAGCGGGAAACCGATTACTGGCTCAGCGAAGAAAATCTGAAGCAGGCCAAAGCGGATCGTAAACCCGCTTTTCAGCGGGCGCAGGCGATCTTCCGGCCGATTATCGCGGCCAACAAGCTGAAAACCTTTTCCGGCGACGAAACCCTTCATCCCGGTATTGTTGCGCAACCCGCCCTCGGTCACACACCAGGACACACCGCGTATCGGGCGGAAAGCGACGGCAAGAAGATGCTGTTATGGGGCGATACCGTCCACGCAGAAGCGGTGCAGATGGCGCTTCCCGCCACCACCATCAGTTTTGACTACGATATGGATGCCGCCGCCAAGACGCGCGCCAAACTGCTCGCTGACGCGGCGAACCAGGGATTCTGGGTGGCCAGTTCACACATTTCCTTCCCCGGCATCGGCCATATCAAAGCCGCACCAGGCAATGACGGCTATCGCTGGGTCATGGCTAATTACAGTCTGACCGGGTTAGCAAACTAACCGCAGGCGACAACGCAGGACATCCCCATCAGGATGTCCTGCGCAACGATTTATAAATACACGCGCAGATATTCCGACAGGCAGAGAATCGCCATCGCCTGTCCGTGGGGCATAGCGGTCAGCGGAATCTGACGGTAGTAATCCAGATCCTGTCCCATCCCGGTGCCGAACGACACCTGCTCCAGTTCCCCTTCGGCATTCACGTTGCCAATCACGCCGCGGATCGCTTTTTCCGCCACCGGCAGGTAGCGTTGATCCACATAGCGCTTGCGTACCGCCTTAAGAATACCGTAAGCAAAACCGGCGGTTGCCGAGCATTCGAGATACGACTCAGGATCGTCGAGCAATGTGTGCCACAGGCCGCTATCATCCTGATATTTGACCAACGCCTCGATTTGGCTTTCCAGCACCTGCAACAGAAAACGACGCATCGCATTCCGTTCCGGCAATGCCAGCAACTCGATAAAGTCGGGGATAGCCACGGTCAGCCAACTGTTGCCACGCGCCCAACGCGCCAGGGCAAAGTTATGTTGTCCTTCAAACGTCCAGCCGTGAAACCACAGGCCGCTTTCGCGATCCATCAGATACTGAACGTGCAGCAGGAACTGATAGACGGCCTCTTCCACAAATTCAGGCCGGTTCAACAGCTTGCCGATTTTCGCCAGCGGCAGCACGCTCATCATCAGCGTGTCATCCCACAGTTGCTGGTGGTTTTCATTGTTATAAACAATGTGTTGCAACCCTTGCTTTTGCGTGCGCGGCATTTCATACATCACCCACTCGGCCCAGCGCTCCAGATATGGCGCCCAACGAGCATCACGCGTTTCTTCATAGCGATAGGCCAGCGTCAGGAAAGGACAAACGGTGTTGACGTTCTTCGCCGGGGTCCCTTCTGACAGATGCGCGGTAAACCAGTCATCAATGATAGCCCGCATTCGCTCGTCACCCGTTTGCTGGTAATACTGATAAATGCCGTACAAACCGATACCGTGCGTCCATTCCC
This sequence comes from Brenneria rubrifaciens, assembly GCF_005484945.1. Lineage (NCBI taxonomy): Bacteria > Pseudomonadati > Pseudomonadota > Gammaproteobacteria > Enterobacterales > Pectobacteriaceae > Brenneria > Brenneria rubrifaciens. Next base: position 2,973,367 of record NZ_CP034035.1, read on the forward strand.
AACCCATCCAGCCTTTGGTATCAATCACCCGGTCATCGTCCAGCCTTAATAAAAACTCACCGGTTTTATCTTCAATATTCGCCAGATTCTCGGTGATGCGGTAAATCAGCGCCTTCAGCTCATCGCGGGCGATAAAGTGTTCCGGCTGACGTAAGAGCGGGCTATGTTTCACACTGAATACGTCCATAGTTGTTCATCCAATTTAATGAGCAGTCAACGGTTCAAGACGTTCAAGGCTGGGTTACCCGTGTGGGTAGTGCGGTTTTCTTGTGACGATTAAGGTAGCCAATATTGTTGTTGCCCCACAGTGACTCATACGGCATCCCCGCCAGCATTTCGACAACCGCTCGCGCCTCCGGCGTAATCTTTTCGGGAACCGGTCGTCCGGCTTCATGCATTTTCACTGTCTCTTGCCGCAGAATAGTGTGCGTTTGCAAGTTGAGCTTGAAGCGCAGGGAAACCAGGAATCCCAACGCCAGAAACCCCACCGTACCGAAGCACAGAATCATCACAAGAGTATGACTGACGCCCGGCGCCTGCACGCTCTGCCCTGATACAAAACCGGATGACTGCAACATAATCCCCACCAGCATCACCGCACCGGCCTGAGACGCCTTGCGGGTCAGCGTCATGATGCCGGCAAAAATACCTTCACGACGCTGCGCGGTAATCACTTCATCCACATCGGCGATATAGGTATAGATGTTCCAGGGCACGTAGTTGATCCCGCCGCGGCCCAATCCCGCCAGCGCGGAAATCAGCAGCAATAAGGCGAACACATCATGCTGGTTGCTGTACCACAGAATGGTATAGGAAATCGCACTCAGTCCGAACAAGATCACCACGAGGCGATAAGGCGGCGCGGGTCCGAAACGGATACACAACGGGATCATCACAATCACGGAAATAAATTGCAGGATCGCCATTGTCCCCATCAGATTGGAGGCGACCGTCGGGCTTTGCATCAGAACAAAGACCACATAGTAGGTAAACACCGCATTAAACACGTCCTGCGCGATATACCCGCCCAGGTACATCCCCAGATGCAAACGGAAAATACGGATGCGCAGCGTAGACAACAGCTCAACACTTAGCTGTTTCAGGCTGTCAACCAGTGACAGGGACTGACGCTCCTTTTCCGCCCGCAGAGAGGCTTCCGACATTTGATCCCGCGGCCGCTCCCAGGTGAAGAGATAGACCAGCGTCAGCACTGTGGCGCAAATAATGGAGAAAACCAGACCGGAATAGAAGAACGAAACCGTATTGTCCTTGCCGAAATAACTCAGCAAAATCCCCGGCAAAAACGTCGCCAGCGTAATGGATAGCTGAGCCATCGCGATACGCGAGCCGGAGAATTTGGTTTTCTGTTTGAAATCGTCGGTCATTTCCGGCACCAGGGTTTCATACGGCACCAGCACCATGGTATAGACCACATCAAACACCAGGTAAGTCAGCAGGTAGTACCAATATCCCATATCGCCCACCCACATAAAGCTGTAGCTGAAGACGCAGGGAATACCCAACAGAATAAAGAATTTACGGCGCCCAAAGCGTTTTCCGAGCCAGGTCGAACCGAAGTTATCGCTCAAAAAACCCATCAGCGGGCTGAAGACGGCATCCATTACGCGGGCCATCGCAAAAATTGAGGTTGCCTCAATCGGTGTTAAACCACAAAACGTGGTGTAAAAGTAGAGTAACCAGGCGGCCGTCAGCGCGGTGGTGCCTGCCCCAAGAAAATCGCCAGAGCCATAGGCTAAGTAATTACCCAGCCCGATTTTACGTGTTTTCATTTTCATCCTTCCTTGGTCATGTTTATTTATGAAGTTGCCGTGGCGAGTCGGAAGAGCCCTATCTCATTGGTTCAAGATGGCATCTATATTGCCGCCGCAGTCGTTGAAGCAACTTCCTGTTTCGCTAGAAAACCGTTGTGGTTTTGCCGCCGGATATTACTCACGGGGATGACAAGTGAGAATGACCCGATCGGCTTCGAATATTTTATAAATTATCATACAGTGTTTATCCTATACAAAAGGAATGATCTTTATAATAAGCAGAATAAGGAATTTATGAATATGCCGCGATGTCTGACGGGGTGACTGACGCCCACAGGTGAAATATCTTATTCAATCCAGATAACTCAATATGGGTTATCCTGTTACCGTGCTGGCGCGTTTTCATGATTATCAGGCGATAATAACAGACCGCGGCGCGACCGCCGTGGATGAATTACAAGGTAAGGTTCTGGAAAGATCTATTTATCCAAAATGACTTTGAACTTAGCCGCTATTATAGGAGAGAAAGCCAATACCACCTTAATAAGAAAATATCTTTTTTATTCAGCGCGAATCCCGGAATTATTTTTTGAGGTAGAAGCTATCTTCTTATCAACTATGAATTATTGGTGAATATTAACGATTGAATTTTTATGATATTTGAAAATATTCCAGAATCTATCTCGCAACGTATTTATCAAAAAGCAAAGGCAGGTCATCAATATTAAAAAACTGGCGATTTCTTCCAAATATATCAAATAATTCGGCCATTGGAGGCCATTGATAGCTATCGCGTGATCATTGAATATCGCAGAGAAAGAGGATGAGACTTTCATACGGCTGAAAGCATTAATGAGAAGAGGAGGTATTTCAGTATAGACCTCATTGCCGCAGCATCTTGAATAAATAAACAGGCGAGTTAAAAAAGTACTAAATAGTAAAAACCGGGAAACCTGACCTTATGGCATAAAAAAATCCAGAAGCAGACCCACGCTTCTGGATTCTCCAGTCAATCACGCGATGCGTTTGTCAGACTCGGGGCCAGCCCCGATTCCGACAAATGCAACAAGCCGCGATTATTGACCTTTTACTTCTTTCAGGCCGTTGAACGGTGCACGGCTGCCCAGCGCCTCTTCAATACGGATCAACTGGTTGTATTTGGCAACGCGGTCAGAACGGCTCATGGAACCTGTTTTGATCTGGCCGGCAGCAGTACCTACCGCCAGGTCAGCAATGGTGGCATCTTCCGTTTCGCCGGAACGGTGAGAGATAACCGCAGTGTAGCCTGCGTCTTTCGCCATCTTGATCGCAGCCAGCGTTTCGGTCAGAGAACCGATCTGGTTGAACTTGATTAGAATGGAGTTCGCGATGCCTTTTTCGATACCTTCTTTCAGGATCTTGGTGTTGGTAACGAACAGATCGTCACCCACCAACTGGATTTTGTCGCCCAGCACGCTGGTCTGGTAAGCAAAACCATCCCAGTCAGATTCATCCAAACCGTCTTCGATGGAAACGATCGGATATTCTTTGGTCAAACCTTCCAGGTAGTGAGTAAACTCCTGAGAAGTGAAAGTCTTGCCCTCGCCTTTCAGTTCGTACTGACCGGTATCTCTGTTGTAGAACTCGGAAGCCGCACAGTCCATCGCCAGCGTAACGTCTTTACCTAATACGTAACCGGCTTTTTCCACCGCTTCTTTGATGGCAGCCAGCGCCGCGGCGTTAGACTCCAGGTTTGGCGCGTAGCCGCCTTCATCACCGACAGCGGTGTTCAGGCCTTTGGCTTTCAGCACTTTTGCCAGATTGTGGAAAACTTCAGAACCGATGCGGATTGCTTCTTTAACGGTTTTCGCGCCAACGGGCTGAATCATGAATTCCTGAATATCAACGTTGTTGTCCGCGTGCTCGCCGCCGTTGATGATGTTCATCATTGGCAGAGGCAGTGAGAATTTGCCCGGCGTTCCGTTCAGTTCAGCGATATGTTCGTACAGCGGCTGGCCTTTGGACGCGGCGGCGGCTTTAGCGTTAGCCAGAGAAACCGCGAGAATGGCGTTAGCGCCGAAGTTGGACTTGTTTTCAGTGCCGTCCAGCTCGATCATGATTTTATCGATGTTCGATTGATCTTTGGCGTCTTTACCCAGAACAGCCTGAGCAATTGGGCCGTTAACCGCGGCAACGGCTTTGGTTACGCCTTTGCCAAGAAAACGGGATTTATCACCGTCACGCAGTTCCAGCGCTTCGCGGGAGCCGGTAGAAGCCCCTGATGGCGCAGCAGCCAGACCGACAAAACCGCCTTCCAGATGGACTTCCGCTTCAACAGTCGGGTTTCCGCGCGAGTCAATAATTTCACGGCCAATGACTTTAATAATTTTGGACATTAGATTTTCCTCAGTACAAGTTAAACTAAAACCTCAGACAAACAACGCACGGCCGTTATATCCGTCATCTTTCACGTTGCAGGCGCGTCGGCTGCGCTCCCCCCCCCAATCACTGACTTATTGTGAGTTCATCGGGATTCGCCCGCTTACCGCCTTCCCGCACCGCGAAATTTATTGGGTATAGATCGCGCGTTGCCGACAAAATCCTTACTTCATCTGGCGCTTTTGGTACACGCCAGCGGCTTTCACAAAGCCGGAAAACAGTGGATGTCCATCACGCGGCGTTGAGGTAAATTCCGGATGGAACTGACAGGCCACGAACCACGGATGATCGGGTAACTCAATGATTTCCACCAGCTTGCGATCGGCGGAAAGACCCGCGACCCGTAATCCCGCCGCTTCAATCTGTTTCAACAACATGTTGTTGACTTCATAACGGTGACGGTGACGTTCAATGATCGTCGGCTCACCGTAAAGCTGACGCACTAGGCTGCCTTCGATCAAATGACATTGCTGTCCGCCAACCCGCATGGTTCCGCCCAGATCGCTTGCTTCGTCCCGGACTTCAATATTGCCATTTTCATCGCGCCATTCCGTGATCAACGCCACTACCGGGTATTTACAATCAGGCTTAAACTCCGTTGAATTTGCCTCATTCATCCCGGCGACGTTACGGGCAAATTCCATTAATGCGACCTGCATCCCCAGGCAAATGCCCAGATAAGGGACATTGTTCTCGCGGGCATAGCGCGCCGTCATGATTTTTCCTTCGATGCCCCGATAACCGAAACCGCCAGGGATCAGAATTGCATCAAGATCCTTCAGCACTTCCACGCCGCGCGTTTCCACATCCTGCGAATCAATCAGCTTAATGTTCACCGTCACACGGTTTTTCAGTCCGCCGTGCTTTAACGCCTCGATCACCGATTTATAAGCATCCGGCAACGCAACATATTTGCCCACCATCCCGATAGTGACTTCGCCACCCGGGTTCGCTTCTTCGTAAACGACCTGCTCCCACTCTGACAGGTTTGCTTCGGGACAGTTCAAGCTGAATCGTTTACAAATATAATCATCCAACCCCTGTGATTTCAATAGCGCCGGAATTTTATAAATTGAATCAATGTCTTTAAGGGATATTACGGCTTTTTCCGGCACGTTGCAGAATAAAGCAATCTTTGCCCGCTCGTTGGCGGGCACAGTACGGTCGGAACGGCAAATCAGCACATCCGGCTGAATACCGATGGACAACAGTTCTTTTACCGAGTGCTGAGTAGGCTTAGTCTTTACTTCGCCCGCCGCCGCCAGATAAGGAACCAACGTCAGATGCATGAACAGCGTATTCTCACGGCCGACTTCAACCGCCATTTGCCGAATCGCTTCAAGGAACGGCAAAGACTCGATATCGCCGACCGTTCCGCCAATCTCGACCAGCACCACATCATGCCCCTCACCGCCTTCCAGAATGCGTTCTTTAATGGCGTTGGTGATGTGCGGGATAACCTGAATCGTGGCGCCCAGATAGTCGCCACGGCGCTCTTTGCGCAATACGTCGGAGTAGATACGACCGGTGGTGAAGTTGTTACGGCGCGACATCTTGGTGCGAATGAAACGCTCGTAATGGCCCAAGTCTAGATCGGTTTCCGCGCCGTCTTCGGTGACAAACACTTCGCCGTGTTGCGTCGGGCTCATCGTGCCCGGATCCACGTTGATATACGGGTCCAGTTTCATGATGGTAACGTTGAGGCCACGGGCTTCAAGAATAGCCGCCAGGGAGGCTGCGGCAATGCCTTTACCCAGAGAGGAAACGACCCCGCCGGTCACAAAAATATAATTAGTTGTCATGCTGAACCTGAGAGTTTAGGTTTAAAGACGATGGAAGTACCAAGACGGGAAAGTAGTATACCGGAACCTGCTGAACGCCACAAATGTTCGTTTTGCTCATCGTGGCGCTCACGCCCCCGCGGTCTTGGGGATGTAATCCTAAAAATTCACTAATTTATTAGTGGTAAAAAATCAACCAATTACATTTAACTAGCCCCAAAAAAAAGCAGCAAGCATTCAAATAGCCTGTCAGTGGGTATTTTCCTGCGCTTTCACTTTTTGCCACGCGGCTTCCATTTCGCTCAGCGACGCCTGTTCAAGTGATTTACCTGATGCTTTAACTATTTGTTCTACCTGACGAAAACGGCGAGAAAACTTGCGATTTGCAGCCTGTAACGCACTCTCGGCCTTATGTCCCAGGTGACGAGAGAGATTGACTGTCGCGAACAATAAATCGCCAATCTCTTCGCCCAGTTTTTCTTCATCGACAATGGGTTGCCGCACTTCGTGCATGACTTCCTCGATCTCTTCATACACTTTGTCGACAACCGGTCCCAAACTGTGCCAATCAAAACCAACGGCAGCGCAGCGCTGTTGAATTTTTTGCGCTTTCATCAAGGCAGGCAATGCGTCGGGGATATCGTCCAGCGGGGAGTGGCGATCTTTTTCCGCGCGCTCCTGTGCTTTGGTTTGCTCCCAGTTCGCCAGCACCGCTTCGCTGTCGGCGAGTTCGGCATCGGCGAAAATATGCGGATGGCGGCGTTCCAGTTTATCGCTGATGGCGTTGCAAACATCGGAAAAATCAAATAGTCCTTGTTCCTGCGCCATCCGGGCATAAAACACCACCTGAAACAGCAGATCGCCAAGTTCGCCACGCAGGTCGTCAAAATCCTTACGGCTGATGGCGTCCAGCACTTCGTAAGTTTCTTCCAGCGTGTAAGGCGCAATGGTGTCAAAGGTCTGTTTACGATCCCACGGACAACCGTTTTCCGGATCGCGCAGGGTTTTCATGATGGCGAGCAGGCGTTCGATAGCGGGTGAAAGTGTAGCGGATACGGTCATAGTGTTCCTGAAAATTAAACGATGATTGTTCTACGGTGGATGATGCAGGTAAAACGAGGGTTTCGTCGCTTCCATGCCATTTATCCCAGATAACGGTTTTCCTCCGCGCATATTTACGCAAAGGAAAACACCGCATCCTTACCCTCCCTGCTGGCGACGGGCATCAATCACATCCGGCAGTTGGTTGAGTTTGGCTAACACGCGGCCCAGCACCTGCAAGTTGTATATCTCGATATCCATATCGATGGTGGCCAGTTGCTGTTTGGTATCGCTGCGGCTTGCCACGCCCAACACATTGACTTTCTCATTCGCCAGAATGGTGGTGATGTCGCGCAGCAACCCGCTGCGATCATTGGCAATCACCCTCACCACCAGCGAATAGCCGCTGGAGTAGCTCTCGCCCCACACCGCGTCGACAATTCGCTCCGGCGCGTGGCTGCGCAGATCGTCCAACTGCTCGCAGTCGGCGCGGTGAATGGAAATTCCCCGGCCGCGGGTGATAAACCCGGTGATCTCGTCACCCGGAATCGGCTGACAGCAACGGGCAATGTGGTGCATCAGATTGCCAACGCCTTCAACCACCACGCGGCCGTTATCTTTGCCCCGTGGCGGCGACTGCTGGGATTTTTGCGTCAGTTGGCGCAGTGCCTCTCGATCCTGCTCTTCGGCGCTGGGCTGGTTAAGCTGCGATTGCAGGAAATTAACCATCTGGTTGAGGCGCACATCGCCACCGCCAATACCCGCCAGCAGCTCGTCCAGCGAGTTCACGTTATAACGCGGCAACAGCAGCTTTTCCGCCGCCTTCATGCTAATGCCCAGATGCTCCAGTTCGTTATCCAGAATCTGGCGGCCCGCCAGAATATTCTTATCGCGATCCTGCTTGCGGAACCAGTTATGGATCTTTGAACGTCCGCGGCTGGTGGTGATGTACCCCAGATTCGGGTTCAGCCAGTCGCGGCTCGGATTCGGCTGCTTCTGGGTGATCACCTCGATCTGATCGCCCATTTGCAGCTGGTAGGTGAACGGCACGATGCGCCCGCCGATTTTCGCCCCGACGCAGCGGTGGCCGATATCACTATGAATATGGTAGGCAAAGTCGAGCGGCGTTGAGCCTGCGGGCAAATCGACCACGTCCCCTTTTGGCGTAAATACATAGACGCGGTCGTCAAACACCTGACTGCGGACTTCATCCAGTACCTCATCGGAATCCGCCATCTCCTCCTGCCACGCAATCAGCTTGCGCAGCCAGGCGATGCGGCCCTCATAGCCGGAGCGTCCGCCTACCACCGTGCCTTCTTTATATTTCCAGTGTGCGGCGACGCCCAGTTCGGCATCTTCATGCATTTGGCGGGTACGAATTTGAATCTCAAGGGTTTTCCCGCCCGGCCCCAATACCACGGTATGAATGGATTGATAACCGTTCGGTTTCGGGTTGGCGACATAGTCGTCAAATTCATCCGGCAGATGACGGTAATGGGTATGTACAATCCCCAGCGCGCCGTAGCAATCCTGCAAGCGTTCCACTACGATACGCACCGCCCGCACATCGAACAGTTCATCGAACGACAGGGATTTTTTCTGCATCTTGCGCCAGATACTGTAGATATGTTTGGGACGGCCGTAGACTTCCGCCTGTACCCCCTCTTCTTTCATCGCGGTACGCAGCGTTTTGACAAAGTCGTCAATGTACTGTTCGCGATCGATACGGCGCTCGTGCAGCAGCGTCGCGATACGCTTGTACTCTTCAGGGTGTAAATAGCGGAAGCAGAAGTCCTCCAGTTCCCATTTGAGCTGCCCGATCCCCAGCCGGTTGGCCAGAGGCGCGTAAATATTGGTGCATTCTTTGGCCGCCAGCACCCGTTCTTCTTCGGGAGCGTCTTTCACTTCGCGCAGGTGCGCAATGCGTTCGGCCAGTTTGATGACCACACAGCGGAAATCTTCCACCATCGCCAGCAGCATACGGCGAATGTTATCCACCTGTTCAGAGGCAACTGAATCATGTTGCGTGGCTTTCAGTTGGCGGATTGCATCCATATCACGCACGCCGTGCACCAGCTCTGCGATGTTGTTGCCAAACTTTTCCCGTAGCGTGGCCTCATCCACCACATTGGCATTGGCGAGCGGAAACAGCATCGCCGCGCGCATGCTGTCATTGTCCATGCTCAGGGTGGAGAGGATTTCCACCATTTCAATGCCGCGCCATAACAGCAGCAAGGCATCGGGATGATCTTGCGTTTGCTGTTCACAGTAGCGCCAGGTTTCGGCTAAACGTTCACATGACTGTTGACTGGCTATGCCAAGCGAAGCAATCCACGCGTCAGGTGCGAATTCACCAGCCGTATTCAAATGCGCACTTCTTACCGCAACCATAATTTCTCCCTACGTTACCGTCGGCCAGAACCTTGCAAAAACAATGCCATAGATTCAAGGTGCCCGGTATGTGGAAACATATCCAGCATGGCGACGTTCGCCAGCCGATAACCGGCCGCGAGCAATATTTTGCTGTCGCGCGCCAGCGTCGTGGGATTACAGGATACGTAAACCACACGCTGAGGCGCGAGTTTGACGATCTGCGCCATCACGCCCGCTGCGCCAGCTCGTGCCGGATCTAGCAATATTTTATCAAAACCCTGGGCAGCCCAGGGCTGCCGAGTGACATCATCTTCGAGATTTTGGTGAAAAAATGTGACATTACCGATCGCGTTACGCCGGGCATTCTCGCGCCCTTTTTCCACCAGGGCCACGACGCCTTCCACGCCAACCACGCGGGCCGCCCGCTGCGCCAGCGGGAGGGTAAAATTGCCCATGCCGCAAAACAGATCCAGGATGCTGTCCTGTGGCTGAACATCCAGCCAGGCCAGCGCTTGCGCGACCATCTGCTGGTTAACCGCATCATTGACCTGAATAAAATCCCGCGGACTGAACGCCAGCTCCAATCCCGCAATCCGATACACCGGCGTTTCGCCGGAAAGACACATCAGCGACGCCGCATCGGGCGCCAGATAAACCGCGACGCCGCGCCGTTGCGCGAAATCACGCAGCGCCTGCGTATCGGCCGGACTCAGCGAGTCCAGATGGCGCAATACCACTAGCGGCCCGTTGTCCGCCAGCACCAGCTCCACATGCCCCAGCCGTTTCACCGCTTGCAGGCGGCTCAGGCAGTCACGCAGCGGCGTCAGCAGATTTTCCAGCTCCGGGCGCAATACCGGACAGGCGTTGATGTTCACCAGATCGTGGGAACCCGCCTGTCGATAGCCCATAATCAGCCGGTCCTGTTTCGCCTGCTGTTTTCCCTGAAAATAGTATAATGCAAGCCGGGCGCGCCGCCGGTAGGCATAAGATGGCCCGGCGAGCATCGTCACCGGCAGTGAAGCGCCGTCCATTTCATAGGACATCATGCGCTTGAGCGCCGACGCTTTGCTACGCTGTTGCAGTTCAATATCGGCATGCTGCTGCTGGCAGCCGCCGCACGTATTGAAATGCGGGCACGCCGGTTCAACGCGTTCAGCGCTGCGCGTCAAAATACGTTTAAGTTTTGCATGAGCGAACTGGCGCTTTTCATCGGTCAGTTGAATTTCGGCCCGTTCTCCCGGCAGAGCACCGGTCACAAAAATGGTTTTCCCTTGATGCCGTGCCACGCCCTGACCAAAAGGATCGAGAGAGTCCACCGTCACCGTGATTGTTCGCCGGGTCGTCACGCGCCGGTTTGAAGAGTAGAATTGCGCCATAGTTTACGATTGTTTTATCTGTACAATGATTTTTTTAAACTTTATCTACCCAACAGATTTCAAGATGCCGGAAACCCAAAACACCTGTCATTCGGAAGATAACGGGTAAGACGTGCTTAATTCTCCCACATTGGAACCCCATGACCAAATACAGTCTGCGCGCACGCATGTTGATAATGATTCTGGCTCCGACATTAATTATCGGACTGCTGCTCAGCGCCTTTTTCGTCGTCCATCGCTTTAACCAACTCCAGACGCAGTTGGCCGAGGTCGGTACGAGCATCATCGAACCGCTGGCCATCACCAGCGCTTACCTCATGGCGCAGCAACAGCAAAAAACCATCCAGCCGTTGATCAATACGATCCACCGCAATCATTCCGGCATTATCCGAACCATCAGCGTGTTTAATGAGAAAAACCAACTGCTGGCAACCAGCAATGTGCGCCACATTGAAGTACTGTCGTCGTTAATCAATGATGTCTCCGTCGAGCGCGATTTGCACCAGCACCAGATGGATAATTTGCTGATCCTGCATATGCCCATCCGGGCCGACAGTGAATTTATCGCCAGCAGTATCCCGCCTTCCATCCATGGCAGCAGCGCGCCGATCGGCTATATCGTCATTGAATTGGATCTTACCGAGTTTAAGCTCCAGCAATATAAGGAAGTTTTCATCGCCGCCTTTATGCTCTTGCTTTGTCTGGGTGTGGCCGTGCTGTTTGCCTATCATCTGATGCAGAATGTGACGGTACCGATTCGTAATATGGTCGATACCGTGGATCGTATCCGCCGCGGTCAGTTGGACAGCCGGGTGGAAGGTCACATGTTGGGCGAACTGGATATGCTGAAAAATGGCATCAATTCCATGGCCATGTCACTCACCGCCTACCACGAAGAAATGCAACAAAATATCGATCAGGCTACGTACGATTTACGTGAAACGCTGGAACAGATGGAGATCCAGAACGTTGAGCTGGATATTGCCAAAAAACGCGCCCAGGAAGCGGCACGTATTAAATCCGAGTTTCTGGCGAACATGTCGCATGAGCTGAGAACGCCGTTGAACGGCGTGATTGGCTTTACCCGCCAGACGCTGAAAACGCCGTTGAATACCACGCAAACTGATTATCTGCGCACCATTGAGCGCTCCGCCAACAACCTGTTGACTATCATCAATGATGTGCTGGACTTTTCCAAGCTGGAGGCGGGCAAACTGGTTCTGGAGCATATCCCGTTCTCGCTGCACGATACGCTGGATGAAGTGGTCGTGCTGTTGGCCCATACCGCCCACGAAAAAGGATTGGAGTTGACGCTGGATATCCAGAAAGATCTCCCGGAACAGTTCGTCGGCGACCCGCTGCGCCTACAGCAAATCATCACCAATCTGCTGGGCAACGCCATTAAATTTACCGAACAGGGCAACATTGACATTCGGGTTGAAAAACGCAGGCAGAAGCACAATGACGTTCAGTTGGAAATTCAAATCCGCGATACCGGGATTGGCATTGCCGAGTCGCAGCAGTCGCAACTGTTTCAGGCTTTCCGTCAGGCCGACACCAGCATATCCCGGCGCCACGGCGGTACGGGGCTGGGGCTGGTGATTACCCAGCGTCTGGTCAAAGAGATGGGGGGAGAGATCAGTTTCCAGAGCCAGTTAAACCGGGGCTCGACCTTCTGGTTCCGTATCAATTTACCGCTGAACCCACATGCGATTACCCGCAAGCCGGATTACGGCCTGTTGCAGGGCAAACATCTGGCGTATGTTGAATCCAACCCGGCGGCGGCTCAGGCAACGCTGGACATCCTGAGTCAGGCGCCGGTGAGCGTTAGCTATAGCCCGACGCTGGAACAGCTCCCCGAAGCCGCATTCGATATCCTGTTGCTTGGTATTCCTGTGAAGTATCGCAACACCCTGCTGGACTATACGCCGAAGTTGCGTGACGTCTGCCGTCGTGCGCCCTGTGTGATCCTGGCGCTGCCCAGCCTCGCTCAAATGGACGCAGAGCAGCTCAAGCTATTTGGTGTTCATGACTGCCTGAGTAAACCCATCTCCGCGCCGCGGTTATTACCGCTGCTGCAAGACCCTTCCCTGTTCCAACCCTCGCTGTTGCCGGTAAACACGCCGGATCTCCCGTCCCGGACGCCACATCCGGCCCCACTGCCGTTGAGCGTGATGGCCGTGGATGACAATCCGGCCAACCTCAAGTTGATCGGCGCGTTGCTGGAAGAGCAGGTCGAAAAAATCATTTTGTGTGAAAACGGCGCCGATGCCATTTCTCAGGCCAATAATTACCCTGTGGATATCATTCTTATGGATATCCAGATGCCGTACATGGACGGTATCCGTACCAGCGAACTGATCCGCCAGTTACCCCATCATGCCCATACCCCTATCGTCGCCGTCACCGCACACACGATGGATGACGAACGCAAACACCTGCTGCAATCGGGCATGGATGATTATCTTGCCAAACCGATTGATGAGCAGATGCTGAAAAACGTGCTGACCAGATACTCGCATACCAAAGGCGTTGCGCATCCGTCGGAGGAACACGATGACAGCCAGCTCTCGCTGGACTGGACGCTGGCGCAACGTCAGGCCGGCAATAAACCCCAATTGGCGAACGACCTGTTAGAGATGCTTCTGGATTTTCTGCCGGAAGTTCGCCACAGGATTGAAGATATGTTGAGCGGTCAGGAGGACGATAAACTTATTGATTTAGTCCACAAATTACATGGAAGTTGCAGTTACAGCGGCGTTCCGCGGTTACAACGCATTTGCCATTATCTGGAACAGCAGTTACGCGCAGGCGTTCATGTCAGCGTGCTGGAACCGGAATGGCTGGAACTGTTGGATGAGATAGAAAACGTCACCGACGCGGCGAAGTTACATTTTCAAACCCTCTGCCGCGGCGGGCAAGGGCTTTAGGGACGCCCCTGCCCTTTCATCCTGATGCGCTACCCCAAATCCTTCGATAATTTGATGGTGGCGGCAATGTTGCGCGCAGTCAGACGCACATTTTCCGCAGCGTTATCCAATGCTTCTTCCAGCGAGCAGATGTTGTACAACACGCTGAATACCGCATCCAGACCATGTTCATGCACCACGCCGACATCTTTGGTCAGGCTGCCGGCAATACCGATCACCGGCTTTTTGTAACGTTTCGCTACCCTGGCGACGCCAATCGGCACTTTGCCATGAATCGTCTGGCTATCAATCCGTCCTTCGCCGGTAATCACCAGCGTAGCGTCCCTGACCAGTTCATCCAGCCCCAGAGCTTCGGTCACAATCTCAATGCCCTGGCGCAATTCGGCGCCGCAGAACGCCTGTAACGCCGCGCCCATACCGCCCGCGGCGCCAGCGCCGGGCACCTGTTCAACGTCCCTATCCAGATCGCGGCGGATAACCGCGGCATAATGCTTCAGAGCGTTGTCGAGCTGTTCGATCATTTCAGCCGTCGCACCTTTCTGCGGACCAAATATCGCCGATGCGCCCTGATGCCCAGTCAAGGGGTTGGTCACATCGCAGGCTACTTCAAAACGGCAATCGTTAATGCGCGGGTCCAATTTATGAATGTCTATGCTTGCCAGCTTTTCCAGCGCGCCACCGCCATAACCAATCTGCCTGCCGGTATCATCAAGCAGTTTTGCACCTAATGCCTGCGCCATTCCCGAACCGCCGTCATTGGTAGCGCTGCCGCCAATGCCGATAATGCAGTGCTTAACGCCATGATCCAGTGCGCAGCGAATCAACTCGCCCGTACCATAGCTGGTGGTCAGCAACGGGTTGCGCTGCTGGGCGGGCACGCGCTCAAGCCCGCTCGCCGCGGCCATCTCGATAAACGCCGTTTTTTCATCACCCGACAGGCCAAAAAATGCGTCAATCCTGTCCCCCAACGGCCCCGTCACCTCCACCTCTACAATCTTGCCGTGGGTGGCCGCCACCATCGCCTCCACAGTGCCCTCGCCCCCATCGGCGACCGGCAGTTTGACGTAGCAGGCATCGGGGAAGATGTCACGAAATCCCTTTTCGATCTGAGCGGCAACCTCTTGCGCAGATAAGCTCTCTTTATAAGAATCCGGTGCAATAACTATTTTCATAAACGTCCCGATTTCATATACGTCCCGATTGAATCAATGGTCCGTGTTGCAGAATCGGCGCTTATCTGAATGATTACCCCGACAACCAGACCGGCATACCACCGCGTATGCCGATCCGATAACCCTCAATCAGCCTACCGCGTAACTTCAATTTTAGCCGACTTTTCATAATAGCAGGCCAGCGCGCTGTGATCGGCCGTGCCCAGATCGTCCGCTCCCAGCGCCTGCATCATCTCCATGACGGCTGCGGGGAGCGGGTCACTTTATTTAAATCTATATTTTATGAACCGTCGGTTCGCTTCAGTGGTTTCACCAGTCCCTGTAGACCTTCTATCTTGATCGCCAGCGTGATTTTCATCAACTCCCCCAACCGTCCATTGGGAAACTCCCCTTTGCGGGCGAACCATAACAGGTATTCTTCCGGCAGATCGATCAGAGCACGCCCCTGATATTTACCAAACGGCATTGGCATATTGGCAATCTCAATCAGGTCTTCTTTTTCCACCGGCTTACTCCCCCAATAAACGCACCATTTCGGCCTCATCAATAACCGGGATCTCCAGTTCCTGCGCTTTGGCCAGTTTCGATCCCGCCGCTTCCCCGGCAATCACCATATCGGTTTTTTTCGAGACGCTGCCACTGACTTTCGCACCCCGCGCCGTCAGACGATCCTTGGCTTCATCACGGGACAAGAGACGCAACGAGCCAGTCAGCACCACGGTTTTTCCCGCGAACGGGCTGTCGATCTCTTCGGCCTTGATCATCACCGGCGCCGGCCAGTGAACATTGATCCCCTCGGGATCGGTTAACTCGCGGATCACTTTCTGATTGTGCGCTTCATCAAGAAAATGACGCACATGGGCGGCGACCACTTTCCCCACGTCAGCCACTTCAAGCAACGCTTCTTCGTCCGCGGCAAATAGCGTATCGAGCGAGCCAAAGTGTGCGGCCAGATTCGCTGCCGTGGTTTCACCAACATCACGAATCCCCAACGCGAACAGGAAGCGCGCCAGCGTCGTGCTTTTCGCTTTCTGCAACGCGTTAACCAAATTCTGTGCAGACTTGGGTCCCATGCGATCGAGGCCGGTCAAGATCCCCGCCGTGAGCCGGAACAGATCGGCCGGCGTTTCGACGTACTGTTTTTCCACCAGTTGATCGATGATTTTATCGCCCATGCCCTCCACATCCAGCGCCCTGCGTGAAACAAAATGCTTCAACGCCTCTTTCCGCTGCGCGCCGCAAATCAGACCGCCGGTGCAACGGGTCACCACTTCGCCGTCAACGCGCTCCACGTCGGAATGACACACCGGGCAATGCCCAGGGAAGACTATCGGCCGGGCCTCCTCTGGCCGTTCAGACTCCACCACCCCCACGATCTGCGGAATAACATCACCCGCGCGCCGGACGATAACCCGATCGCCAATCCGCAATCCGAGGCGTTCGATTTCATCCGCATTATGCAGCGTCGCATTGCTGACCATCACCCCGGCTACCGCGACCGGTTCAAGGCGGGCAACGGGCGTAATCGCCCCGGTACGCCCGACCTGGAACTCGACATCACGAATCCAGGTCAGTTGCTCCTGGGCCGGAAATTTGAAGGCCACGGCCCAGCGAGGCGCTTTCGCGACAAATCCAAGACGCGTCTGCAACGCCAAATCGTCAACCTTGACAACCACGCCATCAATGTCAAACCCCAACGAACGGCGGTTATGTTCAACTTGATGATAAAAATCAAGAACTTCTGCGCTACCCGTACAACGACGGGTATGATCGCTGACCGGGAGTCCCCACTGTTTAAACTGCATCAGCCGTTCCCAATGGCTGGCGGGCAATTCGCCGCCTTCCAGCAAACCGACGCCATAGCAGTAGAAAGTCAGCGGACGTCTGGCCGTAATCCGGGGATCGAGCTGACGCAGCGAACCTGCCGCCGCATTACGCGGGTTGGCGAACACTTTGCCGCCGGTACGCCGCGCTTCATCATTCAGCCTTTCGAAACCGCGATGCTTCATGAACACTTCCCCGCGAACTTCCAGCCGCCGCGGGATGTGCTCACCTTTAAGGCAAAGCGGTATTGCGCCGATGGTACGGATGTTGCTGGTGATATTTTCGCCGGTGGCGCCATCTCCGCGCGTCGCGGCGCGAACCAGAACGCCTTCTTCGTACAGCAGGCTGACGGCAAGACCGTCCAGCTTCAGCTCACAGCAGAACGTCAAATCATCGGCATTCTTCAGTCGATCGCCGATACGCTTGCTGAACGCCAGGTAGCTATCTTCATCAAAGACGTTATCCAGCGAGAGCATCGGCACTTCATGCCGCACCTGCTCGAAAGCGGCCAGCGGCGCGGCCCCTACGCGCTGAGTCGGTGAGTCGGTCGTCACCAACTGAGGGTGTGCCGCTTCCAAATCTTTCAGTTCCTGCATGAGACGATCATATTCCGCATCAGGAATTTCAGGCGCATCTTCAACGTGATATTGGTATTCATGATGACGCAACGTGGTTCGCAGTGCTGCGATGCGTAACGTAGCCTCACGTACTTCGGCTGATTCTGGATTCAATGGTTTCATACCTGTTTCAAAAACGCGACGTCATCCGTTATTCAGATTTACCCGCTTTAATACTATTAATGATGTTGGTTGTGGAGCACCCATCCTCAAAATTCAGGACGTTAACTTCCCCGCCGTTGGCCCACACCTCTTCGCTGCCGGCGATCTGATGCGGCTGATAATCGCCGCCTTTCACCAGCACATCGGGCAGCACCTCGGCAATCAGACGCTGCGGCGTGTCTTCCTCAAACGGCACCACCCAATCCACGGCTTCCAGCGCACCCAGCACAATCATGCGCTGCGGCAACGGATTCACCGGCCGGCTCGGCCCTTTCAGCCTTTTGGTCGAGGCATCGCTGTTCACCGCAACAATCAGCCGATCGCCAAGCTTGCGGGCGTTTGATAAGTAGGAAACGTGTCCCGCGTGAAGAATATCGAAGCAACCATTGGTCATGACAATCCTTTCACCACGCTGGCGCGCCAGCGCAACGGCGTCTTTCAACTGTTGCTCGCTCATCACGCCAAAACCCGTTTCGGCACGGCCGCGAATCGCATTTTCCAGTTCAATCGGCGTTACCGTTGATGTACCCAGCTTACCTACCACGACCCCCGCCGCCGCGTTAGCCAGGAAACAGGCTTCTTCCAGCGAGTTACCTGCCGCCAGTGACGCGGCCAGCACGCCAATCACGGTATCCCCCGCCCCTGTCACGTCATACACTTCCTGGGCCTGCGTCGGCAAATGCAACGGCGCCTTACCCGGCTGCAACAACGTCATTCCCTGCTCTGAACGGGTAATCAGCAGCGCCGACAGTTCATAATCAGCCACCAGCTTCATACCACGGGACACCACTTCATCTTCGCTCTTACAGCGCCCCGCGACCGCTTCAAACTCGGACAGGTTCGGCGTCAGCAATGTCGCACCGCGGTAGCGAGAAAAATCCGTTCCTTTGGGATCGATCAAAACCGCTACGCCGGCCGCTTTCGCGGTCTGGATCATCGCCTGGACGTGGGTCAACGCCCCTTTCGCATAGTCAGACAGCACCAGCGCGCCGATATGGGGCAGCGCCTGCCGGATACGCTCAATCATCGGCAGCGGATCGACACCGTCAAATCCTTCTTCAAAATCCAGGCGGATAAGCTGTTGATTACGTGACAGAACGCGCAGTTTCGTGATCGTCGGATGCGTCGGCACGGGCACAAAATCACACCTTACGTTAACCTCGCAGAGTTTCTCGCTCAGCGCCCGCGCGGCGTCATCGATCCCTGTCAGGCCTACCAGACGGGAACCCGCGCCCAACGACGCGATATTCATCGCCACGTTTGCCGCGCCGCCGGGACGCTCCTCGATGGTGTCGACCTTGACCACCGGCACCGGAGCTTCGGGAGAAATCCGGCTGGTTGGTCCATACCAGTACCGATCCAGCATCACATCACCAACCACTAACACTCCCGCTTGGCGGAAGTCAGGCAGCGTAATTTTCATCCCATACTCCAAACTTATTTCTCATATTGCGCGTGATAATATCACAGCCTCAGCCTAACCACTTATTCCAGCTCTGTCGCACCTGCCGCCGCTCGGCTACAAACCGGTCCTGGCCGATCCGCCCCGACAGTTCCTGCAATGCCAGATGGTGCAACGCGTTACGCAGTGTGACATAGACCAGTTTGAGCGCGTCCGCCTCACTCGCTTCCATCACGCCATACTGCGCCATCAATTCCAGAATGCGGACGTTATCAGACCAGCGGGTGAGGCGCGGTTCCTGCGCGGCATAACGCAGCACCAGATATTGCACGATAAACTCAATGTCGGTGATTCCCCCGACATCCGTTTTCAGGTCAAACAACGAACGATCTTTGTTAGCCTGGTGTTGGCGCATTTTTTCACGCATTTCGCGAACTTCCT
The DNA here is from genome assembly GCF_005484945.1 of Brenneria rubrifaciens. NCBI lineage: Bacteria > Pseudomonadati > Pseudomonadota > Gammaproteobacteria > Enterobacterales > Pectobacteriaceae > Brenneria > Brenneria rubrifaciens. The sequence goes on from NZ_CP034035.1 coordinate 2,992,676, forward strand.
TACGCAACCTGTCCGCATCACGTTCCCGGCAAAGGATCGTACGCCGAATAGACTCAAACTGCTGCTGTACGCCAGATTCGCCATACACCATTCGCGCCCGCACCAAAGCTTGATGTTCCCAGATCCAGGCCTCATTGCGCTGGTACTCGTCAAACGCTTCAACGGTACTGACCAGCATACCGGCGGCCCCCGACGGCCTCAGCCGGGCATCTACTTCATAAAGAATGCCGGATGATGTCCGCGTGCTAAACAGGTGCATAACGCGCTGGGCCAGCCGCAGGTAAAACTGGCGGCCATCAATGTTACGCTCCCCATCGGTCATCACGTCTGACGGACAATCAATCAGAAAGACCAAATCAAGATCTGATCCGTAACCGAGTTCCCAACCGCCCAACTTGCCATAGGCGATAACCGCAAAGCCCCGCCCTTCACGCTGTTGCAAATGTGAAGGCTGACCGTAGCGTGCCTCCATTTGCCCCCACGCCCGTTGCACGACGGCGGCAATAATGGCCTCGGCCAGATAGGTTAAGTGATCACTCACTTTCATTACGGGGAGTACACCCGCGATATCTCCGGCGGCGATACGCAACTGCTGCGCCTGCTTAAACTGGCGCACCGCCTCTAATTGCTGTTCTTCATCTTCCTCGGGTATGCGCATCAGATACTGGCGCAACTCGTCAGAATACGCGCCGGGCGCCGTCGGTCGATACAGCGTTGCAGAATCGAGCAGCTCATCCAGCAGCAAGGGATAACGCGCCAGTTGGCTGGCCACCATCGGCGAGGCGGCGCACAAACGGATCAACTGGGTCAGCGCGGCAGGCGATTCAAGCAATAACTCCAGATAGGTTGTACGCGTCACGATCCCCAGTAAGAGGGGAGTCAACCGTGACAGCACGGCGTCCGCTTCCTGGCGGGCGCACACTTCCGCCAGCAGCTTCGGCATCAGTTGATCCAGTACGTCCCGGCCGCGCGGTCCAATCGTCCGTTTCGCGACGTCATGACGAAACTCGACGATCGCCCGCAACAGTTTTTCCCTTACCGGTTCAATCAGATGCGGCGTTAACGGCACCAGATCGATGTCATCCAGCGTATCTTGCCACAGGCTGTTATAGCCGCCATATTCAGAAATATCATTGCTGTCCGGCGCATCGTCGCCAATCAAATCATTAAAGACGCCGCGCACCGCCTGCATGTGCCGCGACAACGCCTCCTGGAGCGCACGCCAAACGCCATATCCCATTCCCCATGCCAACCGTAGCTGATTGAGTTCATCTTCGGGCAAAGTTTGGGTTTGCTCATCCGCAATCGCCTGCAATAAATTTTCCAGGCGGCGCAGAAACAGATAAGACTCACTGAGCGCCAACACTTTCTCTGGCGCTAACAATCCCAGCGCGCCGATGTGCTGGAGTGTAGGCAGCAGCGCACGCTGCTGTAAGCCGGGCTCCCGGCCACCGCGAATCAATTGAAACACCTGGGCGATAAATTCAATCTCACGGATCCCGCCAGCGCCCAGTTTGATGTTGTTGCCTAAATCCCGGCGGCGGACTTCGCGGGCAATCATGCTTTTCATGTTCCGCAATGACTGGATAACGCTGAAATCGATGTAACGGCGAAAAACAAAGGGCTTCAGGGTATCGCGCAGTTCCTGGCTGTAAGCGTCGTCAATTCCCCCCAGCAGACGGGCTTTGACCATCGCATAACGTTCCCAGTCGCGTCCCTGTTCCTGATAATAATCTTCCATCGCCGCAAAGCTGAGCACCAGCGGACCACTGTCGCCAAAGGGACGCAAACGCATGTCAACGCGATAGACAAAGCCATCCACCGTCGGCTGATCCAGCACTTTAATCAATCGCTGCCCTAATCGGGTAAAGAACTGAGCGTTGTCCCGTTCACGCCGTCCGCCTTGCGTCTGGCCGTTTTCCGGGTAGGCAAAAATCAGATCGATATCGGAAGAGAAGTTCAGTTCGCCGCCGCCCAGTTTCCCCATTCCGAGGATTAACAGGGGTTGAGGGACGCCGTGCGCATTACAGGGCGTGCCCCATTCACGGCAGCACATCGCATATAACCAGTTTCTGGCAAAAACAATCAACGTTTCCGCCAGTTCGCTGAGCTGTTTGAGGGTTTGTTCGGTTGTGCTGGTGCGCAATATCTGCGACCAGGCAATCCGTACCAGCATCCGGCGACGGAACTGGCGTAGCGCTTTCATCAGCGCGGCCTCATCGTTAACCTCCGCCGAGGCCGCATTCAACCAATCAGGATAGTGCCGCCACTCCTCTGGCTGCGGCGGTTGCTGATGGAGTGACCGCAGCCAGTCTGGATGCATCGTCAGGGCATCACTGACAAAGTCGCTGAATGCCAATACCGCGAGATCGTCCTCTGTGACCAGGTCAGGGCGGAAGGCATTTTCCTGTAAGCGTAATAAGGCCCGCTGAGACTGTTCCGCCAATAATGCAGGTAGCGATGGCAAAGGAAGTGTCGACATGGTGATTCCCTTGGTCTGCCACCCGCCATAAATAGCGGGTGAACACAATTAACATTGAATTTCCGCCACGGTTAATTACTGGCGCTGTGTAACCAGAACGGCGGCTGATCCCGTGCCTGTTTACGGCAAGCTTCCAGATACGGCGGCGGCGTATGGTCGACGGTGAACTGTTCGATTGCGTGGATCAATGCCCGCCAGCACCCGATATAGGCTTCGACCTGTTCTGTCGGATAAGCCCCGGACAGCAGATAAAAAGCGCTAATATTGCGATGCAGCCGGGGTAATTGCTGCACGTATTGCACTTCACTCAGGGCGTTGTTGAAGGTACTCCGCAGGTCGGCAGCGCTTCGGCTCAACATAATATCGGCAAAGCGTTTATAGGAACCCTGCAATCGGATGCGATCTTTGTTATCCATGTAGTCGCGCCAGCCTGCGTTAATCAACCAGGAAGTGAGCACCAGCTTACTTTGCAAATAATCAACGCTGTAGCACAGCGTTTCGGCATCACCCGGCCCTTCGATTTTTGTATCCAGACTGGTCAACGCGGCCCGGAAAAGCGTGGTTATCTTACGGGAAACCAGCCCGCCGACCAGCACCAGCATCTCGCGGATCAGCGCGCTGGCTTGCGGCAAAGCCTCACGCGCGGACTGGTCGCCTCTGACCCAGAGTTCTTCATGATATTGCCAATGCGCCAACGCATACTCCAGCGCGGTATTGATCGCCTGATCGATATTGGCCTTGGGTTCGACCGCAAGTACCGTGACAGGGCGGCACTCACGCGGCGGATTGCCTCTGGCAAGATGATATCCCCGCGCGGCCTTGCTGAGACTGCCCTGCCGCAAGCCGCCGAAATCCGCAATTTCCTTCGCCAGGTCCAGCAGATGTGACGTCAGCCCGACTTTGAGCTCCATCTCCAGCTCACAAAGCGGTTCACTTTGTTCTCCGGCACGAATCTCCCCACGGTCAAATGCAATCTCAATAATGCTCTGATGGTAAGTGATCACCCACCTTTCACGCGTGAAATCCGTACTGAACAGCGCCTTCAGCGAGTGCTGCAAGGCGGTCAAATCACAATTTTCCGGCCAGATATCCGCAGGAAGCAGACTGAGATCCAGTTCCGCTTTTTCCAACGCCACATTATATTCTGGATGCTGATGTAACCCGCCGACCACTTTGCCAGCGGTTTTTGCCGTCATCTCATAACGTTCGTTCTCACCGCGAATCCGCAGACCGATGCCGTTTTGACGCAAATAGTTATCTGCCGTTTCAAAGTAGATGTTGGTCAGCCGAACGGCTTGCAGGTGTTCAGTCTGACTGTACTCTGTCTGCCACTCAGTCAACTGTTTGCGCAGAGAATCGACGCTGTCGGGATGAACAATAAACTTCAGCTCTATTTCTTCACTCATAATATTTACTATGCCGGGTTCAGCGCCAATCGCGCCAGTAAATAACATTTTACTTCAGCTTGCCACTGTTACGGCACTCTCTCTTTCGCCCCTGCGAGCACGCGCGCATTTCCACCCGCCGCCAGATTGTCATTCAATGTTGAAAACGCAGGAAACAGACCTAAAGGCGCCAACGCCGCCGCTCGTGCAAGAGTAAGATATTTCTCATTTCGGATTAATCATTGCCTCGTCAGACTTAAGCCTCTACTATCACTCTTCGATTCACGCAACATGATGATCTTATGCAGAAATTATGCCTAACTTGCTTTACTTTGATTGCCTTTACATTAAGTTGGACGGTTCACGCCGAAGAAAAACGCTATGTTTCTGACGAGTTACTGACCTACATCCACAGTGGCCCCGGTAACCAGTACCGCATCGTCGGCACACTGAACGCCGGCGATCCGGTGACGGTACTCAGTATTAATGAGGGGGCCGGTTATGCACAAATTCGCGATGACAAAAACCGCACCAGTTGGATTCCGCGCGATCAGTTGAGCGAAACCCCCAGCTTGCGCACTCGCGTACCTGAATTGGAAAGCCAGGTCAAAGATCTGACCGAAAAACTGAAGAATACCGATCAAAGCTGGAATCAGCGCACAACCGAGATGCAGCAGAAAATTGCCGCCAGCGATGGGATTATCAACGGGTTACGTAAAGAAAATCAGGACTTGAAAAATCAGCTGATTGTCGCCCAGAAAAAAGTCAGCGCAGCCAATGTGCAGCTTGATGACAAACAACGTACGATCATTCTGCAATGGTTTTTGTACGGTGGTGGGGTTGCCGGGGCGGGACTGCTGCTGGGCCTGCTGCTGCCGCACATTGTCCCCCGCCGAAAAAAGAACGATCGCTGGATGGGATAAAACGACAGGTTCGTTTACCCGCCTGGCTGCGCTTAATCAATTTTGCCTGCATACGCAGGCATTTTTATGCGTTGACGATACTGGGAACCAAAGATGTTAATATGCCGTGAATATCGCAACCTAATTTCAGGAGCCCGACATTGAATATTTACCTTGTCGGCGGCGCTGTTCGGGACAGCCTGCTTGATTTACCCGTCACCGAGAAAGATTGGGTGGTTGTCGGCGCAACGCCGGAACAACTCCTGGCGCAGGGCTATCAACAGGTGGGGAAGGATTTTCCGGTCTTTTTGCATCCTGTCAGCCGTGACGAGTACGCTCTGGCCCGTACCGAGAGAAAATCAGGCAACGGCTACACGGGCTTTGTCTGTCATGCCGCGCCGGACGTTACGCTGGAGCAGGATTTACTGCGCCGCGATCTGACGATTAACGCCATGGCGCAAACGGAACAGGGAGAACTGGTCGATCCCTATAATGGCCGGCACGATCTGGAAAACCGCCTGCTGCGCCATGTTTCCGATGCGTTCAGCGACGATCCGTTAAGGGTGTTGCGCGTTGCCCGTTTTGCCGCTCGCTTTGCCTATCTGGGTTTTCAGGTTGCGGAAGCCACCATGACGCTGATGCAAAGCATGACCCGTACAGGAGAACTCGACTACCTGACGCCTGAACGCGTCTGGAAAGAAACAGAAAAAGCGCTTGGCACCCGCTCGCCGCAGGTTTACTTTCAAGTACTGCGCGACTGCGGCGCCCTTGCGGTGCTGTTCCCCGAAGTCGATAAACTTTTCGGCATCCCGGCGCCCGCCAAATGGCATCCTGAAATTGATACCGGCATTCATACGCTGATGACGCTGGCGGTTGCCGCACGGCTCAGCCCCGATATCGATGTCCGTTTCGCCGTACTGTGCCACGATCTGGGAAAAGGCCTGACCCCGCCGGAATTATGGCCCCGACATCACGGTCATGGTCCCGCCGGCGTCAAACTGGTGGAGTCACTGTGCCAACGTTTGCGGGTTCCCAACCACATACGGGATCTGGCAAAGCTGGTGTCGGAATACCACGACCTGATCCACACCGTCCAGAAATTACAGCCCAACACGTTGATAAAGCTGTTCGACGCTATCGATGTCTGGCGCAAGCCACAGCGCCTGGAACAGTTGGCGCTCGCCAGCGAAGCCGATGCCAGAGGCCGTACCGGTTTTGAAGAGAGCCCCTATCCGCAGGGAGAGTATCTGCGCGAAGCATTTCAGGTGGTTAGTCGCGTGAGCAGCGCGGAAGTGGTCGCCGACGGTTATCAGGGCATTGAGGTCCGCAACGAATTGTCACGCCGCCGCATTAGGGCGTTGGAACAGTGGAAAGCGCAACAGCAACGGACATCGCCGCCGACCGTATAGCAAAAAGCCACGCGGCGTGGCTTTTTTGCCTTGCGATCCGGTTAGAAGAACACCATGTATACCACCGCCGCCACAATAAAGCGGTAAATAGCGAACGGAACGAAAGAAATGCGTTTAATAATATGCAGGAATGTTTTAATCGCGATCAGCGCGACCACAAACGCCGTCATAAATCCCACCGCAAACATCGGCAAATCCGCCAGCGACAGGAAATGCCAGCTTTTATAGAGATCCAGAACGGTGGCGCCCATCATCATGGGAACCGCCAGAATAAAAGAGAACTCTGACGCGGCATAGCGGCTGACGCCCATCAGCATCCCGCCGGAAATCGTCGCCCCTGAACGGGAAAAGCCCGGCCACAGCGCCAGACACTGAAAACAGCCAATCATGAATGCCTGACGATGGGTAATATCATCCAACCCGACAGCACGCGGCTGCTTTGGCTTTAACCATTCCGCCGCCAGCAGCAGGAAGCCTCCCACCACCAACGCATACATCACATTTTTAGGTTCAAACAACGATTTGATGACGTCATGGAAAACCATGCCCAGCACCACCGCCGGAATCATTGCCAACAGAATATGGGTTAGTTTTAAACGGCCAGAGGTTTGTCCTTCATGCACAACCTGACCAAAATGAATACCGATAAGTCCGAAAAGCCGACGCCAGAACATCGCGACCACAGCGAGAATGGAGCCCAACTGGATAATAATCTCGAAGGTTTTGGCTTTTTCATCGGCAAAGCCTAGCCAGTGACCCACAATAATCATGTGCCCTGTCGAAGAAACGGGTAAAAATTCAGTCAGCCCTTCAACCACCCCGAGAATAAACGCGATGAACAACGAATGCAGGTCAACCATCTAAATCCTTGCCTCTTGTTGTAAACAATGAAAACAGCCCCATAAAAAACTGCACCGCAGTTTTCAACGTCGCTTGCGACGACCCGCAGGGTGACGGACAAAGCTTGTCCGGCATAAAAAACTGCACCGCAGTTTTCAACGTCGCTTGCGACGGCCCGCAGGGTGACGGACAAAGCTTGTCCGGCATAAAAAACTGCACCGCAGTTTTCAACGTCGCTTGCGACGGCCCGCAGGGTGACGGACAAAGCTTGTCCGGCATAAAAAACTGCACCGCAGTTTTCAACGTCGCTTGCGACGGCCCGCAGGGTGACGGACAAAGCTTGTCCGGCATAAAAAACTGCACCGCAGTTTTCAACGTCGCTTGCGACAGCCCGCAGGGTGACGGACAAAGCTTGTCCGGCATAAAAAACTGCACCGCAGTTTTCAACGTCGCTTGCGACGGCCCGCAGGGTGACGGACAAAGCTTGTCCGGCATAAAAAAGCGGCTGCACTGCTTAGCGAGCCGCTCTATTCCCGACTGGAGCATGGCGGGCACAAAGGTTATAGACCGACTAGGTTACCGTTTAGTTGCGGGTAAATCAGCATTGATTCAGTCAAATCAGATTTATCGCGTGCCACGCTCGATGATCACCCCGACCTGACGCGCCTGCGCCACCGCCCCCGGTTTACTGACTTTGATACGCAGCCAGGGAATTGGAAAACGCTGCATCAGAATCTGCGCCACCTCTTCAGCGACGCGTTCCACCAGCGCAAAGCGCTGCCCGGCGACATGTTCAATCACAGCGTCGCTGACATCAGCATAGCTCAGGCAGTCGTTAACATCATCGCTGACCGCCGCCCGACGGTTGTCCCATCCCATTTCGATATCGAACACCAGCTTTTGCTGAATGGTCTGTTCCCAGTCATAAACACCAATGGTGGTAATGACGGTAAGTTCCTCAATAAATACGATATCCATCACGCCATTCTCTGTTTTTGTCGTTGTCGGATACCACTTCCGACGGATTATGCGTATTATCCACAGATGAGAAGAGTAAAACGACCCTTATTAAACGGAACCGCGTTATGAGTGCTACCGCACTTGGTATGATATTAATCGCGTATCTGTGTGGCGCCATTTCCAGTGCGATTCTGGTGTGCCGGATCGCCGGGTTGCCGGACCCTCGGAAGCTTGGTTCAGGAAACCCTGGCGCCACCAACGTCCTGCGTATCGGCGGTAAAGCCGCCGCCGCCGCCGTATTGGTTTTCGATGTGCTGAAAGGCATGTTGCCCGTCTGGATAGCTTATAGGCTTGGCGTTCCTCCGCTTTACCTCGGCCTGACCGCCATCGCCGCCTGCCTGGGACATATCTATCCGGTCTTTTTTCACTTTCATGGTGGAAAAGGCGTCGCCACCGCCTTCGGCGCCATTGCCCCAATCGGCTGGGATCTGACCGGGCTGATGACCGGCACCTGGTTGTTAACCGTCCTGCTTAGCGGCTATTCGTCTCTCGGCGCCATCATCAGCGCGCTGATTGCGCCGTTCTACGTCTGGTGGTTTAAACCGCAGTTCACCTTTCCCGTGGCGATGCTGTCATGCCTGATTTTAATGCGCCATCACGACAACATTCAGCGCCTGTGGCGCGGGCGGGAAGGGAAAATCTGGCATAGTCTGCGTAAGAACAAAACCGCAGACGATTAAGGTCCGGTAAGAAAAAACCACTCCCGCCACCGCGGGAATGGTAAGCGTACAACCGGCCCGGGGATAACCGGTCAGAGTCAATACCGGCTTATCGCCATCATATCCTGCCGCTGTAATCTGAATACCGCCATGCTTTCCGCCAACTGCCGCGCCTGCTCCTCCAGTGAACGCGTCGCCGCCGCTGACTCCTCAACCAGTGACGCGTTTTGCTGAGCCGCCTTATCCATCTGCGACACGGCGACATTGACCTGCTCAATTCCATGACTCTGCTCGCGTGACGAGCTGGAAATCTCGCGCATCAGCATGGTCATGTGCACCACCGCTTCGGAAACCTCCTTCATAATTTCACCCGCCATTTTCGCCATTTGAGTTCCTTCGGTGACCCGCCCCTGAGAATCCAGCATCAGCGCCTTAATCTCTTTGGCTGACTGGGCGCTGCGCTGGGCCAGATTTCTCACCTCGCCGGCCACCACCGCGAATCCCCGCCCCTGCTCTCCGGCCCGTGCGGCTTCCACCGCCGCGTTCAGCGCCAGAATGTTGGTCTGGAAAGCGATACCGTCGATGACCGTCAGAATATCGGCAACGCGCTCCGAACTGTTGGAGATCAGCCCCATCTTCTCAACCATCTGACCTACCGCATCCCCCCCCCGGCCGGAGATATCCGCAACATTTTGCGCCAGATTGTAGGCCTGTTCCGCATTTTCGGCGTTCAGCTTCACGGTCGCGTTCAACTGTTCCATGCTGGCCGCCGTCTGTTCGATCGATGCCGCCGACTCTTCAGTGCGCGCCGCCAAATGCGTATTCCCCGTTGACAGTTCGCTGGTGCCGATATCAATCTGCCCGCCAGCATCACGTACCCGACCCACCGCAACAGAGAGCGAATGTTGCATCGCTCTCATCGAATGCATCAGGCGGCCAATCTCATTTCTGCCGCCATCCTCAATCTCCTGCGTTAGATCGCCGCTGGCGATAAACTCCAACTGCGTCACCGCCACCCCAAGCGGAGACAGAACCAGACGCTTCAGGGCTACCCAGGCAGCCAACACCAGCACCAGCACCAGCGCACAGGCAATTCCGATAGTAACCAGGCGGCCAAAGGCGAAAGCTTCCGCCTTATCAACCATATTCTGTCCGATTTCCAGGGCAAAATCGCGGAAGCCGTTATTCGCCTTATCCATATTTACGCTAAGCGGCGGAACAACGTTTTCAAGCAAACGATAGTATTCATCCACGCGGCCGCCTTTCAGCGCATCAATCATTGGCTGAATACCCTTATCAATAAAGGGGCTATAGTTATTCTCCACCGCGGCGGCCAGTCTTGCGCCCTGCTCAGTCACTGTGCCGTACGCAAGAAAGCGGGTCATCTCCCGACGCGACAGTTCGACGTAGCTTTGCGCCCGGGCCATCGATGCCTCAGCCAACTCGGTCATTCCGCTTTCCATCTGGCGAGCGGCCAGCGCCAAGCCTGTCCGGGCGCGTAACGCAGCGGTATAGCTGCCCGACAGCGCCGCGACCTCTTTGCCCTGGATTTTGTCGATGGTGGTAATTGATTCTTTTCCCTGATTAATGGAGTTAACGCCGATACCGCTGACCAGCGTTAAAAGCAATACCATGGTCCCTAACAAAACAATCAAGTTTACTTTGATAGTAATATTTCTTAACATTATTGTTGTTACACCCTGTATTAATGAAGCAATTTTATTAATGAGTAAAACCGATTAGAGAAATTTTCTCTCCTACCTATCGGATTAATCCTTTTTTTTCTTTAACTTCGGCCACCGTTTAGTAACTTAACAACGTGTTAATAAGTTTTTTTTATTATTACGATCATATTAATAAAGCGTTACCAGTGCCATGAGAAGCAAGAAATCCCCCCTTAAAAATCGGCGACTTTCTCCGTGACTTGGCTATAATAACCGCCACGCAATTTCAGGTTTAAAGTGAGAAGGAAACCGACATGAGTCTGAACAATGTCCCGGCGGGCAAAGATCTCCCGGAAGATATTTACGTCGTTATTGAAATCCCTGCTAACGCCGATCCAATCAAATACGAGATTGATAAAGACACTGGCGCGCTGTTTGTAGATCGTTTCATGTCTACCGCCATGTTCTACCCGTGCAACTACGGCTACATCAACCACACTCTGTCACTGGACGGTGACCCGGTTGATGTGCTGGTGCCAACCCCGTATCCCTTGCAGCCCGGCGCCGTGATTCGCTGTCGTCCGGTTGGCGTGCTGAAAATGACTGACGAAGCAGGCGAAGACGCCAAGTTGGTTGCCGTTCCGCACAGCAAACTGACTAAAGAATACGATCACATTAAAGACGTTAACGACCTGCCGGCATTGCTGCGCGCGCAGATCGGCCATTTCTTTGAACATTACAAAGATCTGGAAAAAGGCAAGTGGGTCAAAGTGGAAGGTTGGGATAACGCGGAAGCGGCCAAAGCAGAAATCGTCGCTTCCTTTGAACGCGCCAAAAACAAGTAAGATTTCATTCCCCCTCCGCCGGAAATAAACGGCGGAGAACGCCTGTTATCGACCCTAAAAACACCGCCTTGCGCGGTGTTTTTAGGGTCGCTGCATTGCACGTCTTTTATTCTTTCAAACCATCACGATATTACGTTTTAAGGTTCCTCATCACGTTTCAACCAGTCCCCGCTGGTGATGCGCGGTAATCCTTCTACCGAGTGCCTATAAAGATAGATCCAGGCGTTCCCCAAAGGGGTCGAGATCAATTCACGCTGGTACTCGTGGCCGTCTCGCTTTAACGCATCAAGCTCGGTCAGTATTGACGAACTGATGCGATATACCTCGCAATGAATCTCCCCATCACCCGCAACCACCGCCGGATAATGACCGAGATGATATAGCTCGTACCCATTGAGCTGACAATCTCCCAACCATTGAGCGTTGGTCATCCAGTGACTATTTCCCTGTTTGCGCCGTAAACTGCCGTAGACAATAATTCGCATCGCTAAAACTCAAACTGATAGAGCACATCCAATGCCTGGTCGATCCCAGACACCGCTTCCAAATAAAGCTTTGGCATCAATCGGTAACGCAACGTTAACGTCGCCAAAGAATCGAAGATACCTACGCCATACTTGACTTGCAGACCAGGAAGAACGTAACCGCTGACAACAACCTGAGAATTATCGCCAACGCCCTGTGTATCCAGAGCTAAATTACTTACGCCAAAGGCCTCGCCGATTTTACCCACAACTTGACCACTTTGCGCAACCCCTAAACCCACCAACATGGATGTCATGGCTGAACTATCCGCGCCGCTGCTGTCCAGTCCTTGCCCGCGAAGCAAATAAGACAAAGCCTCCTGCTGCGACATTGTCGGGTCAGAGAAAACGTCGAGTTTCGGCGTGCTTGCCATGCCGGTGATCCGAATGCCCGCCGTCACATCGTTTTCAGTATTGTCAGGGTTACGGATAGCTTCAATGTTTAGCAAGGGCTGATCCGGCGGGCCGGAGAACAGTATCTGACCTTTACGGACAATCAGATCCTGCCCGTAAGCCTTGAAGCGGCCGGAAGGGATATCTATCTGGCCGTTCAGACCCAGCCCCCGTTCATCCTGAACCATTTTCAGATCGCCTTGCAAACGGGCCACCAGCCCGAAGGCATCCAGCCGTACATCATTGCCGACACGAATGATCAGATTACTGTTAATGGGAATCGCCGTGGACACTGTCTCCAGCGGCTGACGTTGCGCATTGAGCAGCACTTCATCTGACGAAACATCCACCGCGCTTTCCGGCATATCCTTAACCACAATACGCGCCCAGGGGATGCTGACCGAACCATTCAGGGCGAACAACTGCGGCGTTGCCTCGAATACGATATCCGGCGAAACATCAAGACGCGCAGTCGGCGGCACGGTTACCCGCAGCCGCTGGCCTTTTGCCGCAATGCGCGCGCGCCAGGCGTCAGGCTGCGACCAGTCCGCGTTCCCGCCCAGGTTCAATTGGCCGTGATCGGTCTTCAGGAACCCCTGTAAAGTGGACGACATGCCGCTGAAACTCAACGCCAGCCGTCCCGTGGTGAGATCGATCGGCATCCAACTGCCGTCAATATCCAGTCTCTCCAGTACCATCTGGCCAAAGATTTGCGGCCGCTCCGCATTTCCGGCCAGCCGCAGGCTGGCATTTAGCAACCCCGAGGCTTTCTCCCCGGTTCGCAAGGCCGGATTCAGCAGCGCCAGAGAGATATTATTAATGGCGATCGTACCGCCGAGATTACGCCTTCCCTGCGGATCGGTGACCTGTACGTCACCACTGAAACGCCCGTTGTCCCGAATAGCCATCAGCCAGCCAAGCTGCGCGCGCCCGCGATCAATACCGGCATTCAGCGTAAAGGTGTCGAACGCCACAGGCAACGTGTTCCCTTGCACCTGTTGACGAACATTCACATTGTTTCCCACCAGCGTGATTTTCGCCTGCGGCAAGGCTTGATCGGCCTGCCAGCTAATATCGGCGCTGCCGGTAAATGTGCCTGCCAGCGTCGTATCCGCACTCAGAAACGGCTTAATCATCGCCAAATCAAGGCGGTTCAAGCGGATACTGGCCTGTCCGCTCGGTCCAGCCTCAATGGTTCTCGGCACACAGAGTTCAGCATTCGGGTTACGCCAGCAGTGCGTGCCAATGCTGATTTTTTGCTGTTCATGGTGATAATCCAGCGCTATCGCCTGTGTGAGACGCCATTCGCCAACCGGGGTATCAAACCGGGTATTACTCAGTGAACCGCGCCAGCGCTGCGCCTGACGATCGAAACGGCCAGACAGGGACAATTGGCCCGAAACCGGCTCCCCCTCAAGATTCAAACGCAGTTGATGCTGCTGCTCGCTGCCTTCGGCATTTAACGTCAGCAGGCCGATGCTCAGGCTATCCTGACGCAGTTGTTCAAGGCGAACAGCAAGTTTGCCCGCAATCTGCTGTTTTGAAGACGATGAATCAGCAGACAATCGCTCTGAACGGATATCGCCATCGACCATTATCTGGCTGATGCTCATTGTTTGCCAGCGCAGCCCCGATGCGGTGATATCCGCCAGAATCTGCGGCTCACGCAGACTGCCGCGCAGCTTCAGGGTTCCCTGCGCACGACCGGCAAGGCCGGGCAGCGTTCCGGTCAACGATGGCGCGTTGATATTGGCGTCCAATTGCCACTTATCGCCCAAGTCACCTTTGATATTCAGTTGGTTATTTCCAAGCGCCAAATTCAGCCCCGGAATACGCCACTGGCCGGCCGCGTTTCCCCGCAGTTCGCCTCTGGCAGTCAGCTTGTTCTCCTTCACATTGCCATCCAGACGCAGCTCCGGCACCTGTAGCTGCCAGCTCCCGCCATAGACGCTGCCGCGCGTGGCGATCCTGCCATTGATTTTCGCCGGCCATTCAGGCCATTGCTTTGCCGTGTTGATGCCATTGATCAACAGTTCGCTGCGCCAGCTAATGGCTTTGCTCCAGTCCACCAGCGCGCTCAGATCGGCATTACCCTGCAATGCCGCGATACGCAGCCGGGTCAGTTCGAATTGTTGCACATTCCCTTTACCGTCCAGCAGCAGCGTTGCCGGGGGCAGATCCGTCGCGCGAACGTCGCTGCGTAACGACAGCGTATAGTCCGTCGCCTTACCGTTAAACCGCAAATGCAAATCGTTCGCCTGATATTGCGCTTGCCCCGTCAGCGGCCAGCGCACCTGCCTGCTTTCCAGCGTTAGCGCCAGCGGCAATCCCGCTTCCGCCAGTTCAGTCTGCATCGTTAGCTGTGCACGCTGCGGGCCAGACAGATTCAGGGCCACGTTAAGCTTTTCGCGTAATCCGCCGTCCACCGTCAACCTGAGCTTTTCACCTTTCAGCGGATCAACGTTCAGGACGCCGTTTGCCGACAGTGTTATCGGCCAATTTTCACTAAGCGTCGCCTCGCCCCGCACATTAAGTCCGCCCAGTGGCGATTGAACCACCAGCCGATCCACACGCAGATGCTGATTTTTCGTTGCAGCCTGAATCATCAGGTCGGAAATCAGGATGTCCTGATCCCCGGTCAGTCGCAGTTGCTCTCCGTGGATTTCTGAAATGGTCAAATCCAACGGTAGCGTGAACTGCGGCAAATCCGGCAGCAGCGGTTTGGAGAACAGTTCGGTGAGACGCTCGCCTAGCGGTTGTGCCGGCGGTTCCTGACTGGCGGATTCGGCGGCCGCCTTCGCGCTAGGCTGAACAGGGGCAGACGGGAGGGGTTTATCAATCTGAATCGTTTGTGCCGTGCCATTCTCAGCCGATTCGCGTACCGTCGCGGCCGTCTGCTTTACCACAGTAGCCAGTTCGGTTGCCGTCACGTTTCCCTTTTCCAGCACATCCACCGGCGTTTTCGGTAATGCGACCAGCAGCGCGCTGATTCTGGTTGGCAACAGCGTGAGCGCCCGTCCTTCCCACTGCATTCCGGTGCGGAACGATCCCAGCGAAAAAGCCGTGTCATCCACGGTAACTTTTACATTATCCAGCGTCAGTTGACTCAGAAAGAGGGGAAATGGCGCCGACAGTTCCGTCAGCGGTTCGCTGGACGCGGCAGGCTCCTCCGTCGCAGGAAGCGCGGTAGTATCCACCACCACATCGACATCTGTCGCCGACAGGTCATTTATGCAAAGCTGAGCTTTACGCAAACATCCCGGCGCCAGCGATAAATGGAATTCCCCCGCGTTCACCGTCACGCCCGGCATCTGATAACTGACCCGACTGAGCGTCAAATCACGCCAACCGCCGCTAACCTGCGCAATATCCAGCCCCGGCACAAACCGGGCCGCACTGTTCAACAGCAGATGTAAACCCGGGGTCGTCCCAACCAGTAAACCCACCGAGATCAGGATTAACAGCAGGAAAGCGCCAATGCCAATGCCCAGTTTTTTGAGCCAATTGCCCTTTTTCTTGGCAGTGACTTGTTGTGTTGCAGCGTCATCCTGAGTCGAGGTTTTATTCTCTTTCATGTCTGTCATAATTCAGGCCCCAACGCGATATAGAACTGCACGCCGTTTTTCTCAGGATCGCCAACGGGCGTGGCAATATCTAATTTCACCGGGCCAATCGGCGACGCCCAGCGAATACCCACGCCGGCGCCTGTTTTAAAATCGCTTTGCCTGATGTCATTCACCGCTTCACCGGAATCCACGAACACCGCACCCCACCATTTTCCCGAGACGTTGTACTGATACTCCAGCGAACCGGTCGCCAGCTTGGACGCCCCGGTCAGCTTGTCGTCGCTGTCGCGCGGTGAAATCGATTTGTACTTGTAGCCGCGAATACTACGATCGCCACCAGCGAAGAAGCGCAGAGAAGGGGGGACGCGAGAGAAGCTGTTGGTTTCAATCCACCCCAGATTGCCGCGGACGACGAAGCGGTGTTTTTCAGCCAGCGTCCTGATCCAGACGTTTTGTGCCTGAAAAACCGCAAAATCAATATCCGATCCCCATGCGGTGTCAGAAACATCGATTGAGTAACGCTGAGAATCGCCCCATACCGGCATCAATCCCCCCCGCTGACGGGTACGGTTAATGCTGACGCCGGGATAAATCAGCATGGTCGTGTCCGTCACGCTCCCCTGCGTAAAGTGGTCAAGGCTCCAACGCAGGTTGATCGCCCGTTGCCAGCCGCTGGACAGATCCCAGTAGCGAGCCACATTCAGCGTGGTTGAATCGGATTGCGTATCATTGAGGTCTTCCCGCTTAAAGCCCCCTTGCAACAGGTAATACTGCTCCAACGGACTCTTCAATAGCGGAATTTTGTAACTCAGATCGAGGGACTGCTCCGGCGCCGAAACGCTCAGGCTGCTCTCAAGACTATGGCCACGTGAATTGAGCCAGGGTTTATTCCAGGTTGTTTTGAAGCGGGGCCCCACATCCGTCGCATACCCGACCCCGGTTTCTACCCGGTTACGGGTTCGTGGGGTCACAACCGCTTCCAGCGGCAGAACTTTGTTGGTTTTGGATTGTTCAAAATCAGGCGACACCACAACAGAGTTGAACCAGCCCGTCGCAGATAAGCGGCGGTTTAATTCGCCCAGTTCTTCACTGCTGTATACGTCGCCGGTATGAAATGGCACCAGATTTTGCAGATAATCTTCACGGATTTGCGAGCCCTGGAACGTCACCGCACCAAAGCGGTAACGCTCGCCGCTATCAAAATCGATATCCCAGAACGCCCTTTTCTCTTCGCGAATAATCCCCAGTTGGCTGCGCTGGAAATGGGCATCAAAATAGCCTTTACGCAGGGAGAGATTATTCAGTCCGCTTTTAAAGCGATCATAGTCGCCGTGGTTCAACACCGAACCGATAGCCGGACGATCGTCCCGCAGCAGTTGCTGATAATCGCTATCGTCGCGTGCGCCACCGCGTAAAACCACATTCACTTCGGCGATGTTGACCGGTTCGCCGGGCGTCACGCTGGCAATCAGAACCGGCCGGCCGCCGTTGACCGCAGGACGGAATTCAAACGCAATCTGTGGATCGTAATAGCCCAGCGCCCGCAGCCCCTGACGAATCGCCTCGTCGACCCTGGCGCGAAAGCGGCCATCGGCGTTCACTTCATCGGCAGCAATGGTGGATAAGCGCGCCCGCACGTTTTTTTGTAGCGCCCCTTCCAGCCCCGTTACCTGTAAGCGGACATTGGCGGCATAAGCCGCCGATGCAAAGAGCGATGCCCATAATAAACCGAATGCGCACAATACGCGGAAGAGAGAATATCGTGGCATACCTGAGCCCAGAAGGCCGTAATTTTGTCCTGTAAAAATGGTCACTACACCCCTAATCACATCAATAATCTGTCACATCAAATCTATAGCATGACTTTTATAACATCGCCGCTTGAGCATCGGTTTTATCACAGTATTCAATTGCACTGGCGGGGTAAAAAACCCGGCTTGGCAGTGGTCAAGGCAGTATGACCGGTAAAGGTCAGTAGGAAATGCTGATGTTTTCCCTTAAACATAAATTTAAACCTGCCGGGAACAAAATGCTGCATTATGGATAAACATTATCTCAACAGTAAACAACATTAGGTTATAAAGACAGAGCGAAACTTCTCAGTTATGCTCTAAACAGCCCTGTTCGCCAGAAACCATGATATCCAATGCTATTTCAGGAGTTAACAAAGTGATATTTCATGTCGATAAAACGTTGCGGATAAACCCCGCCGACGCCTTACCTGGGCGTACAACCCCCATGCCGGTCGCCAGATTGCATGCGGTAAAGGAACACTCAATGACGCATGTCCCGGATAATATGGAGGTTGCCCTGTTTGCAATGGGATGTTTCTGGGGAGCCGAGCGTTTGTTCTGGCAGCAAGCGGGCGTCTACAGCACCGCGGCAGGGTATACCGGTGGTTACACGCCTAATCCCACCTATCGCGAAGTTTGCAGTGGAAAAACCGATCATGCCGAAGCCGTGCGGGTGGTTTTCGATCCGGCCGTCATCAGCTATCCCCAACTATTGAAGCTGTTTTGGGAAAATCACGATCCCGCGCAGGGCATGCGTCAGGGCGGGGATACCGGCACCCAGTATCGTTCCGGTATTTATCCTCTCACGCCAGAGCAGGAACAGGCTGCGCAGCAAAGCTATCAGCAATTTCAGCAGGCGATGAAAGCGAGCGGCGATAACCGGACCATCACGACTGAAATCTTACCCGTAGGCCCCTTCTACTATGCCGAGGACGAACATCAGCAATATTTGCACAAAAATCCCGGCGGCTATTGCGGATTGGGCGGTATCGGGGTCTGCCTGCCGCCTCAGCGCTGATCTCTGGCGGTACTTTCACCGCTCCTGTTATACTGCGTTCGTTATTTATCCAATACGGGCCGGCTTCCAGCCCTGTTAACGGCTTTTAGTGCGTTATTTGAGATGATTTATCTTATCTGAGGATCGCCTGTTCCTTTTCAGGGAAATGCGAAAAAAACATGTTAAACAGTCTATTACTGATCGTTCTTCTTATTGCCGTCAGCGCTTTTTTCTCAATGTCTGAAATATCGTTGGCTGCGTCCCGCAAAGTAAAACTTAAATTGATGGCTGATGAGGGCAACCTCAACGCCGACCTGGTATTGAAGTTTCAGGAAACACCGGGAATTTTCTTTACCGTTATTCAAATTGGCGTCAATGCCGTCGCCATTCTTGCCGGTATCATTGGCGACGCGGCATTCTCCCCGACGTTTGCCATTCTGTTTGAGCAGTTCATGTCCCCGGAAACAGCCGGCAAAGCCAGTTTTATCTGTTCGTTCGTACTGGTCACCAGCCTGTTTATACTGTTTGGCGATCTCACCCCGAAACGGATTGGTATGATTGCACCGGAAGCCGTCGCTATCCGTATTATCAACCCAATGCGCTTCTGCCTGTTTGTCTTTCGCCCGCTGGTATGGTTTTTCAACGGGCTGGCAAACGTGATCTTCCGTTTACTGAAATTACCCATGGTGCGAAAAGACGACATCACCTCCGATGATATCTACGCCGTGGTCGAAGCCGGCGCGCTGGCCGGCGTGCTGCGTAAACAGGAACACGAGCTGATTGAAAACGTGTTCGAGCTTGAATCACGCACGGTTCCCTCTTCCATGACCTCACGTGAAAGCGTCGTCTTCTTCGATTTACACGAAGCGGAAAATCAAATCAAAGAGAAGATTGCCGAACAGCCGCACTCGAAATTCCTGGTTTGTGACGGCCACATCGATCAGATTGTTGGCTATGTCGATTCGAAAGATCTGCTGAACCGGGTTCTGGGCAACCAGAGCCTTGAGTTGCACAGCGGTGTGCAGATCCGTCCGGCGCTGATTGTGCCTGATACGCTCACACTCTCTGAAGCGTTGGAAAGTTTCAAAACCGCCGGTGAAGATTTCGCCGTCATTCTGAATGAATATGCGCTGGTCGTCGGGATTATTACGCTGAACGACGTCATGACCACGCTTATGGGGGATCTCGTTGGCCAGGGGCAGGAAGAACAGATCGTTTCCCGTGACGAAAACTCCTGGTTAATCGAAGGCGGCACGCCGATAGAAGATGTGATGCGCGCTCTAAATATTGATGACTTCCCTCATTCGGGCAACTATGAAACTATCGGCGGCTTCATGATGTATACGCTGCGTAAGATCCCGAAACGCACGGATTTTGTCCGCTTCTCCGGTTTTAAATTTGAAGTGGTGGATATCGATAGCTATAAGATCGATCAGTTGCTGGTCACCCGTCTGGAAGAACGACCAGGCACGGTGAAAACCGAAGAAACGAAGGAAGACGGGCGATAGTCCCACCAGGGCCGCTTGCCGCCTCCGCACAGGTAAAAAAATACCCGCCTGATAAGCGGGTATGTGCCAATAACCTTGAAACATTTGTCTGCAACCTGCTGAATGTCTGCGTCAGTTATCCCATTTCGGCCTGTAATCTGACGACCTGGCGGTTGACTTCAGACATGACCAGCAAATGCTGTTTATCCTGTTTTTTCGGCAGTAAAATCTTACCGTAGTCGAACTCAAAAGCGCCAACGCCTTTGATATACAACCGCCCGCGAAACAAGATTTTCACATACTTGGCGACTTTCATCGGGTTGTAACGTTCGAAGATCTTCATTTTTGTTACTCTCCTCCCGTTTTTTTCTACGCTCGTCCTGCTGCCAATATGACTCAGGACGCTGAGCGCTAATTGAGATAACGGATACTGTAGTTAGGGATAAAAAACAGGGTTTAGTTCCACACCACTTAGTATTCCTAACTGCTTTTACACATTTTTACAGAGTAATTTTTAACTAATTTCCCTTATATCAGTGTAAATATTCAAACCATGAGGGGTTGTACACTGCCGCAAGCCAAGAACCAGCCTGCTCGCTGGCGTCACTAGACCGCGCTTAAGCCCGTCAATCTACCATTCGATTATGACCAAACAACGACAGTCGTCATACAGGATAAACGAGCAGAGCAAGGTGAGTGTTGTCGCAGACGGAACGCTGAATGGACAGGAGAAGCAGCAGGCAATATCTCTGCTGCAACAGTTGCTGATGAAAAATCGCGTTGTTCAGAACAGCGAAACGCGAAAGCCGGGGTTCAGGAATGACTCACGGGGCGCATAAGACAAGGGTTTACCCTGCCAGTCATGAACCTGCGCCCCGGCCGCCTCCGCAACCGCATGACCGGCGGCCGTATCCCAAATATTGGTCGGCCCGAAGCGTGGATAAAGCTGAGCCTTTCCTTCCGCCACCAGACAGAATTTCAACGACGAACCGATCGCAACGGTCTGATGCTCCCCCAACTGGCTGAGGTAATCTTTCAGTTCCTGATCCGCATGGGAGCGGCTGACCACAACCAGCGGCGGACGCGCGTCCCGTACCTGGATCTGATGGCGTTCGCCCTTCTCTTGTTTCCAGGCTTTTCCGTCTGCCGCGGCATACATCACGCCGGTTACCGGGACATACACCACCCCCAGCACCGCCTGCCCATTTTCGATCAAGGCAATATTTACCGTAAATTCACCGTTGCGGCTGAGGAACTCTTTGGTGCCATCCAGCGGATCAACCAGCCAGTAACGCTGCCAATGCTGACGTTCCGACCACTGTGGCGGATCTTCTTCCGACAATAACGGAACATCAGGAAATGCCGCCGCCAACCCTTCCCGGATAACCTGATGCGCAACCAAATCGGCCGCCGTTACAGGCGAATCATCCTTTTTATGCGCGACTTCGGTGGGTCGGTGCCCCTCATAAACCTGCATAATAGCGGCGCCTGCATCGCGGGCCAGTCGGCAAATATGTTCTAGCATTTTCTACCTCATCGTTACGGGTTGTATACCGAGCGACGGATACACCTGTCACCCGGGCTTTCTTGTTATTCATTATACAACGGTGAAGTGGTCTACGATTATGGTCGTTATTCTAGGACACCCTCACAACTGGCCGTGATTATCTCCCCTACTGAATGGGTAATGATATGCGATATATCCCGGATAATTAGCCTTTACGGACAGATTCACTTCCTGACAATATGCAAAGGGATTATGTCATTATGCATCCGCTGGCGCATGGCAGGGTAGCGGGAAAATAATATGTGTTTTTACATTACTGGATAAAAGCGGCGCTTTACTCGCAGCCTGCATCAAAGACATGAAAGCTAGGCGCAAAGGCGTGGCTTTCATGTCTTTTTTTTAATGACGGAAGGCATCTCTGTCACCACGATCATGGCGTCGCCCACCTCGATCCGGCCCCCGAGCCTGCCGATAGTCCCGAAATTCCCGACGCGGGCCGCGATCATCAATGCGATTTGGACCGCTAAAACGATGATCGTCAAAACGGCGGTTATCAAAATCTCTGGGACCACGCTGCTGTTCGCGCCACCAGCTCACGTCGCGCCAGCGCCAACCGTCCCAATAGTAACCATGTCGGTTACGTTCCCCTCGGTAATAGCCGCGGTGCTCACGCCACCAGCGTTCACTTCGCCAATCATAACCGTCCCAGTAATTACCGCGTCGATCGCGATCGCCTATATTCAGCGTCACACCGGGCATAATATCAATACTGACGCTGGCCGCTTCTGCCGCTGGCGTCATGGCGAACATCCCAACCAACAGGGTACTGGCTAATATTGGCTTAAACATAGGATAACTCCTTACCTTGCCGCTACTGCGGATTGGCAAAGGTATACGGAAAATCATTCACCTCCACTATCAGACAGCATCCCATTTTCCTGGTTTTACGGTTCTTAACGATTCGCTGACACTCTCCTTTTACCCCCGCGGTTATCTACGAAGAGCCCGCGTTTAATAAACCAGCCTTGAAATGATTAACGATAACAATCAAACCATTTATAAAAATGGAAATATTTATCAACGTATTTGTATAACATGAATAAAAATATTAGGAGAGTTTGAGTTATGGCTGAATACTTTTTCCATAGGGATGCGACGACTAAGGCGAATACGCAGCGATGAACGAAAATTATACTCTCGGCAATTATTGCACAAACGGACATCCGGCATATTTTCGGTGTTCCGGGTGATTACAACCTGCGATTTCTTGATCATGTTATCGGCCACCCCAACATCCCCAGAGTTAGTTGTGCCAATGAACTCAATGCCGCTTATGCTGCCGATGGCTATGCGCGTTGCAAACCCGCGGGAGCACTGCCTACTGCTTTTGGCGCCGGTGAGCTCAGTGCCATCAATGGGATTGCCGGCGGCTATGCAGAAAACGTCTGCGTTATTCACATCGTGGTAGCGCCCAAACTGTTACCCCAATAGTAAAGGAGAATGACTTCACCCCATGCTGGGCGATGGCGATTTTAGTCACTTTCTGCGCATGGCAACGGACGTCACCGCCGCCTACGCCAGTTTGACTATCAACCATGCCACAACTGAAATTGATCGGGTAAAATGACAAAATACTTACCCGGAAAACCTGTACGCCAAACCAGTTGGTTCAGGCTCTGGACGAGAAAGACCGTCGCTTTTCTTTGATCGAGGTGGTTTTAACTAAAATGGCTATACCGGATTTACTGCGATCCCTTACTCAATCGCTTGAGAAACATAACGCGGGATATTAACCACAGGCGCTCAAATGAGCGCCTGCGCCTTTTACCACAATGAGATTTACAGAATCTCCAGCAGTTCAACTTCAAAAACCAATGCGCTGAATGGCGGGATAGACGCGCCCGCCCCACGTTCACCATAAGCCAAATGATGAGGGATAAACAGCTCCCATTTGGAGCCGACCGGCATCAGCGTTAACGCTTCAATCCAGCCTGGGATCACGCCGCTGACCGGGAACTCGGCTGGCTGACCGCGTTGAACGGAGCTGTCAAACACGCTGCCATCAATCAGACGGCCGGTATAGTGAACGCGAACCCGATCCTGGCGCCCAGGAATTTCCCCTTCGCCTTGAGTTAATACGCGGAACTGCAAACCCGACTCTGTGCTGCTTACGCCCTCTTTACGGACATTCTCAGCCAGAAACTGCTGCCCTTCAACCGCCAGCGCCTGCTGACGTTCACGACGTACTGAATCCGCACGCTCGTGCACCTCACGCAAAGCCCGGTGAACCACATCCACAGGGACTGCCGGCACATTACCCTCCAAAGCATCACGCAAACCTGCGACCAGGGCTTCCGGTAGCAGACCTTCAAGACCTGACTCTTGCAGTTGTTGACCGACCTGTAAGCCGATGCCGTAACTTGCCTGCGCTTCGACGCTTTCAAAAGAAGGGGTTGTCATGGATGTTCCTTTTAATCTGTAAAAAACCGAAAGCGCAGCATAACAGTGCAGGAGATTGGGGTAAAATCTGTGTGCGGATAAAGACGCAACCCGCCAATAGGCGAAATAATCGCGGCAGGCTGGCCTATACTATTAATTCAGAGGGAGACAAGCCGCCGTTACCTTAATCATCAAAGCGTTAACTGGTCATCATGCATTGGTTACCGATATACTCAATCGTGTTTTTATCCTTATACCGTTGCAAGAGAGGTCACCATGGGCAGAATTGCGCCCAGGAAGCGAAAAACCACCTGGGATCACCAAGCGCTGTTACGCTTTTGCCGGCGTTTAATCCGTCGCGGCCCGGAGCGTGCCGGCGGGGATGCTCAAGAGCATCCGACGTTATCGGTGGCATCATCAGGCCAGCGGATTAAGGCGTCATTGAAAAAAATCTGGCACCTGCCCGATGGCTACAGTTGGTTGGCTCCCCTCCCCGCCTTCCACCGCCGCTGGATTTTGGTGGTTGTCGTTATCGTGCTGGCGACATTACTGTGGCCTTATAGCCCACCGCAAACACCAACGCCCCGGTCAATGACCGCACCGGTTAAGCAAGCCGACAACCGTGCGCCCGTTCAGGCCGAACTCATTGAAAACCGGCCGGTGAAAGAACAACCCTCTTCACCGCCTTCGCCGCCAAGTACGGAAACAAATTGGCGCAGCTATCAAATCGCTTCCGGCCAGACACTGGCACAGTTGTTTCGTGATAACAACCTGCCCGTTGGCGATGTTTTCGCGATGGCGAGGGTGGAAGGTCAGGACCAACCGCTCAGTAACTTGCGGGCGGGACAGGAAGTTAAATTGCAGATAAATGCGCAAGGGATAATTACGGTACTGGAAACCACGACCACGGATAATCAGCCCGTTAGATTCACCCGTAACGCTGATGGCGCATTTACGCGTACGCGCTAACGCTTATTCAACGCGAGAAAAACCGCGGCGCCGATTTCATCTCACCAGATTTTACTTCTTCAGAAATGTAAAACGCTGGCACAAGGCCAGCGTTTTACGCGTTAGCAAAAAACGTTAATTACGCTTCAGCAACGACAATAACATTCAGCGTAGCAAAAACATCGCTGTGTACCTGGAAGCTCACTTCGTGCTCGCCCAGGGTACGCAAAACGCCGTTCGGTAAACGAACTTCGCTCTTCGCAATGTCAACACCGGCCGCAGTTACCGCATCAGCGATATCGCGAGTACCGATGGAACCGAACAGTTTACCTTCATCGCCTGCTTTAGACGTGATAGTAACGTTACCCAGTTCTTTGATCTTGGCAGCGCGAGCTTCAGCAGCAGCCAGAACGTCAGCCAGTTTAGCTTCCAGTTCAGCACGGCGTGCTTCAAAAAACTCAACGTTTTTCTTGGTTGCCGGCACAGCTTTACCCTGCGGAACCAGGAAGTTACGGGCATAGCCCGCTTTAACGCTGACCTGGTCGCCCAGGCTGCCCAGGTTTGCTACTTTATCAAGCAGAATAACTTGCATTACTTTATCCTCTCAAAGTCTCGTTAATGGACAGTGGCCGATTACTGATGACGATCAGTATACGGCAACAAAGACAAGTAACGCGCACGCTTGATAGCGCGGGCCAGCTGACGCTGGTATTTTGCACGAGTACCGGTAATACGGCTCGGCACAATCTTGCCGCTTTCAGTGATGTAATTTTTCAGCGTAGCGATGTCTTTATAGTCGATCTCTACAACGCCTTCCGCGGTGAAACGGCAGAATTTGCGACGACGGAAATAACGTGCCATTTGGCTAGTCTCCAGAATCTATCAATTCAATCTGCTCGGCATGTAACACCAGCTTACTCAGGCCATTGCGTCCTTGATGACAGCTAATAAACCCGTGCACGATGAGTTGCGTGCCGACCGTTATACTGTGGGTAAATGCTTGTGACGTTGGTCCACTGACAATCACGGGCATACGACACCATGCTTGCCGGTTAAATCCGGCTTCCACCTGCGCGGATCTGTGCTCAAGCACAAACTGGCAGTGCGAAATACCCGAAGGACTGACTTTACGAATGGGGGCCATGCACACGCTGCCGGACAACACCAGACGGTTAGTCGTCACCACAACAATTACTCTTCAGAATCCCCTGCATCCACATCATCGCCGGCTTCAGCGAAATCTTCACGACGCTCACGGCGTTCGTCTTTCGCTTTAACCATTGGAGATGCTTCAGTTACCGCGTGTTTAACGCGCATAACCATGCTGCGAATAACGGCGTCGTTGAAGCGGAAGTTTGTTTCCAGCTCATCAATAACTTCCTGCGGCGCTTCAACGTTCAGCAGAACGTAGTGAGCTTTGTGCAGTTTGTTAATCGGATAAGCCAGTTGACGGCGGCCCCAGTCTTCCAGACGGTGGATCGTGCCCTGCGCACCGGTGATAGCACCCGTGTAGCGCTCGATCATACCTGGAACCTGTTCGCTTTGGTCAGGATGAACCATAAAAACGATTTCGTAATGACGCATCGAATTGCTCCTTACGGATTATTCAGCCTCCTGTCAGGGTCAACCGCGGCCCATGGAAGCAAGGAACGTGTGTATGTGTGCGGCTGAAAAAATGACGCGTAAGTATAGTGCCCAGCCGCAGCAATAGCAAGATTGCAATTATCTTAGGCATTCGGCCGCAAACGGGGGGATGAACGTATCAGGTTCTCGCGGAAAAGCTAACGATAAATATCAAGAAGCGTACGGTAAAGCTGACGATAAATATTAAAAAGCGTAATGTTTACCGCTAATTAAAAATTATAAAATTTTCGTATGAAATAACCATCAACCCTCCAAAACACGTCAGGAAAATATATTTAATTAAACGTTAACCCGTTAAATATAAATATATTTATCCTGTTCATCACTCCTTCACGAGCCATATTTTTTCAAGATATAATCTTGCACCAAAAATGAACTACCAAATATAAAAATATAAAAATGAATGATATCAATGATCGCTTTCAGATATGATTCACCTTTTTTTTACTTCTTCACATCCCTATAAATGCCGCTGAAAAAAATCAGCCCCTGCCTGCAAAGCAACAGGCGTGATACGGTGTCCGACGCCCGCTTCGGTCAGATAGACCAGCTTCTTATCCTGTTGGCTGGCGTGTAACGCACGATAGAGACGCGCGCTTTCCTCTGCCGGCACCACCTCATCCATTTCGCCATGCCACACCAGTAATGGCCGGTCGGACAAGGCCGCCAGCCGGGTGGAGACATCATAATCGGCAAGCGTCGCCGACAGCTGCCGTAAGACTTCCTCAGCCCCCTTCTCGCCAACCGTTACCGGCGGGTACAGCTTACGCGACAGCGTTGAAAAATAGCCCGACCCCATAAAAGCGGCGACGGCGGAGATCCAGGGGTAACGCGCCATACAACCCAGTGCGCTCATACCGCCCAGCGAAGCGCCGCACACGCCGATACGATCTCCGGCAATCAGCCCGCGCTGCCGATATTCATCCACATAGCCGGGGAGCTCCTTGATATTTGACTGCAAGATATCCCAGAAATGGCGCAGTCGATGGGCTTCATCACCGTCATAACGCGCACCGTGCATCAAGGCATCCGGCAGAACGACCCGGAACCCTGCTTTCGCCAACGCATAGCCAAAATAGGAATAGACCTCTTTTGAAGAGTGATAACCGTGAAAGAAAAAAATGGTCGGCAAGGGAAAAGCATGTTCCCCCCCCGGAGCGGCATGCAAAACCTCAATACCGTTAGCGGTATCCAGTGAAATTTCAACCATGTACTGTTTCCCTACCCGTCATCTCATATTTTTGAACATCAGCCACCATCACAAACACCATAGCATCAAAAATGCGTTCTTTTTAAACACAAACGCGCAATGATTAGCTCAAATATTGCAATGCGGCGTTCTGCAAAACGCGCGAATACTGCCGTTGACGGAACGCCCGCCTACCCTCGGCGTATAAAGCACGCTACACTCACCAGGCTGACACACGTTATGGAGCGGCACCATGCTGAGAGCTTTACCCGCGGTAACTTTCTCGCTATCGGTTACCGCATGCGGCATGCTTTCCGACGCGCCGTTGCCGCCGCCGACAGAACAGGCTCAATTGATTGGCTACGCACAAACCACCACGCTGAAAAAAATCGGGACGGTATCCGTTACCGTAAGCGGCGGCCCGGATGATGCGGATCGGGCGATTCAGCGTCAGGCGGATGAAAAAGGCGCCCGTTACTACACCATCGTGATGAAATCTGAAAAAACAACGCTTCCCGGCACCTGGTTCTCCCGTGCCGTGTTGTATCGCTGATATTAGCCAGAGGGCAATAACCGTGATGTTATCGCCTCCCTGTTCACGCCGTTATGTCCGACCGGCGCGCGCCTCAATAGGACATACACGCCGCATTGAGGATACCGCCGCTCAAAGAGGCCGCGCACAGAAATACTCCGGTCGCCACATCGTTATCGCGGATATGCTGGCTGATCCCCGGCATGTATAGCCGCACCGCACCATACACCAACAGTTGGATCACCAGCGCCACGGCTCCCCAGGTGATGTAATCGATCAGGCTTACCGAATTGACCGCCGCACTCGCCAGCGGGATCACGTAGCCTATCAGCGCCCCCGCAAACCCCACCGCCGCCGCACTATTATTCGCTTTAATCAGCGTCCACTCATCATGGGGCGTGATGCGGGTATAAATAAACAGGAATGCCAGAATCATGACAAATCCAATGGAGAAGTAAGAAACAAACGCCAGTAAAGCGCTAACAAATGTCATACCGAAAATTCCTGTGAGTTGTGGTTGTTCTGAATATCGCGATGACGCTTATGGCTGAGATATCGCGGCGCAGCCCGGCGCGAGTCACCGTTAGCCGCGTTGACGCACCGCTTCAAACAGGCACACGCCCGTGGCCACCGATACGTTCAATGACGACACGCTGCCCGCCATCGGAATACCGATAAGCTCATCGCAGTGCTCGCGCGTCAGACGGCGCATACCTTCGCCTTCAGCCCCCATCACCAGCGCCAGCGGTCCCGTCAGCTTGCTTTGATATAGCGTGTGATCGGCTTCGCCCGCCGTCCCGACGATCCAGATATGGTGTTCCTGCAACAGCCGCATGGTACGGGCCAAATTCGTCACGCTGATCAACGGCACGCTCTCCGCCGCGCCACAGGCCACCTTCTTCACCGTCGCGTTCATCTGCGCCGAGCGATCGCGCGGCACAATCACCGCATGCACGCCTGCCGCGTCAGCGTTACGCAGGCAGGCGCCAAGATTATGCGGGTCGGTAACGCCGTCCAACACCAGTAAAAAAGGGGTATCCAGCTTTTCCAACAGCGCCGGCAGGTCATTTTCCTGATACTTACGCCCTTCTTTGACTTTAGCGACAATCCCCTGATGCACCGCCCCTCCAACCTGGCTATCCAGCCACTGGCGGTTAGCCACCTGGATCACAATCCCCTGAGCTTCCAGTTCGGCAATGACCGGCTGAAGGCGACGATCGTCGCGCCCCTTGAGAATAAAGACTTCCTGAAAGCGCTGGGGATCTCGCGCCAGTAATGCGTTAACCGCATGAATACCGTAAATAACTTCGCTCATTGACACTCTTCAGATTAATCATGAACGGGCACGGACCCGCCGCGCCGTTCCTTTAGGAATTCAGATACCATAACAATTTCATAGCCTGACGACGCCGTTATCAGGCAGTGACTTATTACTCCGCAGATTTTTTTCTGGCGCGTTTGGCTTTGGCGGCCGCGGCAATCTTACGCGTTTTCTCAGCGTTCTTTTTCGCCTTATCCACATTCTTTTTAGGCTTCGCCTTTTCCGGTTTGACCTTGCGTTCGCCGTCGTTGCGGAAAGCCGCGTCAGGCTCAAAATTGGCCGGCGAACGCGCGGCATTACGGCGGCGGCTCGGTTTCGCCTCCCGGCTATCCGGTTTTTTCGCTCTGTCGCGTGCCGTTTTACCTTCGCCCCGCGGTTTACGCGCGCTTGATACCAGCGCGAAATCAATGTTGCGCTCATCCATATGGACCGCCTCAACGCGAATTTCCACTTCATCGCCCAAACGGTAAACCTGACCGCGAGATTCGCCGATCAAACGCTGGCCGATATTATCGTAACGATAGTAGTCATTATCCAACGTGGAAACGTGTACCAGCCCATCGATAAACAGATCGTTCAGGCGGACAAAGAAACCAAAACCGGTGACGCTGGCGATAATCCCGGTAAACACTTCACCGACGTGATCCTGCATGAAATCGCACTTCAGCCAGTCCGCCACGTCACGCGTCGCTTCATCGGCCCGGCGTTCGGTCATTGAACAATGCATGCCCAGTTGCAGCATTTCATTCATCTCGCTGTGCCAGCCGCCGGTCGGGGTTGAGCGCGATTTACGGTCGCTCAGCAAATATTTGATGGCACGGTGCAACGATAAATCGGGATAGCGGCGGATAGGCGAGGTAAAATGCCCGTAAGAGGTTAACGCCAGCCCGAAATGCCCCCGGTTTTCGGGATCGTAAACCGCCTGTTTCATGGAACGCAGCAGCATGGTTTGCAGCATTCCGTGGTCGGGGCGCTCGGCGATTTCCGTCATCAGTTCGGCATAGTCTTTCGGTTGCGGCTTCATGCCGCCTTTCAGCGAGAGGCCCAGTTCACCCAGCACGCTGCGCAATGCCAGCACATGGTCTTCACTCGGCTGATCGTGAACGCGAAACAGGGCGGGCTCTTCATTTTTCTCCACGAATCTCGCCGCGGAGATATTCGCCAGAATCATGCACTCTTCAATCAGTTTGTGCGCATCGTTGCGCACCACCGACTCAACCCGTTCAATCCGACGCTCGGCGTTGAAAATAAACTTCGCTTCTTCCGTTTCAAACGCGATGCCGCCCCGCACTTCACGGGCTTGCTCCAGCACTTTGTACATCTTATGCAATTCTTCCAGTCCGCCCACCAGCGGCTGATAGTGCTGGCGCAGTTCCGCGTCGCCCTGAAGAATATGCCACACTTTAGTGTAGGTCAGACGGGCGTGCGAACTCATCACCGCTTCGTAGAACTTGTAGGACGTCAATTTACCCTGCGCCGATACGGTCATCTCGCAGACCATACACAGGCGATCCACCTGCGGGTTGAGCGAACAAAGGCCGTTGGACAGCACTTCAGGCAGCATCGGTACAACCTGCGACGGGAAGTAGACCGAGGTTCCGCGCGCCCGCGCTTCCTGATCCAGCGGCGTATTCGGACGCACATAGTAGCTGACATCCGCTATCGCCACCCACAGCCGCCAGCCGCCGCCGCGTTTCTTCTCGCAATAAACCGCATCGTCAAAATCGCGGGCGTCTTCACCGTCAATGGTCACCAGCGGCAGCTTGCGTAAATCCACCCGGCCTTTTTTCGCGCTCTCCGGTACGCTTTCGGCGAGATCTTTAACCTGCTCTTCCACTTTCGGCGGCCAGCTATGCGGAATATCGTGCGTGCGCAGCGCGATATCGACCGCCAGCCCGGTGCCCATATTATCGCCGAGGATTTCGACAATTTTCCCGACCGCTTTAGTTCGGCGGGTGGCGCGCTGAGTCAGTTCCACGACAACCACGAAGCCCATGCGGGCGCCGTTGATCGCTTCTTTCGGGATCAGAATATCGAAACTCAACCGGCTATCGTCCGGGACGACAAAGCCCACCCCGGCATCAACAAAATAACGTCCGACAATCTGCCCGGTGCGCGGTTCAAGGACGCGCACAATACGCCCCTCACGGCGGCCTTTACGGTCGGCGGCCAATGGCTGGGCCAGCACCACGTCGCCGTGAATGGCGCGTTTCATCTCCTCAGCGGACAGATACAGGTCATCTTTGCGGCCTTCGACGCGCAGGAAACCAAAACCGTCACGGTGGCCGATTACCGTACCACGCAGCAGATCCAGCTTTTCCGGCAGCGCATAGCATTGGCGGCGGGTAAACACCAATTGCCCGTCGCGCTCCATCGCCCGTAAACGGCGGCGCAACGCTTCCAACGGCTCTTCACCCGATAATTGCAAATCGGCGGCCAGCTCTTCGCGGCTAATCGGGGTATCCCGTTTGGCGATATGGGCCAGAATAAATTCACGGCTTGGGATAGGGGATAGATATTTTTCTGCTTCTCGTTCCAGAAAGGGATCTTGTGACATTGCGGTTCCTCCGTTGTCATCAGCAGGAGGCTGAACAGTACTCATTCAACCAACAATAATTTGTAAAGCGGCGGGTTTTCTTTGACCATATCAGCCAACGTGTATTGATCGAGCTCCTGCAAAAAATGGCGTAACGCCTGATCGAGCGCCTGTTTGAGCCGGCAAGCCGATGTGATATGACAGAAATCACTACCGCAGTTAACTAACGAAAGTGGCTCCAGCTCACGCACCACATCACCAATCCGTATCGCAGCGGCCGGTTTGCCCAGCCGTATCCCGCCATTTTTTCCACGTAGGGCCATCACAAATCCGGCACGGCTGAGCTGATTGATAATTTTGACCATATGATTACGCGACACGCCATACACTTCCGTCACTTCCGAAATGCTGGTCATTCTTTCACCGGGTAGAGACGCCATATAAATCAGCGCCCGCAAGCCATAATCCGTGAAACTCGTTAACTGCACATAAACCTCGGATACCTCTGGGTATCATGGATTTGCGACCTGAAGTCGCACTAAAGAAATCGATCGCGCTACTTATCGGTTAACGTCATGACATTCCGAACATCAAATTGGCACGACGATCGGCGTCAGTGGGAGAAGGCATACCACTGTAACGTGAAAGATAGCGGATATATAGGCAGATGATAAACCAGCCGCCGACGCTTCGGCTAATTATTTAACCGCAACAGCGGGATATCTTCGGATACAGGCTGCAAGCGGCGACTCAAAAGCCGCCAATCACATCCTTTTGACGGCGGCCTGCAATTTTTGCAGGGTGTCATCCCTCTGGCGGGGGAGCAAAGTTTAATCTGCGCGCGGCGTGGTCTTTGGCCGGCCGCTTTTTTTCTACGCTGCGACAGCCCGATAGCGACTTTCATCACCGGTGTCCACATCGAAAGGTTTTGTAATCCAGTTGATATTTTTCCATTCTTAAACTCAGCGCACGGCGCGTCATATTCAGATGCGCCGCCGCCTGGGAAATATTCCCCTGATGGCGAGAAAGCGATTCGACAATAATGTCATACTCGATTCTGGCCAACTGAGCCTCCAGCCCGGTTACGGCTTCGCCCAGCACCACGGGTTGAAGATTGATCGGTAAATGGTAGCTGTGGATCACTCCTTCGTCCGCCAGTAAGACGGCCCGCTCCATCGTATTTTCCAGCTCCCGCACATTGCCCGGCCAGCTATAGTTCAAGAGCAAATTCAACGCCGGGGTAGCAATCGAAGGCACATCAACCCCCTGCTCTTTGGCAAAATGCGCGTTGAAGTGATCGGCCAGGATCAGGATATCGTTCCCGCGCTCACGCAACGGGGGAATGGTGATGGGGAAAACATTCAGGCGATAGAACAGATCTTCGCGGAACGTCCCGCTGGCGACCATATCCTGCAAGTTGCGGTGCGTTGCCGCCAAAATACGCACATTCACCTTAAGGGTTTCGTTACTGCCCACCCGCTCAAAACAGCGCTCCTGTAATACCCGCAGCAATTTGGCTTGCGCCGAGGGCGTTAGTTCGCCGATCTCGTCGAGGAAAATGGTTCCCCCGTCCGCCTCTTCAAAACGCCCGGCCCGGCGTGATAATGCGCCGGTAAACGCCCCTTTTTCATGACCGAACAGCTCGCTTTCAATCACGCCTTCAGGCAACGAGGAACAATTGAACTTCACGAACGGCCCATTGGCGCAGTGACTGTTATAGTGAATCGCACTCGCCACCCGCTCCTTGCCGACCCCGCTTTCACCCAGAATCAAAACGGTGGTGCGGGCATGGCTGACTTTTTCGATCAACTGATAAACGGACTGCATCACCCGCGAATTACCAATAATGTTGGCGGGTTTGAATTTCTCCTGTAGCGCCTGCTTCAGTAGCGAATTTTGCTCCCTTAGCACCTTTTGGTGCGCCCTTTCCAGCAGGTGCAGCTCCACCGCCTGAGCGATAGTGGTGGCGATAATCCGCAAGACTTCCAAGTCCAGATACAGCAGTTGTTCATTGTTGTACAAGCGCTCGATACCGATCGTGCCCATCACTTTCATTCCGCGCATAATCGGCACGCAGATAAAGGAGAGATGACGATCTTCATACTTATCCCAGCTACCGGTACGATTCAAAAACCGGGGATCGTCGGCAATATGCGGCACAATGATCGGTTGTTTGGTTTCAACCACTTTCCCGGTAATCCCCTCACCGGGATAATAGACGCCCCGTTCGGCTTCCTCCGGCGACAGGCCGAAACTTTCGTGAATAAAAATCTGGTCGCAACTCGCATCATAGAGCGTGATCATGGCACGGGTAACCTGAAGGTGCAGCTTCATCAGTTCCAAAACCAATTTTAATGTCTTGGATAACGATCCCTCCGCGCTGACGACCTTGCTGACCTCCGACAATAGCGGCAATAGCTCTGAACGGCACTCCCCCAACAAACAGGTAAACGAAAGCGGTTTTAAAATATGCCGCCCTGAATTCGCCTCTGTCGTACTCTCTTTTCTGCGACTCATGGCTTTTTTCCCCGAAAGACACAACGGCTATCCCACCTGAATTCACGCCTGCTCGCCCGCACCACCGCCATATTTTGGCGTTACCGTGAACGGTCTGGATGAGGAACCAGAATCATTGCAAAATAGAAGCCACTTTCGTCGCGTGGGCAATGCGTTTTATTTAATTGATTTATAATAAATTTTTATTTAGTCCCCGAATCGGGAAGATAAAAGTGTTCTCAAGCGAACACCTGCGTTGGCGTCTGTACGTTTTGGTACATTATGTTTCAAGGCCTACTGTTTCAGTCGATCGATCCTGCCGGAGCCGGGTGGAGGGTGGCGAGAAGATAACCTTGAGGTTGGCGCTCAACCTCAATCGCCAGATTTAACGCCGGCAGTTTTTGCGCAAACCATTTTGGCAGGTGGTCGCAGATGATATTGATCCGGGTGAAGGCTTGCGTTTGCAAAAAAGGCAACAACAGTTGTTTCGACGTCAACCCGGCATCGCTTGCCAACGCCGACATCAGATTAATGTGATACTCGCCGTCATCCATCCCTGGCTGAATAAACGCCTGCTGCACGGAAACCCGCTCCGGGCGACCTTGCCCCACCGCGCCGCGAATGGCGGTCAGACAGGCCTCCGGCGCGCCGCGACATCGCCACATGGCGATCCCCATCCCGTCAAACCAGGCAAGCAGCGCGCCATGTATGTCCTGCGCGACAAAGTGCCGACACGCCGCAAGCTCAGCCAGCATCGCGAGCGTCCGGGTACGGATTTCCGCCAAGCCCATATCCTGACAAAGCGCATAAGGAATGTCTTTGACCGGCTGCCAATGATTGCCGCAATGGGCAAAGACGCGCACCACGCCGGGGGTGAATAACGGGGCGATTTCACCCTGCGAGTCGACAAAAACGGCAATTTTCATCATTGGCTCCTGTGTCTCTCAGTATCCGTGCTTCTTTCCTTTCAGCGAAAGAATATTAATGCGGATGACCTGTGTGGCTTTGAGGTTGGCGGCCGGGAAACCAGATGGCCGCGTCGTAAAGCGCTCCACAATGCGGCTCAGCGCCGTTATTTTTTCTTCTTCATCTTCGATAAAGACGGCTTCGCCGAGACCGATCACCGTACGGTGACGGGCCTCGAAATTACACACCATCGCATCGTCAATCACGCCCTGATCGACGGATATCACGAAACAGACCTTGTTATTGCGTTTCATGATCTCGATTTTGGTCCCGCTTCTTGCCGAATGAAAATAGAGCGCCTGTCCATCCCAGGCGTAAAACACCGGAACGACAAAAGGAATATCGTCACTGGACAACCCCAGGTACATCACCCTGGCAGCCTGAATAATCTGTTCGATTTCCCGCGCATCGGTAATTTCCCGGTCATCCCGGCGCATGTCCCCGTGCGGAGGGTGTTTTCCTGTCACTATCATGCTAACTCCCGGTTATTCCGCCGCATCCAGCAGGGCTGAAAGCACATGGCAGATAGTCAAAATCGCCTCTTTGTCTGCGATGCCGGGCGTGCCGTGGTGGTAATTATCCACCGAGCAAATGCCGAAGATGCTGTCCAGATGACGAATTCCCTCGCATAGCGCTTCAGGCAACGGCATCAACTCCGCCACGGCCGCCAGCAGGCTGGTATAATTATGGTTAAACGGCATCGTTCCATGCCGCGCGCACAGCGCGATCAAATAGTTTTCAACCGCTATCGCCGCCACGTTAAATACCAGACTGGGCGACTGTTGCTGTTCAGCAAACAGCACCGCCCGCCGGTGATAGCTCTGCGCATCCTGACGACAGCGCGTAAACCGCTCTTCATCCTTCTCAAAAAGATATGTCGACATGGCAAGATCCCGCTCAGGCAAAACATCACGGAGCCTTGTCCGGCAATCAACGACCGGGCAAGATCGATTTTTACTGAAAACGCCGTTACCAGACGTTCAGAATCCACTCTTTATTTTTCTTGTACTCCATATCCGTAAACAGGGCGTTGGCCATCTGCTCCGCCAGCCAGGTCGCCCCCGCGTAGCCGACCACAGGATAACGATACAACCCGGCGCGGTCATAGGTCGGAAACCCCACCCTGACCATGGGGATCTGGTTATCAATCGCGGTAAACCGCCCTTTGGAATGACCAAGAATCAGATCCAGTTCCAGCGACTGCTGAGTAATGCGATTTTCCAGCTCCCACAGATCGGCGTTGGTGACAATCTCCATGCCGAAACTCACTTTTTCCTGCAACGCCGTCACTCTGGGATCGCTGCCGTAGCTGGCGTTGTCATCCCCCAGCAGCAGCAGTACGGGCTTCATTTCCAAATCCAGACAAAACTCCGCCAGGCCAATCACCAGATCGGGATTACCGTAAATAGCCACTTTTTTATCCGCAAGGAACATATGAACCAGATCGGTGAGCGCATCGATGGCAATCCCCCGCTCGCGCACCAGTGAAGGCGGGATCGGTTTACCCGTCATTTTTTTCAGGTTCTGCAAAAAGGTATCCGTATTGCGAATACCAATGGGCGAAGGCCCGATGAGGGCCGGGACATTAAACGTCTCTTCCAGATAGCCGGCCGCTTTTGCGCCTTCGTATCGATTCAGTACGAGAGTGCCAAGCGCGTTGGCCGTACTGGTCAGATCCTCGATGGTGGTATTGCCGTGTGATACCGTATTGCCGGAAGGCATCAGCGGCGAGTCAAACGCCTCGATTTCAAACAGCACCGTTGCATCAATGTCCATTTCCGTCAGCAAATGTTTAATGGCCGTCACGTCGCCGGGATTGGCCCAGCCGGTAATCACATTCAGCTTGCCGTTTGGCTCCCCTTTTTTGGCGAAGTATTTGATGAAATCTCTTACCGCCACGTCATAGCCGCTGACCATGCTGCCGACAAAACTGGGGGAATGGATTGGAATAAGATGGATCTCGCGATCGGCGAACTTCTCCTTTAACAGTCCCTCGTTCAGCTTGATCACCACCCCGTCCACATCGTCGCCGATCACTTCGGTGGAACAGGTGGTGATGATGGGGATCACCTTCACATGGGGATAACGCATCAGCAACACATCCACTGCCTGCTCCACGCGATCCAGCGCACCGAAAACCGCCCCGTCCTCGTGGACGGAAGACGAGGCAATTTCAAAACTTTCCTTCAGGTGCTGGGAGATCAGCAAACGGACAAACATGACGCATCCCTGCCCGCCATGTACGATCCCGATACAGTCTTTAATGCCGATACTGGCGTACTGCGCCCCGGCTGGCTGGCAGGTAAAGATCGGATTGATCACGCCGGCGCGATCTTTGGCTTTCAATTCACAAGACATATCAGGCACCTCTTAATAACGTTGGTCGGTGAGCTCTGCGTTCAGCGACCCGGTGATCGTCAAATAATCCATCCGCTCATGCAGTGCCTTCATCAGCACACGAATCGCGTCGTGATCCATGTCGTTAAGCCAGGGGAAACGCGATCGGTACGCATCCGCCAGCACCACCGCGTCCACCCAATAGCAGCGATCGGCCGGGGTGCTCAGATCCACCGGCTCATCGCACAGCAGTTGCTGCGTTTTCAGCAAAATACCGGCGTTTTGCTTTTCGCGATCCCATGCCCTGGAGTGGAACTGCCAGAGGCAGTTCTTCATGATGTAGTCCACCAGCGCGTCAACCTTCGTCTCATTTGGATTGCTCATAACGCCCCCTTACCCGCCAACGGCTAAGGAGGATTGATCCGCCGCAAACGTGGGATAAACCCGTTCGCGCAGTTTGGATACGCTGTCATAACCGCCGCTGTATTCACGCAAATCCGGCGCGTTGCGCATCTCATCGCTCAGGCTGGCGTCGGAAAGCATCCTGGCGGTGACGAAACCGCGATCGGTCGGGATCTCGTCCTGACTGATGTCCAGCTTGGCCAACTGGTGAATCGGTGAATAAATGGCGTTGTAAATATCACGGGCAAAACGCACCCACCCTTCAAATCCTTTATAGGGGCCATTGTGGTAGGCGTGAGCATTCAGATAGGGCACGCGGATTTTCTTTGCGACTTCACCCGGACGTTTGCCGGTAAAGATGACGTCCGGCTTCAGCCGGTACATGGCTTCAAGCGACTCCAACTCATTGGGATCATCAATGGCCAGCGCCCCGGCCTCGCAGCGGGCAATGCCTTTTTCCATATCCCCCTGATGGCCGAATTTGGTATAGACCGACACCACTTCAACGCCCATCTCCTCATGAATGACATGCGCCCAGTGCCACAGTTTAGAACCGCCCGGCCACAAACAAACTTTCTTCCCTTTCAGACGGGCTTTATACCAGTCCAGTTCCGGTTTCCAGCGAGCGATCTCTTCATCAATAATCGCCTGCGCCCGATCTTCAATGCCGAAAAACAGACCGACTTTACGCAACGAGTCCGCGAGAGGCACGAAACCGAATCCGTCGATATCCAGACGCGGAATGTCGTAGCGCACCCGCAGTTCATTACAGATATATTCCGCTGAGCGCGCGCACTCCAGCACGTTCAGGTGCGCCCGGTGCATGGCCCGCAGGTCGTCATAGGCGCCATTGCCGGTAAAGGTGGACAGCACCTGAATGCCCATCCGTTTAAAGTAATCGACCATCACTTCTTGATCGCCCTGAATGTTGTATTCGCCGACGTAGTTAATGACGTAGTCGCTGGTGATTGTCGGCTCGACCGTGCCCACCTTCTGGTTAATCCAGGCAATATTGATTTTATGATGGCCGCCAGACTGACTCGGCCCCGCGAAGCCGGGCGAGTTGCAGACAAAAATATCCACCTCGGGCCGCTCATCCATCACTTCCTGCGCAACGGCGGCAATATCATCGCCAATCAGCGCCGAAGCGCAGGTCTGATAAATCGTCATACGTTTAATGGCCGGATGCGCGTCAAAGGCTTCAATGATATTTTTCTTCAGGATGCCTTCCGCGCCGAACACGATATGTTTTTCTTTCATAT
The DNA here is from genome assembly GCF_005484945.1 of Brenneria rubrifaciens. Classification (NCBI taxonomy): domain Bacteria; kingdom Pseudomonadati; phylum Pseudomonadota; class Gammaproteobacteria; order Enterobacterales; family Pectobacteriaceae; genus Brenneria; species Brenneria rubrifaciens. The sequence continues at coordinate 3,032,221 of NZ_CP034035.1, forward strand.
CCGTGGCGAACGTATATTTAAGCTGGAAGTTATCATTGTCGCTGATATAGCGTTTTGTCTGCCAGGTATCGTAAGTACAGCCGACCGGCCCGTGACTGAGGTGAATCACATCTTTCATCGGCGTGCCGATGACATGCTTCGCCCCGCAATAGGCGCAACCGCGCTCGGAAATACTGCCCGGAATGGTATTTAAATATCCCAGCGGCAACGCCGACGTTAAATCTTCACCCGGGCCTTTTACGACCGCATGCTGTTTCCTTTCAGGAATACACTGACTACAGTCAAATTCATGGTAAGGCATAATATATTCCCCACGCTAAATGAAAATCATCAATAAAGCCGCATGCGGCATTTATTCAGAACAACGAACGATCAGTCGGCCAGACCATATTTAACCACCATGGATTCCAACTGATCCATGGTTAACGGGCGAGGAATAACCAGGTCTTTATTTTCAATAATCTTGTGGCCTAATTCGCAATACTCTTTTGCCTGATTCGCTTCCGGCTCAAATTCCGTCACCGTTTTTTTATTAAATTCCGCTTTTTGTACAATATTGTCACGCGGCACAAAATGGATCATTTTCGTGCCGATGGCGGCGGTAAATTCCTCCAGAAACGCTTTTTCGCCATCCACATTACGGCTGTTGCAGATAATACCGCCGAGGCGGACGCCGCTCTGTTTGGCATACTTCACCAGCCCTTTGCATATATTGTTGGCCGCGTAGATCGCCATCATTTCACCGGAAGCCACGATATAGACCTCCTGCGCCTTGCCATCGCGAATCGGCATGGCGAACCCGCCGCAGACCACATCCCCCAACACATCAAAGAAAATAAAATCTAAATCATCGGTATAGGCTTTATTATTCTCCATCAAATCGATAGCGGTAATAACGCCACGACCCGCGCAGCCCACGCCCGGCTCTGGACCGCCAGACTCGACACAACGAATATCAAACACGCCTTTTTTCACCACCATATCGTTGGTGACCTTTTCTGCGCCCTGATCGCGTAATACATCCATTAATGTTTCCTGCGGTTTCCCTCCCAATATTAAACGGGTCGAATCCGCTTTCGGATCGCAACCGTGAATAAAAATCTTTTTTCCATGAAAATAAGCCAATGCCGCCGCTGTATTTTGGGTGGTGGTTGATTTACCAATCCCGCCCTTGCCATAAATCGCTAATTTCCGCGTCATCACACACCTCTGTTTAAATAAACGTTAAAAAGCCATGCATTCTGGTTTCAATGTTCAAAACCCATAGAGCAAAGGTTGTGCCAGCGCTGGCGTTATGATGAATACAATGAAAGGGAGCATGAGTCAGCGCTTGATAAATATGATCATTTATCAAGCGCGCGCATTAAAAAAGCCGACAATGGCAAAGCATAACGCGGCGATCCACGGTTATTCACAATACGATTTGGTTCACGCAGGTACGATTTTATCGGCGATCGTTCCTGAATGTCATATCCCTGAATAATTCGCGTTGCTGGCAGGCGGCGACGCAACGCATCCCCTGAAGCGGACACCAGTAAACAATGGGATGAGCGAGCGAAGCCAACGCGCAGGCCACTTGAAGGATGAAGGGGATAGACCGGGTTTATTGGGCCGTCTCACACTGCGTCAGCCAATTATCCATCATGCGATAGGCTGCATCGGCCAGTTCCGCGCAGTGACGCTCCGCCTGTTCCCGTAATAAACGCGGATCGATGCCTGCCTGTCCCAGTTCACAGGCGTGCCCCACCAGCCAGTAGGCAAGATTTCTGGGGGAGACTTCCAGATGAAACTGCAACCCCAACGCATAATCGCCAATCGCAAACGCCTGATGCGGGCAAACGGAGGTTCCGGCCAGCAGTTGCGCCTGGTCGGGAACCTCGAACCGATCGCCGTGCCAGTGCAGAACCGCCTTGCCATCCAGTGCGGATAGCGCCGAGCGCGCTCCGGCGGGCGTGAGCGTCAAAGGGCTAAAGCCGATTTCTTTGACGCCCATTGGCGCCACGCGCTTACCCAGCGCCCGGGCCATCAGTTGCGCCCCCAGGCAAATCCCCAGCACAGGCTTTTTACTCTCCAGCCGCTGACGGATCAGGTCCAACTCCGCGACTAAAAAGGGGTACGTCTCATGATCGAACGCGCCAATCGGCCCGCCCAATACCACCAGCAAATCGTAATCAACGAGGTCGACCGTCGACAGATCGTCCACCGCCGGATCAAGATAACGGCAGAGGTAGCCGCGTTTGTGTAAGAATGCTTCCAGAATGCCCAAATCTTCAAAGTGAACATGACGCAACGCCAGCGCAGTTTTCATCCGCTATTCTCCCAGGGGAAACCGGCCCGGCCGCCACACTCGGAGGTCGGTTTATTTGACCGGCATGTCTATTGGTTTGCCATCCGATATTGCCAGAACCGGCTATCTCTTTTAAATAACGATTTCAGGAACAGCGCAACAATGCGCTTAGCGCCCATCCCACGGCTGGCCCAGGCGCAGAATCCCTAACCGGCGGACAGGGAACCCGATCGTGCCGGCTTTTCCGATTTACCATATATTTTTAATTTTATCTTTGTCTTACCGTCATCAAGTATGCTTCCACAGAAGTAACCTCGTATTTTCTGTTTTATTCACCGCCTCGGAAACAACGCAACGTTTAACGGGTCGGCAAGTTTACGACTGTTGTCGCTTTAATGCTGCACACACAAGGAAAAGGGAAACGATGGGCCTGAAAAATATCTCTATTCGCACCGGATTACTGACATTATTGTTATTAGCAACCCTGCTGCTGCTTATCGTCAGCGGTATGGGCATTCTGGCGATTAAAAAGGACAAGGAAGCGCTGCTGGCGCTGAACCAAATTCAGGGAACCGAGCTCAGTAGCCTGATGAACGGATATAATCTCACGCTCAGGGCCAGAGCATCGGCAACGCTGGCCGTCAGAAAAATTGAAATGGGCCGGCTTGAAGAGGGCACGCAGGAAACAGGGATCGTGGAAAAAAATCTGCGCCAGTCCCAACAGGAAATCACTCACGTGATGGCCTCCGTCAAGCCGGATACCCAAAGATTCGGGCTAGCGCAGGACGTACAAAAAACCTATCAGGCCTACCTCGACCAGGGTATGACGCCGATGCTGAACGCTCTGCAAAAACAATACACCGACGAATATTACGACGTGCTCGAAAAGCAGCTCGGCCCGTTGAGCGATGCTTTCGATCAATCCATTCAGGCTTTCCGGATGCATGCGCAACAACTCTCCGAACAGCGGCTCGCGCTCGCGGAACACAATGAACGATTGATGCTGCTGCTGATCGCGATTTCCTGTCTGCTGTCGGTCGCGCTGGCCGGCCTTGCCTGGCTAGCGCTGCGGCACATGCTGTTAAAACCGCTGGATTTCGCCATTGAGCAACTGGAGCGCGTCGCCACGGGCGATCTGACGCATCGCCTGATGCTGGGCGGCAGTAATGAATTGGGGCGGCTTAACGACGCCATCGGCCGTATGCAAGGGGCGCTGTTGGACTCCGTCAGCCAGGTGCGTGACGCCAGCACCCAGATCGACCATGCCAGCCACGCACTCTTTGAAAGCAATATCCATCTTTCCCAGCGAACTGAAGAGTCCGCCGCGTCGCTGGAGCAAACCGCGGCCAGCATGGAGCAACTGAGCGCAACCGTGAAAAACAACGCCGAACATGCGGAATTGGCGCATCAGATCGCCAATTCCGCAGCGGATACCAGCAGTCTCAGCAGTGAATCCGTCGGTAATGTCATTGAAAAAATGCACGAAATCGACGCCAGCGCCAAACGGATTAATGACATTCTCGGCATGATTGACGGCATCGCCTTCCAGACCAATATTCTGGCGCTGAACGCTTCGGTGGAATCGGCCCGCGCGGGCGAACAGGGCCGGGGATTCGCCGTCGTCGCCGGCGAGGTCCGCAATCTGGCGCAGCACAGCGCACAGGCCGCCAAAGAGATCCGCGCCCTGATCGCTGATTCGCAAACACGCATTTCAGAAGGGCTAAATCTGGCTGCGCGCGCAGGCGAAACCATGAACGAAATGGATGAGGCGATCACCCAGATCACGCAATTGATGAAAAATATCTCCAGTGCGACACAAGAGCAGCACCGGGGCATTGAACAGGTCAATATCGCCTTCACCCAAATCGACAAAGCGGCGCAGCAAAATACGCAACTGGTGAAATCGTTTTCAACCACCACCCAATCGCTGGAAGAACAATCCCGGCAACTCATGCGTTCAATGGCGGTATTTCAGGTGTAACTATCCCTAATCCGGAAGCATTCGGGAAATGCTTCCGGATGTTTTCGGGCAACCATTTTCACCGCCCGGCGGCCTGATGAGATTAAACATTTCTTTTATGTTCTAAATAATATAAATATCCACATCTTAAAAAACAAAGATATCTCTCTCATCCCTATATTGTGACAGATGAAAATACTGATGTTGTCATGAAGTTCCAGGTGGCTGATTGAATTATAAATAAAATTTTCGTTTCCTGGTCTTGCTGATGTTTATTGTCGATTGACGGATGCGTGCCGCAGCCGGAAGAGGTAACCCATTGTTTGTTAACGCTAATCGATGCGAATATTCATTTTTCCATTTCAAAATCTAAAATACGCTTTAATCAAACCACCTAAAAACTGTTATTTCAGCGTCAAAATTTCATCCGGGAAAATATGACTTTTAACAAAATTAACAGAAAAAATGCATTAATAATTAGCGGTCTAGTTAAAATATTTTTATTGGCAGTGATGCTAAGTGTTAGCTGTTATTTTAACGATAATAAATGATGTGGCTCGCCATGATTCATCGGGTTCGCAAATCGCGCCACCCTATCGAACTGCATTTAGCGAATCCGGCCGGGTACGCCATGTCGCCGAGATCCCACGCCCCGCTAAAGGTATGCGCGCCTACGGCGAACCGGGTGCTCAAACAGCTCACGCCGGTTGTCGTTTGAGCACCCGGTTTATGAAAAAAACCCTGGGATATTTATTTGACGAACATCGTAAAAAACCGGCACTGTTGCTGGTAACACGGGATGCCATACAGCAAGAGAACGGTAATCTCATCAAGGCAGTGGAACGCCTGGCGATTCGCCGGAATACGCTAAACCTGCGTCTACAGCGGATTGAACGGCAGTCAGGCCAGTCAATCCGCTATTTTGTTTAAATGCGTCCGTCGCCTTGCTTATCTGGCGCAGGTCAAATACACAACAGCGGGAGTTTTTATGAAAATTATCAATGCCGCGCTTCGTCGGCGAAACGGACTTTTCACTATCACCTTAGATAGCGGGTTGATTGGTTCGATTGATGCCCAGACTGAGTACTTAACCGCGGCGGAAAACCGCGATGCGATCGACGCCAACCGCCGGTTGGTCATTCCTCCGCTGGTCGAGCCGCATATTCATCTGGATGCCGCGCTGACTGCGGGTGAACCGGAATGGAACATGAGCGGCACGCTGTTTGAAGGCATTGAACGCTGGGGCCAGCGCAAGGCCAGCATCACCCACGACGACACCAAACGCCGGGCGCACACCGCCATCGGTATGCTGCGCGATCACGGTATTCAGCATGTGCGAACGCATATTGACGTTACCGATCCCAGCCTGGCGGCGCTGAAAGCCATGCTGGAGGTGAAGCAGGAAGCGCGCGATCTGATTGATTTGCAAATTGTGGCTTTCCCGCAGGAAGGCATTGAGTCCTTTGCCAACGGACGCCAATTGATGATGCGCGCCATTGAAATGGGCGCCGATGTGGTCGGCGGTATTCCCCATTTCGAGAACACCCGCGATCAGGGGGTGAGTTCCATCAAGTTCCTGATGGACCTGGCCGAACGCACCGGTTGCCTGGTAGACGTACACTGTGACGAAACCGATGACGCCCAATCACGCTTTCTGGAAGTATTGGCTGAAGAAGCGCGGGTGCGTCGGATGGGACATCGGGTCACAGCCAGCCATACGGTGGCCATGGGCTCTTACGACAACGCCTACTGCTATAAGCTGTTCCGCTTGCTTAAAATGTCGGAGATCCATTTTGTTTCCTGCCCAACCGAAAGTATTCACCTGCAAGGACGTTTCGAGACCTTCCCCAAACGACGCGGCGTAACCCGGGTAGCCGAACTCGACCGCGCGGGCATGAATGTCTGCTTCGCACAGGACTCCATCAAAGATCCGTGGTATCCGCTTGGAAACGGCAACATTCTGCGCGTGCTGGATGCCGGATTGCATATCTGCCATATGATGGGCTATGAAGATTTGCAACGCTGCCTCGATTTTGTCACCGATAACAGTGCCAAAGCGATGAATCTGGGTGAGAGATACGGTATTGTCGTCGGCCGCCCGGCCAATCTGGTGATACTGGACGCCGAGAATGACTACGAAGCCATACGCCGCCAGGCCAAAGCCAGCGTGTCGATTCGTGGCGGTAAGGTTATTATGCGCCGGACGCCGGAGCAATTCAGCTATCAGGATTAGAAGCCAGGCATCCGGTTGACGCCCGGATGCCGCTACCGTTTGCCACGTCCGGATCGGAATGGATAGAAAAAATTGGATAAGGGAAAAGATAAATTTAATAAAAAATCGATCTAAGCCACAAAAAAAAATTCCTGCGTTATACTCTCAAATAAATTAAAAGCGATTCTCCAACGTTTTCCAAACGTCTGCTGTGGAATACGCATAATGCGTGCTTTTGGGATACAAAATTAAAATAATCTTCAATTCAAAAAAGAAAGGGGCATTCAGGCGGTTCACCGTCATTCCATGCATTCGCTTGAGCGTTATTCTCGGCCGAATACAGAGTAATATATTGAATAAATATTGTGGCAGGAATAATTAGGTAGAGATTAAAGATGAACATGAATAGTCAACTATCGGATACTGATTTGATTACCCGACTTTACAGTCAGGACAAATTGGTGGCGCTGGATAAAGCGTACGCTATCGCCGAGTTCGATCCATTCGGCAGGTTGGTCGAAGCGAACACCTGTTTTTGCAACATGTTAGGCTTCGACAAAGCCGAGATTATCAATCAGCACCACAAGACATTTTTACTCGAACAACAGCGGCAGGAGCACGACCATTTCTGGCCCAGCGTGATTAATGGCGATATCCGCTTCGGGGAATTCAAACGCCGAACCCGGCACGGCGATCCAATTTGGATTCATGCCGCCTATACGCCGATTGTCGATGACCACGGCCAAAACATCGGAATCATTGAACTGGCGCTGGATATTACCCGGCAAAAATATTTCACGACCGAGCACCGCATAAAATTAGAAGCCATCGATAATTCACAGTGTGTGATTGAATTTGATCGGGAAGGATACATCATTCATGTCAACGATAATTACCTCACGCTAACAGGCTATAAACGCGAGGAATTACTTGGAGAGCATCACAAATTATTATACGAAGAAGCCTATCTTCAATCATCGGAATACAAAAAGTTCTGGAGGACATTACGGCGCGGCCAATCTATTAGCGGTCGCTTTCACCGTCTGGGAAAAAATAATATGTCGCTTTGGATACAGGCTACTTACAATCCGATAATGGATGATCATGGCAATATTAGCAAAGTCATTAAATACGCCCAGAATATAACGCAAAATGTTCAGACGGAAAAAAAAGCTGAACAGCAAGGCGCGATTCTCGATATTCTGCTCTCCGCGCACGACAGTTTTCTTCTCGATCACGATTTGCCTTCCGCCTGTGATAAAGTGTTTTCCCGCCTGCTGAATGTGACAAACAGCGAATTTGGCTTTATCGCCAAAGTGCTGGAAGATAAAAAAGGCAAGGCCCTCTTTATTCCCTCTATCTCCAACCTGTCATGGGATAAAAAAATACGGGCATGGTATAACCGGCAGCGTAAAACCCATGGCGGACTGGTATTCCGCCAGCTCGACAATCTGTTTGGCCATGCCGTCACCCACAACACGGTGGTCTGTACCAACAATCTGGCGACTCACCCGGCCGGCCAGGGTTTTCCGACCGGACACCCGCCGCTATACTCGTTTCTCGCTATTCCCATCACCCACAATGGCAAGCCTATCGGCATGATAGCGTTGGCGAATCGTCCAAGTGGCTATGACCAAAATCTGATTGACCTGCTGGCTCCGTTGGTGAAAACGCTGGGCATCATCATTCACGCCCGCGATCTGGAAGATGAACGCAGGCGAACAGAAGAAACGCTGCGTTTCAATGCCGGTCATGATTATCTTACCGGGCTACCCAACCGCAGCAATTTTTTTGAGCAAGCCAACGCGTTTTTTCAGTCCAGCCAACGGAACGTCAACGTAAAAAAAAGCTGCCTGGCACTGCTGGATATCGATTTTTTCAAGAAAATAAACGACAAATACGGCCATTTAGCGGGTGACGCGGTGCTCAAGGAACTGGCGGGTTTGATGCGATTATCACTGCGTAATGACGATCTGGTCGCCCGCATTGGCGGCGAAGAGTTTATTCTTCTGCTCAGAAATGTCTCTTACAAAACGGCGCTGACGATCATAGAGCGCATCCGCAAGCGGGTTGAACAGCATTCGTTGTCGTATGAACAGAAAACGCTGAAATTTACGGTCAGCATGGGCATCGCGCCCTGGCGCCCGGACTTTGCCTCGGTGGATGACTGGATTCAACGTGCGGACGAAAACCTGTACGCCGCCAAACGACAGGGGCGTAATTGCGTGAAATAACCGGCAGGGCCAGCCACTGGCCCCCAACGTATCGCGCCGACAGATAAGGCACGCAGGCCGTCACTCCAGCAACCCCTCCCGGCGGCGCTGCTGCCAGCTTTGCTCAAAGGTCTGCATGCCCGCCTGCGCCCCGGTCTGTATCAGGCTGGGCAACTGGTGGCTTTTACCTTCCCGAATCAGATTGCTGACCGCCGGGGTCGCGGTCAACACATCAAACAACGCCACCCTTCCCCCTTGCGGCATCGGCAATAGTTTCTGCGCCGCCACCGCCTGTAAACACGCCGCCAGTTGGCTGCGAACAAAGGCTTTTTCCTCGCCGGGGAACACATCAATCAGCCTGTCGACCGCCTGCGCCGCGCTACGGGTATGCAGAGTGGCGAGCACCAGATGACCGGTTTCCGCCGCGGTCAGTGCCAGCCGGATAGTTTCAGTATCGCGTAATTCTCCCAGCAGAATAACATCGGGATCTTCACGCAGCGCGGCACGCAACGCTTGTGCAAACGATGCGCTGTGTTGGCCGATTTGTCGCTGCTGAACCAGGCACTGCCGGCTGGCGTGGATAAACTCGATCGGATCTTCCAGCGTGATGACATGGCGGGCATGCCGTTCGTTCAGGGCGGCAATCATCGCCGCCAGCGTAGTGGATTTCCCGCTCCCCGTCGCCCCCGTCACTAAAACCAACCCATCCTGCCGCTCAATCAGTTCGGAGAGGATCGCAGGCGCCCGCAGCGCGGCCAGAGAGAAGTGGGATGAGGGAATGAGCCGCAGCGCGACAGAGAGCCCGTGGCGCTGACGAAAAACGTTAACCCGCAGACGCTGGCCGTCCGCCAGCGTCTGCGCGCCGTCAACCTGCCCTGACCGCCGCAGTTGCCGTTGTTGGGCCGTCGACAGCCACGCCGCACACCATTGTTCCAGTTGTTCAGCACACAAACGTGGTAAGGTATTTTCAGACCGAAGTCGGCCATCAACGCGCAGCACCGGAGGATGTCCGCTACACAGGTGCAGATCCGAGGCATTATGTTTTACACTAAGCGCCACCCATTCACCCACATCCATAAATTAACCTCCTGAATCACTATGACCACTATCCAGCAGAATCTACAGGACATCCGCCAGCAGATCGCAACGGCCGCGCAACGGTGCGCAAGGGCGCCAGAGAAAGTTACGCTGCTTGCAGTCAGTAAAACCAAACCTGTGACGGCCATCGAAGAGGCGATCAACGCCGGACAACGGGCGTTTGGCGAAAACTATGTTCAGGAAGGCGTGGACAAAATCCGTTACTTTCGGGAAAACCGGCCGGATACGCCGTTGGAATGGCACTTTATCGGCCCGCTCCAGTCGAATAAGAGTCGGCTGGTGGCGGAACATTTTGACTGGTTTCATACCGTCGATCGCCTGCGCATCGCCCAGCGTCTGAGTGAACAGCGTCCTGCCTCGCTGCCGCCGTTAAACGTTCTGTTGCAGATCAATATCAGCAACGAAGAGAGCAAGTCCGGCATCATGATTGAAGAACTCACCGGACTGGCCGCCAGCGTCGCCGACTTGCCGAATCTACGCCTGCGTGGTTTGATGGCTATCCCGGCGCCGGAAACGGATTATCAGCTTCAGCTTGACGTTTTCCGGCGAATGGATGACCTGTTCAAACAGTTGGCATTACACTATCCCCACATTGATACCTTATCGATGGGGATGACCGATGATATGAAAGCGGCCATCGCCGCAGGCAGTACACTGGTGCGGATCGGCACGGCCATTTTCGGCGCGCGCGATTATTCAGCCGCATAGCCCGAATCACAGTACCGCCTTTCGCAAAACACGGTAATCAGCGAGAATTCAGATGCAACAACGTAAAATAACGTTTATTGGCGCCGGGAATATGGCGCAGGCCATTGTCGCCGGATTAATTGAAGGGGGCTACCCCGCCAGTAAGGTCAGCGTATGCGCGCCTTCCGGCAAACATCGTGACGTCCTGGCGGCCCGATATGGCGTGACCAGCAGCGACGATAACGCACGTTGCGCGCAGGAAGCGGACGTCATTGTGCTGGCCGTCAAGCCACAGTTGATGGCGAGCGTGTGCGAAGCGTTACGGCCACAGGTGGATTTCACCGGCAAGCTGGTGCTGTCGATTGCCGCCGGTATCAGCATCGCCCGTTTTCAGGCGCTGTTAGGCGAGCAACTGAATATCGTGCGCATTATGCCCAATACGCCCTCGCTGGTGGGCAAAGGCATGAGCGGGCTGTATGCGCCTGCCGTCGTCAGTGAAACCGATCGGGCATTCACCGCCGGGCTGATGGAAAGCGTTGGCAAAGTATGCTGGGTCGAGAATGAATCCGGCATTAACGGGGTTATCGCCGCGGCGGGCAGCGCGCCCGCCTATTTCTTCCTGTTTATGGAGGCCATGCAGCAGGAAGCGATGCGTCAGGGATTCGATCAGGATACCGCGCGTCTGTTGGTGCAGCAGGCGGCAACCGGCGCCGCCGCGCTGGTTGAAGCGAACCCCGATACGCCGCTGTCAACGCTGCGCGAAAATGTGACGTCCAAAGGGGGCACCACGGCACAAGCGCTACAGGTATTCAACGAGCGCCAGTTGACGCAAACGGTGTCCGCTGCGATGCAGGCCGCCGTCAACCGCGCACAGGAAATGGAAAAGCTTTTTTAACGCACCGCGTTAATCATCCGCCCGTTTACTCTTAATAAGGAACTGACGTATCTATGCTCACCCTGACTTTTCTGGTCAAAACGCTGGTTGACCTTTATGTGATGGTATTGCTGTTGCGCATCTGGATGCAGTGGTCGCGCAGCGACTTTTATAATCCGCTGTCGCAATTTGTGGTCAAAATCACCCAGCCGATTGTCGGACCGTTGCGCCGCATTCTGCCGTCATTGGGTCCGATTGACAGCGCCTCGCTGCTGCTGGCGTTTGTTCTGACTACCATCAAGTATCCGTTGCTGCTGCTGATTCAGGTGGGGGCGCTGTCGCTCAGCCCGATGAATCTGCTGGTCGGTTTACTCTCCCTGATCAAATCGGCGGGCTACCTGATTTTCTGGGTGGTGATTATTCGCTCGCTGATGAGCTGGATAAGCCAGGGCCGCAGCCCGGTCGAGTATCTGCTGCATCAGTTGACTGAACCCTTTATGGCGCCGATCCGCCGCGTTATCCCGGCGATGGGCGGCATCGATTTCTCCGCCATGGTGGTGATCCTGATCCTGTATTTGCTCAATTATCTGGGTATGGATCTGTTTCCGGGACTGTGGTTCCTGCTGTGAGCGCCGTCGTCCGCCAACATGACGATCTGGTGATTCGGCTGTATATTCAGCCGAAAGCCAGTCGCGATCAGATTATCGGGCTGCACGGCGACGAACTGAAAGTCGCCGTGACCGCCCCGCCGGTCGATGGGCAGGCCAACGCCCATCTGACCAAATTCCTCGCCAAACAATTCCGTGTCGCCAAAAGTCAGGTCGTTATCGAAAAAGGTGAACTTGGGCGGCATAAACAGATTAAAATCATCAACCCGCAAACTATCCCGGCTGAAGTCGCGGAACTCATTCAATAAAGACGCAGGAAAACAGCATGCAAAAAGTGGTTTTGGCGACCGGCAACCCCGGTAAAGTGCGCGAACTCGCCAGTCTGCTGGCAAACTTTGGCCTGGATATCGTGGCTCAAACCGAACTGGGGGTCGATTCCGCCGAAGAAACGGGGCTGACGTTTATTGAGAATGCGATCCTGAAGGCGCGTCATGCCGCGCAAATTACCGGCTTGCCCGCCATTGCGGACGACTCCGGGCTGGCGGTGGATGCGCTGGGCGGCGCGCCGGGTATTTATTCCGCACGCTATGCCGGTGCTGACGCCAGCGATCGGCAAAATCTGGATAAGCTGCTGCATACCCTGAAAGATGTGCCTGACGCACAGCGCGGCGCCAGCTTTCACTGCGTGTTGGTCTATCTGCGCCATGCGCAAGATCCTACTCCGCTGGTGTGCCACGGTCGCTGGAAAGGGGTATTGACGCATCAACCCGCGGGCGTGGGCGGTTTTGGTTACGATCCGATCTTCTTCGTGCCGGCACTGGGCAAAACGTCCGCCGAGCTCACGCCTGAAGAGAAGAACGCCCGCTCCCACCGCGGTCAGGCGTTGCGTTTATTGCTGGATGCCCTGCGACATGCTTAAACGGCCGCCGCTCAGCCTGTACATCCATATTCCCTGGTGTGTGCAGAAATGTCCCTATTGCGATTTCAATTCACACGCGCTGAAAGGCGATGTGCCGCATCAGGAATATGTTGAACATCTGCTGGCCGACCTTGATGCCGATCTGCCGCTGACTGGCGGCCGGGCGCTGCATTCGATTTTTATCGGCGGCGGCACGCCGAGCCTGCTGAGCGCGCCAGCCATGCAATGGCTGCTGGACGGCGTGCGGGCGCGGCTGGCGCTGACGCCGGATGCCGAAATCACCATGGAAGCCAATCCGGGTACGGTCGAGGCCGATCGTTTCAGCGGCTATCAACGGGCGGGCATCAACCGCATTTCCATCGGCGTGCAAAGCTTCGATTCACAAAAGCTGACCCGGCTGGGACGTATTCACGGCCCGAACGAGGCCAAACGCGCGGCTAAGCTGGCCGCCGGGCTGGGGCTGCGCAGTTTTAACCTCGACCTGATGCACGGGCTGCCGGATCAATCGCTTGAAAACGCGCTGGACGATCTGCGTCAGGCCATCGCGCTGAGTCCGCCCCATTTATCGTGGTATCAACTGACCATCGAGCCCAACACGCTGTTCAGCTCGCGCCCGCCGACGCTGCCGGACGATGACGCGCTGTGGGACATTTATGAGCAGGGCCACCGGTTACTCAGCGCCGCGGGTTATCAGCAATACGAAACCTCGGCCTATGCCAAACCCGGTTATCAATGCCGGCACAATCTCAACTACTGGCGTTTTGGCGACTATCTGGGGATCGGCTGTGGCGCGCACGGCAAGCTTACCTTCAGCGACGGGCGCATTTTGCGTACGGTAAAAACCCGCCATCCGCGCGGTTACATGCAGGGCAATTATCTGGACAGGCAGCATGACGTAGCGAACGAAGACCGGCCTTTTGAGTTTTTCATGAACCGTTTTCGTCTGCTGGAAGCCGCGCCGCGCGGCGATTTCACCGCTTACACCGGGTTGGATGAAAGCATCATTCGCGCGCAATTGGATCAAGCGCTGGCACAGGGCTATCTGATTGAATCCGCCACGCACTGGCAGATTACCGAACACGGCAAGCTGTTTTTGAATTCGCTGCTGGAGCTGTTTCTGGCGGAAGAACAGTAATGCACCGCCTTCATCCGTGGGTAGGCCATACCCGATTAACATCCCCTACGCGCCACCACCCACCCTCAGGCTGACTAAGATGATAAATATCAACCTTTTCGGGGTTGCTGAGATTGAATTTCTGCCCAGTGTTATGACAAAGTGTAGTGATGTACAACCCTGCTGGTAACGATGATGAGATTGACGAAATTAATACTGGTATCCCTGCTGATGGCAGCAACGCTAAGTGGTTGCAATACCACGCGCGGTTTTGGTCAGGACGTGGAGAAATTAGGCAGCAAAATCTCTAATTCAGCCAGTTGACTTTGGCTGAACGCTATTCAAACAACCCGTAGGCGTCAGCCGCGGGTTTTGCGTTTCAGGGCGATGCCAACACGCTCAGCGTGCAGACCGCATATCAATATGCGCAATACCGTCTTCGTCGTAGACCTCACCGGCCGCCACAAAGCCAAAGCCGGCATAGAACGGTCGCAGATGCGCCTGAGCGGACAAAAAAATCGCTTTCTGCGGCCAATGGCGCGCGCAGGCAAGCAGCGTATGTTCCATTAATTGATGTCCCAGTTGTTGCCCTCTGGCGTGAGGCGCGACGGTTACCCGCCCAATGGTCACCGCGCCCTTATCCGGTCGCGGCGCCAGCAGACGCGCATAAGCAGCGAGTTTACCGTTATCATACGCCGCGATATGGCGATTCCCGTCAGCCAAATCGCCTCCGTCGATATCCAGATACGGACAGGTTTGCTCAACCACGAAAACCTGATTACGCAGGGCCAGAATATCATGCAAGGAGTAGACATTCAGATCCTCAATGCACCAGTCATGCCATATCAGATTCATCTTTTAAATCCTATTGGTGATGACTTTCACGTCGCTTGGCGAAAATCAGCCACACCCACAGCAAGGCAATCGCCAGCGCGAATAATACGCCGAAGCCCACACCGATGGCGATCACCGAGACCCCCAGTTTTACCACCAGCGAATAAAGTCCCAGCATCAGCAGCATCGCGGCGTTTTCGCCCAGATTTTGCACGGCAATGGCGTTACCCGCTCCGACGCTGGCTTTACCGCGATCCTGTAACAACGCATTGAGCGGCACAATGAAAAAACCGCCCAGCGCGCCAAGCAAAACCAGCAGGCAGTATGCGCCAATCAGGTTGTGCTGAAAGGTAAAGATCACCACCACGACGCCAATCAACACCCCTGCGGGCAGGCAGCGCTGAACCGTGTTCAAGGTAATCAGCCTGGCCGCCGCGCCAGCGCCGACCACAATCCCCACCGCCACCATCGCGTTCAGCAGCGTCGGCGTCGCGTTATCCGTCATGCCCAGCGCCAGCGGCACCCACAGCACCAGCAGAAAACGCAGCGTCACGCCCGCGCCCCAGAACAGGCTGGTGCCGACCAGCGAAAAACGGGTTTCCCCGTCACGCCACAGCACGCGGCAGGCAGAGAAAAAGCTGCGCGTCATCCGAGTAGGGTGCCAGGGCTGCCCCGGCCGCGCCGCCGTGAGACGCGGGATCAACAGGTTAGCCCCCAACGCGATACCATAGGCCACAGCGCAAATCGCCAGCGACGCATACAGGTTCCAGTCGGCCAGCACGCCACCGGCAACCGATCCGGTCAGGATCGCCGCGATGGTGGAGGCTTCCATCAAGCCGTTGGCTTTAACAAGCTGATCGCCGCGGGCGATCTCGCCCAGAATCCCGTACTTGGCGGGCGAATAGGCCGCCGCGCCAACACCCACCAGCGTGTATCCCAGAAACGGATTTCCCCCGGCGAAAATCAGCAGCGCGCCAACCAGCTTCAGGCTATTGGCGAACATCATCACCCGCCCTTTGGCAAAACTGTCCGCTACCTGCCCAACGAAAGGCGCCAGAATGATATACGCCGCCACAAAGCCCATCTGTAAAAACGGCTGACTCCAGTCGGGGTAAACAAGCTGTTTGATCAGCGCGAGCGTGGCAAACAGCAGCGCATTGTCACCAAAAGCGGAAAAAAACTGCGCGATAATCACCGCGCTCATACTACGCGACATCAACGGCGTCGCGGATTGCGGCGTCTGATTCATGATGCCTGCTCCGGTTGGTCGGCCATCTGACGTAAGGTGACAAAATCGGGTTTCCCGCTGCCGAGTTGCGGTAATGCCTGCACGTGCCGGATATCCCGCGGCACCATCAGCTCAGGCATGCCGCTGCCGCGCGCCCGCGCCAGCAGTTTCTCGCGGGTCAGTTGACTGTCGGTGGTAAACAACACCAGCGCTTCCCCTTTGCTGTTGTCGCTTTTAGCGCTGGCGGCATGCTGCGCGTCCGGGGAAACCGCTGTCGCCAGTAGTTCCACGCTTTCCAGAGAAACCATCTCGCCCGCTAGCTTGGCAAAGCGTTTCACCCGCCCGATGATGGTGCAAAACCCGTTGTCGTCCAGTTCGACGATGTCGCCCGTGTCATACCAGCCCATCTGCAATTCACCCTGTGCGTTTTCCGCCGCAGGCGCTTCCAGTACGCCCGGATCTTCAACCCGCAAATAGCCTTTCATGATGTTCGGTCCGCGCAGTTGTAAGCGACCGCCGCGTTCGATACCCGGCACCGCGATCAAACGCGACTCCATTTCCGGCAGCAGACGGCCCACGGTATGGATTTTTGTGGCCATCGGGACATTGATCGCCACCACCGGCGCACACTCCGTTACGCCATACCCTTCCAGAATACGAATGCCGAATTTGTCCTGCCACAGTTGGCGGGTTGATTCCAACAGTTTTTCCGCCCCGGCCACCACATAGCGTAAACGGGCGAAGTCATAAGGATGCGCAAAACGCGCATAATTGCCCAGAAAGGTGGACGTGCCGAACAGCACGGTGCAGTTCTGATCGTAGACCAGTTCCGGCACAATACGGTAATGCAAGGGGCTGGGATAGAGGAAGACTCTGGCACCTGTCATCAACGGGGTCAGCAGCCCGACCGTCAGTCCAAAAGCGTGAAACAGCGGCAACGCGGACATAAAGCGGTCACGCGGGGTGAAATCGGCCACGGTGCGGATCTGCTCGACGTTCGCCAGCAGGCTGTCATGGGCGTGCACCACGCCCTTCGGATTTCCCTCCGAACCGGAGGTAAACAGTACAATCGCGGCATCGTCCGCCTGTTGCGGCAACATAGCTTTAGCAGGAAACAGTAGGTGAAACAGGATCCACAGTTTATCCGCCAGCGTCACCGTGTCCTTCAAATCTTCCAGATAAACCCAGTTGGCATCATTCACCTGCCTGGGTAGGTCGGTGAGTTTCCCCTTTTCCAAAAACTGGCGTGACGTCACAATGGTTTTGATCGTCGCGGCCTTCATCGCGCTTTGCAGCCCTTTGGCTCCCGCCGTGTAATTGAGCATCGCAGGAACGCGGTTGCGCAAGGTCGCCCCCAGAATCACGGCGGCGGTAATTGTCGCATTGGGCAATAACAATCCGACATGTTCATCCGCCTGAGTAAAACGTTGCAAAATGCGCGATACGCCGAGCGATTTTTTCAGTAATCCTTGATAGTTATCTTCTTTGAACGCGATATCCGCAATACAGGGAGAGCGGCGGCCATAGCGCTGGCGGGCGGCAAGAAACGCCTGATACAGCGTTTGACGCGGGCGCGTGGCCATCCTCGCCGCCATCATGATCTGATGCAGATGCTCACCCGCCAGTATGCGACGTTCTCTGGCGCTGCTTGCCCCAGGCATTGGCAGCAGGGTCGGCGGCAGGTAGCTGATGGTGATTTGTGGAAACCAGTGACGTTTGAAGATCCCGCCCAAACGACCGAAGGGCGAAAGCTCCGCGCCATCAATCCGCACGGGAATAAGGGTCGCGCCGGATTTGGCCGCGATAAACGCCGCGCCGCTGTAAATTTTCATCAGCGACCCGGTCACGGTGATCCGTCCCTCCGGGAAGAGCACCACCGGCTGGCCGCGCTCTATCACCTTAATCAGTCCTTTGATGGCTAATGGTTTGGTCGGATCAAGCGG
Organism: Brenneria rubrifaciens; assembly: GCF_005484945.1. Taxonomy (NCBI): domain Bacteria; kingdom Pseudomonadati; phylum Pseudomonadota; class Gammaproteobacteria; order Enterobacterales; family Pectobacteriaceae; genus Brenneria; species Brenneria rubrifaciens. The sequence goes on from NZ_CP034035.1 coordinate 3,050,198, forward strand.
CACAAAATCAATATAGGGTTTCAGCCAGCGCATAAACCAGCGTTCTGAAATGGAGGAGTACACCGCAAAAACAGGCTTTATAGGCAAGAACAACGCCAGCAACGCCCCATCAAGAAAGGAAACGTGGTTAGGTGTAATCAGTAATTTGGATCGCTGGAAACTGCTGCTGTCGCCCTCAATCCTGATGCGGTACAGACGCCGGAACACCCAGCGTAACAGGGTATAAATCATGTCTTCTCCAATAGACAGATAAACGGTGTAGCCCGCTTAACAGGCGGGCCTGCTGGTTACCGTAACCAAAAGCGCTCGGTATCAAAATACCTTAGCGCACGGCTCATCACCAGAGTGATAAGACGTTTCTTCCCGTTTCTCTCACGGCGACACGATGGCTGGATGAATTGTTGCCGCGCTATCCGCCGCGACAACACCGGCGAGCAACAGGCAAAAAAAAACCTACGCATCCGCGTAGGTCGGTGTAATCAAAGGGTTCAATGTACAGAGCACATTGATACATCACCAATCAATACCTCTGGGACTTTCACTCTAAAGAGTCGCTGTCCGATAAACCAGTGAGTAATCGAAAGAGATTTGGCAGAAATGCAACCAACTGTAAAATTCAGCCGTATCCTGTAAGAAACGCGGCGATGTCCGTAGAGAATAAGGTGAAGGTAAAACCGACTCTCTGAAGATCAGAGAAATAGCTCGGTTATAACCGGTTATGGCAACGCAGTAATGGAGGCAGAAAATGTGGATATTTATTGGCGCTTATTAAAGCCGGGTATATATCGTGAGGCTTCGTCAGAAAACCTGCATCTGGCAGATGCCCATATTGCATTTAAAACCTGGGGGATTTGGCAAACAGGCTTGTGAAAATCACCTAGGCTATTCCCTTCGCCGTGCTTGCCAATTTATCACCAAACTATAATCAAATAATCAATACCTGATTATTTTTCAATTATTAACGATACTCACCTATCGGCTTTTATGCACAATGACCCCTTGCGCTCGTCGGGCTGCAAGGTGGCTTATAGTCCCCCATATTGACGGCGGAAAATGCAGAGCCAGACAAGCTAATCACGGTGATACCAGCTAAAAGAACGGTCTTAGCGAATTGAACTGTTTTCTTGTTCATCGATTGATCCCTTAATATTGATGAGTGGATTAATCCGTTATATACATATCGAATAGTCTTAACAGGTTTCTTTTTATTTATCCCGACACGAGAAAAAAAGAAACTGGCTTTCTGAAAAGATGACTATTACGATGCTTGCGTCCAAAGGCTGAAGATAGAAACGCCCGCCAGACGGCAGTCCATGTTGCTATTTAAAGCCAGGGTATTTGGCAAATAGGTAACCACTTAGGCCATCCCATTTGCCGCGCTTGATAATTTACCACCAGGCTAAAAAAATCAACAGGAAAATAAGTTTTTTAATTATTTAGCAATCTTGGCCATTGGCCCAGGCCCACCTTCGCAATAGCCATTTGAACTTACAAAGTTGCAATACGGCATTTTTCCCAGATTAGCCCCAGCAAAAGCAGAGCCAGAGAAGCTAATCACGGTGATACCAGCTAATAGAACGGTCTTAGCGAATTGAACTGTTTTCTTGTTCATCGATTGATCCCTTAATATTGACATTGATGGGTTGGTAAATCCATATATAAGTGTCGAATAATATCAACGAGTTCCTTTTTTATTTATCCCTACAAAAAGAAGTAAAAAAATGAATTTTAAACTATAGCAAGCATACTTCATCCATTCCGAAACATGTCCCATAAGTTATAATTCTATTCTATTTTCACATCTTGACGTGCAAGGCTACAGAGGTGATGCCTAAGCTATCAAAGCATTATTACCTGATCACTACTGTTACCTGTTTTCGCCCTTATCTTAATGAAGGACAAGCCGGGAACTCCATTTTAGTCATTTCCACTAAATAATATAACCTTGGTAATAATACCAAATCATATCATTCAGATTTCGGTGTTAAGAAAATGAAAATTCGTAACTCCGACCGCGATTTTGATACAGCACACTTTTCAGCTTCTGAGTCAACGTCTCATCCGCGTGAACTTAAAAGAGCGAAGAGAGAATTTACCGAAGAAACAGAGCCACCCCACCTCCCAATGGGAACAAAACGTCTCCGACCGGGGCCGCAAGCGCAAATTATAGAAAGGCGTTATCAGGCAACCGGTTCAACATCGGGCGATGCAGAACATACATCCAGAAAACGCCGGGCGGAAACATCTCCTGAACAGCTTCGTTCGGAACACCACCCTGATCTATCCCGACCATCGACGGAGATAAGATGGAGCCGGGCGCTTGATTACCCTGAACACAACCTTAGCCATCAGGAAGCAAGCAGGTTAAAAGCACAGCGCGTAGCACAACAGCATGAACTCAGTAGTTTCAGCGACGCGGGGTTTCCAGAACGCTGTTTCAGCATGGCGAACGATAACGTGCTTGCACAGCGCAATCACGTTGGCAGAGCGCTTATTTTTCTCCAATCGTCCAATGATCCGGAAACGAATATTCACTGGCTCACGCGTTATCTGGTGAAACTGGGAGCCCATCAGAGTCCTCCCCCCTCGCCACGCATTAACCATCGCGTGATGGAGTGCGCGGAACTGGGCGCGCGCTATATCGTGCAGCATAGCGACTGGTTCAAAGGCAAGCCGATCCAACTGTACGCGACAATGGCCAACCGACTGAGCAAACATCCAGAAAACCCCGTTTGTATGCGGGCGCTGGCGCGGATTGCGGGCGAGGTTCTAAGCGTACGGGATCTTCGTTCGCCAAACGTCAAATCGCAGGCATTGCTGGTCGGCGCGTTCGCTAAAAACAAGGACAGCGAGCGCTGCCGCGATGCGGTATTAAGCATTGTCGGGCACGCATTGCAAGATCGGCGCTGCGTATTCGGTTCACAGGATATACATATGTTTCTGAATGCATTGAGCAAATGGTCAGATAACAGGCAGGCTGAGGAGGCAGCCTGCCTGCTGGCGGAAAAGATAGCGGACCCGCATTTACGGCTGAAGCAGAAAATGGATGCCACACAGGTGGCCAACATCCTACACGCATTCAGTAAATGGCCGCAGCAGCGGGTGATAAAAGATCAGGCCGTTGAACTGGGGGGAATCATTGTCACGGAACCCAGACTTAGGCAGAAATTGGGTCATAAGGAAATGGGGAGCGCTCTGCACGCGTTGAGCCAATGGACGGGTGAACACTGGGCATGGAAAGCGACACATAGCCTTGCTAAAGAGATGAGAGTTAATCGCGCTCTCTTTAACCAAATTGGTGCCGAAAGTCTGACCAGTTGTTTAAACGCGCTGAGCAAATGGTCGGACAAGCCGGAAATGGGTGAGTTCATTTCCATACTGGCTAAGATCGTTGTTAACGACGACAAAATGCGCTGGTCAATGGGTGCCCAGCAGGTGGGAAATACGCTTAACGCGTTGAGCAAATGGCCGACAGAAGCACACGTGAAAAAGGCGGCGCTGGCGCTGGCAGACCGGCTGACCCAGGATGGCGCGCTACGTGAACAGATGAACGCCCAGGGCGTGAGTAACGTGCTTAACGCGCTAAGCAAATGGCCGTCGGCAACACCGGCGGCGGAAGCGTCGCTGGCGCTGGGGGACCGGCTGGCGGAGGATGAGGCGCTGCGGGCGCAGATGAGCGCGCAAGGCGTGAGTAACGTGCTTAACGCGCTAAGTAAATGGCCGGAAGATAAGCATGCCAGGGAGGCGGGGCTGTCGCTGGCGGTACGGTTAACCGAAGAAGGTCGGTTACGCGGAGAAATGAATGAGCAGGAGTTGAGTATTACCTTAAATGCGCTATGCAAATGGCCGGGAGATAGTCGTACCGATGAGGTATTGCGGGCATTAGCGGGCAGACTGGCCGGAGATGAGGCGCTGCGGGCACAGATGAACGCACAAGGAATAAGCAATGCCCTGAACGCGCTGAGCAAATGGCCGGAAGATACACAGGCGAGCGAGGCGGTGCTGTCGCTGGCGGAAAAGCTCACTCAAGACGGTAAATTACGCAGGGAAATGAATGCTCAGAACATCAGTAATGCGCTAAATGCGTTAAGCAAATGGCCGGATGCTGAAAAGACGAAGATGGCAGCGCTATCACTCACGGAAAGGCTTGCCCAAGACGGTAAATTACGTGACGAACTGAACGCTCAAAATACCAGCAATGTGGTGAACGCACTGAGTAAATGGTCTGGTGAAGAGCAAGTTCAGAACGTCATTCTGCCGCTGGCGGAAAGGTTGATCAAAGACGATAAATTACGCAATGGAATGACTACTCAGAATATGAGTATCACCCTAAACGCGTTGAGTAAATGGCCGAAACTGACGCCGGTCAGAGAGGCGGCAGACCTGCTGATCGCGCCACTGGGCTCCAACCTGCGTCCCTGGCGTGATGTCGGGATCGCCAATATTGCTCAGATCGCCAACGCCCTGAATGCGTTGAGCAAAGACGAGACGCGGGAAATCGCCATGCTGGAGCGTTTTTCCTTCCATTTGGAGCTGCATCCTGAACGTTTAAAGGAGGCCAATCTCAGTGATATCAGCGTCCTATTTAAAGCCTATAATCGTCTGCATATGCAGCGCGCGCTACGTCCGATGGCGTTGCCTGCGTTGGCAAGAACAGAGGCGCTGCTGAAAAGTGACGCGCTGCGCGACGCATCGTTGGAGTCGGTGGCGACAATTTGTCTTGGGCTGTTGCCGCTGGCGCGCAGCGGTGAGTTACAACGCTACCGCAGCAAGACGTTAAAAACGCTCGAGGCGCTCCTGCCCGTGGTGGCGCGTAAAATAGATGCCTATCTTCGCCATGCAAATTCGGCGTCTTTAAGTAATGTGCTTCATCTGAGAGATAACAACGGAGAAGCCTGTGGCACTCGCCGCCCCGCGCTCAGCTTTTATCAGGTGCTCAAGACTTACCATCTGGTGGCGCGACAATGGAAACCGACTTATATCGAAGGCGATCGCGACGCGATCAAAGAAAGGCAGAACGAGCTTAAAACCTGGGTACAGGAGACGCTGGCACGCACGCAAGATGCAATTTCGGCGGATCTTCAGGATATGAGCTGGAATCTTATCGCCCAAATCGAAGCGGGCGATAATCTGTATGACGCGCTGGACATGCACATAGACAGAGATGCGGCGGCGATAGCGGCACGCCATCCGCCTATCACTTTCGACCTGGCGGACATTAGGGAACAGCTGCGCACACCGCCGGGCAGACCGGTGGTGCCCCCGGCAGGTATGGGCGCGACATGGCATATCATTGTCGATATTAATGGCCAGGAGGTAAAAAAGGCGGATGGCGACAGTGACGGGCCGCCGCCGTATTCATTTTATACGCGGCTGACGAATCAGCCACTGGTGGAAGTACAGCTTCCCGGCGAATTGAGCAGCTTTATGCTGTCGCGTACGTTCACCTATCAGAATGAGCCGTGGCGTTTCGACCTGTTCGGCGGTAGCCGCCTGCAAAAAGCGCGGCGCAATACGGTCTCCGATATCCTGGAGCACAGAGAGACGGCGAAATCGCAGTTGCCCGCCATCCGGTACGCCGACACCATGCCGGGCAGCGATTTTATGCGTCTGGTTGAAAAGCTCTCTCCGCAGCGCGAGGACTGGTCGCGTATGCAACGCGCTCTACTGGAGATGGTGCCGGCGGATCATGTCATTGAGGGCACATTGCGTCTGGGCTGGTGCGCGGACGTACCGGGGCCGCAGCATCCCTTTAAACTCACCAGTCCATCCGGCGAACGTCTGGCGCTGTGCCCCAACGACGGCTGCGGCTTTTTAAAATGGGAAGTGGCGCAGCGCATCCCGGTGGTTAAGGCACACATGGAAGCTTGGGCGGCCTCACAGACGGGGCAGGTCAACGAGGCGCAGCGTACGCTGCTTAAATCGCAGGAGGTCCATCCGAACAGCGTACCGCCGCAGGCGATGATGCACTATCCGCGTAGTGACGCGGTACGAGCCGAAGCCTATGAAGCACTGCAAAACAAATTGGCCGGAATGCTGGGGAAGAAAAAGGCCCAACAGCCGACGACATCTCAATCTCAACCCCACAATCAAATGATTGGGTTGCAGACGCTTTATCATATGCTGGTCAGCAGCGGCTATGAGGGCCGGCGCGTACGCGCGGTGCCGTCGGCGGATGACCGGTTATACCTGCCGACGATCAATATGCCGGGATTTCAGCGGCCGACTTGCGATGTGCTGTTGGGCAAGCCCCCTTATGATAAGGAGAACTTACAGGCGATTTCGGCCGACAAGGTGATCACGCCAGTTGACGGTAACGCGACCGCCCGCTTCCTGGATCAGTGCTTTTCCATCCAGTACAGCTATACCGGTTTCAACGATGATGCCGACGAGGATACCGAGATGCTGCACAGCAAGGGAATGTTGATCATTCCACCGCCAGGCTACTGGTCTCCCGATCATGCAGAGCAGGATATGGTGTGTTCGCGCGAAGACCTGAAGATTTTGTCGCGCTGGAAAATGCGGCGCGACCGTGGCAGCCTGCCGGATCAAATGCTCAGTACCGGCAACCTGAGGGTGAAGGATACGCTGATACCCGGCCGGTTGGGGGCGCTGCCGATTCCAGAAATGCGCAAGCGAAATATGGATACCGACGGCGATGAAGCCTATGTCTACATGGGATATCCGGCGTTGACGACGCATATCCGCGAGGTGATGGCTGAGCGTACACAACGGCGCGGCGCCGAAAAATCGTTTAAGCCGGAAAAAACCGCCACGGCGGCCATTGACGATCAGGGGCGCTACCATTTTGGACGGTCCAGAGAGATCATGAACGAACAGATTGGCAGCAAACTGCTCGGCAGAGCCAGCACCTTAGCCAACCGTTTTCTAGCTCAACCGGATGATCTGCGTGAGAAAATGGCCCATACCATGATGTTCGGTGTGTATGATGGCATCGAGCGTAGCCTGCGTAACGGTTTGCGCCAGTGGCTGGCTGGCGAAAACGATGCGCAGGCGCTGAAGAGTCTGCGCGCTCAGGCGCTGAGCGCCACTGATCGCGCACATCTACCCGAAGCGCGGGAGGCGGCGAAGCTACTTCATTATCTGACGTTACAGTTGGGCGGCCCCGGAGACAAGTCGCCGCCTGAAATATCCAGTGAGCTGGCGATAGCGATGCCGCGGTTGGCAATAGCTTACGCACAGGCAACGGATACGCCGTCGCGCATTAACGCCATACTGGATAATTATCCGGTCTGCCGGATATCTCACGAACAGTTCCCTAATGGTCAACCGGGGCTGGTCTCCGGCGAACCAGAGTTAACAATACGTAATCTCTTCACCCTGGCGGTGAAGATTGGCACCGATGCGCTGAAATCGGACACCGGCGTCCGGCTGTTCACCAAAGTCATAGACAGTTGTGAAATGACCGAACGCGGCTTTCATGATCGAATACGTGATGTGCCTTATAGCAAAAAGACTGCGCGTGAGCTGCGGGACGGGCATTTTGATCCCGAACAAGCGAAAAAAACACTGGCATCCATCCCCACGCTGGCGGCGTCGGTGATGGAAGTTGGCGTGGAGATGTTGCAGCAGGAGGGGTTGGTCAAAGCGGCGCCCACCCTACAAGATCAGGCTCAGTCGCTGTCGTTGAAAGCGCTGCGCGAAACATCGCTGTCGTTACATAATCAGGCGAGGCAGGCGGAGCCAGGCATGACGCTTATGCTACAACGGTTACTGCCCGCTGGCGCTTATCTGGCAGGGCTGGACCACTGCGTCAAGTCAGTGTCTTCGCTGGAGGATAAAGTAAAGCGCCTCTATGCCGAACATCAGCAGAATTTGTCGCAGGCCGCGTCGCTGGTCAACGACATGCTGCGCTACAGCATCGTGCTGCCGGACACGTCCTTTGCGGATGGGTATCGGAAAGTGCTGGCGACGTTGGAAGGCGAAGGGCATGAACTGCTTAAGTGTAAAAACTATTTCGCCCGTTGGAATTCGCCATTCAAGGCGATTAACGTCCACTTGCGCGGGCCGGACAACGGTCTGAACTGGGAGATCCAATTCCATACCGCGGAATCCTTCCCACTCAAAGAGCGCTACCATGACCTTTACAAGCAGCAAAGCAGGTTAAGTTTTCAGGGCACGTCATCGAGTGTGGTGCGCTCCCAGTTGAATGAAGCGGTGAGGGCTTGCCGTAACGTGACGATACCGGCAGGATGCGAGGATATTAATGACTGGCGTGCTCAATAAGCCTCTTTATCTACCTCGCATCCTCAAATCTCCCGACTAAACCGACTCCAGCGCCAACAATTCTTCCAGCGTCTGACGGCGGCGGATCAACCGCGGTTCGCCATGTTCGAACAACACTTCCGGCAGTAGCGGTCGGCTGTTGTAATTAGAGGACATGGAGGCGCCATAAGCGCCGGTGTCGTGAAAGACCAGATAATCCCCTACCCGTGCATCCGGCAATGGGATGGTTTCCACGCCGCCGCCCGCCTGCTGAGTAAACACGTCCCCGGATTCGCACAGCGGCCCGGCAATGACGCTGTCGCGCAGCGCGGCCTGGCCGAGATCGCGGCTGTCCCCCGCCAGCAGGGATACGTGGTGATAACTGCCGTACATCGCCGGGCGCATCAGGTCATTAAATCCCGCATCGACCAGCACGAAATGGCGGTTTCCCATCGCTTTTACGGCCCGAACTTCGGCCACCAGCACACCAGACTCCGCGACCAGAAAGCGGCCCGGCTCGATTTCCAACGTCACCGGATGCCCCAGATGGGCCGCTATCTTTTCACGCGCCGCATTCCACAAACCGAAATAGTGTCCGGTATCAATCGATTCCTCACCTTCACGATAGGGAATAGACAATCCACCGCCGGCGGAAATTGCCTGCACATCCTGCCCCAGCGAGATAACCTGCTGGACCATCGCGTCACACACCTGTTCCAGATGGCCGTAGTCTACGCCGGAACCAATGTGCATGTGAATTCCCACCAATTCCAGGCGATAGCGCTGAATTTGCGCCAGCGCCAGCGGCAAATCGCCGTACCAGATGCCATGCTTACTGTTTTCGCCGCCGGTATTGGTTTTCTGGCTGTGGCCGTGACCAAAACCAGGATTAACCCGCAGCCAGACCGGATGGCCCGGCGACTGACACCCTAACTGTTCCAGCATATCCACCGAACCGGCGTTGACCGGAATATTCAGCGCCGCGACCCGCTGTAATGTCGGGCGATCAAGCACATCGGCGGTAAAGACGATTTCGTGCGCCTCGGTGCCCGGCACAAAACCCGCCGCCAGCGCGCGTTCAATTTCACCCAGCGACACCGAGTCCACTTTCACGCCCTGCTGACGCATCAAACGTAGAATGTGCGTATTGGAACAGGCTTTCTGCGCAAAACGAATGGTATCGAACTGGCGCAGTTGCGCGATGCGTTCAACAATGGTTTGCGCATCATAAGCCCAGACCGGGCAGCCAAAACGGGCGGGAAGTTGACGCAGGTTTTGAGCGTTCAGCGCGTGCGTCATGTCATTCAGATTGTGCGGCATGATTTTTATTACCAATTATGCATTAGGGTTTGAAATTATTGTTTACCACTATAAAAATTACCAAAATGGTAAACAAATATCGTTTAAGGCAGAGTCTATTCATTTATGATATGGATTGAGGCACTGGATCAGGAGGGGGCATGGCGGCAATATCACTGCGGCACATTGAGATTTTCCATGCGGTTATGACCACGGGCAATGTGACGGAGGCGGCGACGTTGCTGAACACGTCACAGCCGACGGTCAGCCGTGAACTGGCGCGGTTTGAAAAGCTGATTCAGATGCCCCTGTTCGAGCGGGTGCGTGGGCGGTTGTATCCCACGGCGCAAGGGTTGCAGTTGTTTGAAGAGGTGCAGCGCTCCTATTACGGGCTGGACAGAATTATCAACGCCGCCAGCGATATCCGCCGTTTTCAGCAGGCTCAGCTTTCAATCGCCTGCCTGCCTGTATTTTCTCAGTCGCTGTTGCCTGACGTGTGTAAACCGTTATTGACCCGCTATCCCCGGCTCAGCCTGCATATCATTCCGCAAGAATCGCCGCTGCTGGAAGAGTGGCTCTCCGCGCAACGATACGATCTAGGGCTGACAGAAAATAACCTGGCCCCGGCCGGCACGGAGAGGCAGACGCTGATGCAGTTGAATGAAGTCTGCGTATTGCCCGCCGGGCATCCTTTGACGGAAAAAACCGTACTCACTCCCGCCGATTTTGCCGGTGAACCATTTATCAGCCTGTCCAGCGCCGACAGCTATCGTCAACTACTGGATAAACTGTTTCAGGAACATGGCGTGGCGCGACAAATGGTGCTGGAAACACACAGCGCGGCCTCGGTCTGCGCGATGGTTCGCGCAGGCGTCGGCATCTCGATGGTCAATCCGCTGACCGCATTGGATTACGCCACATCCGGCGTTGTCGTGCGCCCTTTCAGTATTGAGGTTCCTTTCACCGTCAGTCTGATCCGTCCCCTGCATCGCCCCGCCTCGGCGCTGGTGGATACCTTTATTCATCAGCTTAAACAGTATGCCGCTGGCGTCACCGTGCGTTTACGGCAGGCGCTACAACCTTGACGAACTGAACACAGTAATGATTTACCGGGGCAAGGAAAAACATGCGCCGTTGAGCGGGTAAGGCTTATAACCCGGAGTAAAAGCGATTGGGTATAGTGCGCTAATGAATGCAGCATGATATTGACGATCCGCTCTGCGGCTGGCGCGTCAGTCAATACCCTGGACACTGATCGCCCTCATCGCCGCCGGGCTTTCTCTGACGTCCCCTCCAGAAAAGCAGCCATTTTATGGTATAGTGCGCGCTACTTCTTTCTTTTATGACATTTCCCCTCAGGGGGAAACTGACGCAACCACTGACCTGATAAAAGCCATGCCGCAACATCATAGCCAAGCCACCCAACATCAGCGCATAGCCTCCCCCACCGCATTCTCTCTGGGACGCTTCTCCGTCGCGCCGATGCTGGACTGGACCGATCGCCATTGCCGCTATTTTCTTCGCCGGCTGAGCCGCCATACTCTGTTGTATACCGAAATGGTCACCACCGGCGCCATTATTCACGGAAAGGGAAACTACCTGGCTTATAATGAGGAAGAGCACCCGCTGGCGTTACAGTTGGGCGGCAGCGATCCTGCGGCACTGGCCGACTGCGCGCGGATGGCCGAAGAGTGTGGTTATGATGAGGTGAATCTGAACGTCGGCTGCCCGTCCGATCGCGTGCAAAATGGTCGCTTCGGCGCCTGCCTGATGGCGGAAGCGGCGCTGGTGGCGGACTGCATCAAAGCCATGCAGGATCGGGTTTCGATCCCGGTCACGGTGAAAACGCGCATTGGTATCGACAATCGGGACAGCTATGAATTTCTGTGCGATTTTATCCAGACCGTGGCCGTTCGCGGCGGCTGCAATACGTTTATCGTCCACGCCCGTAAAGCCTGGCTATCCGGCCTGAGTCCAAAAGAAAACCGCGAAATTCCGCCGCTGGATTATCCACGCGTTTACCAACTTAAACGAGATTTTCCGGCGCTGACGATTGTCATTAACGGCGGTATCAAAACGCTGGAAGAGGCCAAAACCCATCTGCAATATCTGGATGGCGTGATGATGGGGCGCGAAGCTTACCAAAACCCCGGCATATTGGCGCAGGTGGACCGCGAACTGTTCGGCGAACAGACGGCCAGCCCGAATATCGTCGCCGTCGTGGAATCCATGTATCCCTATATCGAACGGGAGCTCTCAAATGGCGCCGCGTTAGGCCATATCACCCGCCATATGCTCGGTCTGTTTCAGGGGGTGCCGGGCGCGCGTCAGTGGCGGCGTTACCTAAGTGAAAATGCGCACAAGCCCGGCGCGGATGCCGCGGTGGTTGGGCGCGCACTGGCTTTGGTAAACCATTCCACAGATTGAAAAAACGAACAGTTAGTCTTTTTGACTAACAGCGTCCTCTCCCGCCTCTGACTGTCGCTGATAAATCAACAAGTTATCAGCGAAAAATTCTGGCACGATTCTTGTATTACATTATAACCGCCATGGCGTTTCGCTATCGACGACAGGCGATGAATCACGCTTAACAAGCAAAAATATTCAACCACCACAGGAGCACACCAATGTTGGAGCTTTTCTTTGTTATTGGATTTTTTATCATGCTGATGGTGACGGGCGTGTCGCTGTTGGGTGTTATCGCGGCATTGTTTGTCGCTTCCCTTTTTATGCTGATTGGCGGGCTGTTTGCTATGGCGATTAAAGTGCTGCCGTGGTTGCTGTTGGCGGTGGCCGTAGTATGGTTGTGGCGTCGGTGGCAGCGCAAACCGCGATACAATTCACACCGCTACGCTTTCCGCAACCGCAAAAGCAATGAGTGGTAAATCATAGTGAAATCTGTATAACGCACGGTTTTTGGGGCAAAACCGACTTTGCCGAATACGATGTTTAATACCCGTCATAGCGTAAATCGCATGTCCGCTGCCTTTGTTACTCGGCCCATACCTGGCTTCGCCCCAAAGGGGCCGCCGCAATCGGCATTCAAGCCTGTTCCCGACGAACTGATCCTTCGATAGCCGCCTTTCGGCGGCTCGAATTATTTAGGCCGTATCATACTGATTCTTTACTATAAGTAATTTTATAAATACCAGACTGCCAGGGTTGCAGTAGCATATTTTGATATTTCCTCTTACCGGTATTTTGCCATTATTTCCCGTTATCACAGAATCTGTGATAATATTTTCAGGCAGTCGAAAACTCACTTTCTCCGATCTGAAGTTAACGACGACGAAATAATTTTCTTATCTAACTCTCGCGTATAAGAGTAGACAGCGTCATTACCCATAACCACATCATGGTAACTGCCCTATGTCATAGCTGGTATATCATGCCGAATTTTTATTAATTTTTTATAATAACTATAAATTGAATCAGGATCGTTTATCTGAACGGCAAGATTAATCGTCTGGCAATTAGGATTTAATTTTAACCAGGGTATCCCAGTCGTAAACCCAGCAGTGACTTTATTATCCCACGGATAAGGCATTCTGCTGTTTTGTCTGGCTGTAGTTTTGATGTTTTTCATAAACTCATCAGAACGAACCAATCCAGTTTGAACGTGATTTTTCCAGTTGTAGGGAATATTATCTTTTATATCAATATGCTGTGCCATACGCGCAATAGATTTGCCGCTTTCGAGCAGCAACTCCACGGCCCTGCGCTTGAACTCCGGGGTATATTGTTGTCTTAACATAGTAACCTGGCTTTCGTTGATTGATTTGAAAACAAGGTGGGCGCTAAATCAAGGACAGATCACTTAAATAAACCTGATAAAAGACAGCGTTTTTCCACCAACCAAGATAGTTATCATGTTGATTCCCCAAACATTGCGAACTCACTGCGTCTTTACTTTCAGTTTCTGCGTCTCCTTTAAAAGAGATAAAAAACAAACGCTATTATATATAAAAAATAGAAGTGTCGTTCCATAATAACTCCCTTTAAAATAGATTTTTATATATTGCCATTTCTTGCAAACATCAGGATGCAAATAGCTTACCTCATCAGGTAATTCACTACGTCGTAGTCTTCATTGAAAGTGTCAAGAATTTGCAACTTGAAGTTCCACTCGCATATTAATTGCACCCAGTTTACAACGAAATAAAATTCGCCGCCTTCCAACGGAAGGCTTTTTGCTATTCCGACATCCGTGTCGTTTGGTTACCGCTCCGGTATCAACAAACAGGAACCCTGCGTGCTGCGGCTCTCCAGAGCACGGTGCGCGGCCTGAGCATCGCCCAGCGCGAATGCCTGCTCCGGTGCGACGTCTACCTTGATCGCGCCGCTGGCGAGCATCGAGAACAGTTCGCTGCTCGCCTGATCCAGTTCGGCACGGTTAGTGACATAGCCATACAGCGACGGACGGGTCACGTACAGCGACCCCTTCTGATTGAGGATACCCAGATTGACGCCGGTCACCGGGCCGGAGGCGTTCCCAAAGCTCACCATCAACCCGCGGCGGCGCAGGCTGTCCAGAGAGGCTTCCCAGGTATCTTTCCCCACCGAATCATACACCACCGGAACCTTATTGCCGTTAGTCAGCTCCGCAACCCGTTGGGCGATGTTTTCAGTACGGTAGTTAATCGTCGCCCAGGCTCCCGCCTGTTTAGCGCGCTGCGCTTTTTCATCAGAACCCACAGTACCAATCAGTTTGGCGCCAAGCGCATTCGCCCACTGACAGGCGATCAACCCGACGCCGCCCGCCGCGGCATGAAATAGGAAGGTCTCACCGGGTTTGATCTCATAGGTCTGACGCAGCAGATAGTACACCGTCAGCCCTTTCAGAAAAGACGCCGCGGCCTGCTCAAAGCTAAGTGCATCCGGCAAAATGGCGACTTTCTCTTCCGCCACATTATGCACATCGCTGTAGGCGCCTAGCGCAGATTGCGCGTAAACCACACGGTCACCGACCTTGAGGTGACTGACGCCCGCCCCCACTCTGGTTACCACGCCGGCCGCTTCGGTTCCCAGGCCCGACGGCATCGACGGTGGCGGATACAATCCGCTGCGGATATAGGTATCAATATAATTGATGCCGATTGCGCGATTTTCCACCTGAACTTCTCCTGCCGCAGGATCATCAGGTGTAAAATCAACATATTGCAGAACTTCAGGGCCGCCATAAGCGCTGAATTGAACACGTTTTGCCATGCCATCTCCTCAACCATGACTGGTTCGTTGTCTCGTCACAATGCGTATTGCAGTGTGTCATTTCGTGCGTTCGGATATACAATGCTCCCTTATCCAATGGCAAATCAACCGGTAAAGAACGCTTTTCATGGCAGAAAAAAGACCAACCAAGAAATCGAATGAACCCCGTGACCGCCAAGTGGAAGGGTTGAAGCTTCCGCCACACTCGCTGGAAGCGGAACAATCGGTATTGGGTGGACTGATGCTCGATAATGAGCGCTGGGATAACGTGGCGGAGCGCGTCGTCGCCAACGATTTCTACAATCGCGCCCACCGCCTGATCTTCACCGAAATGCAGCGTCTGTTGGAAATGAACAGACCGATCGACCTGATCACGCTGTCTGAGTCACTGGAGCAGAAAGGCGATCTGGAGTCGGCCGGCGGTTTCGCTTATCTGGCCGAGTTAGCGAAAAACACCCCCAGCGCCGCCAACATTAATGCTTATGCCGACATCGTGCGTGAACGCGCGGTGGTGCGTGAAATGATTGCCGTCGCCAATGAAATCGCCGACGCGGGCTATGATCCGCAGGGGCGAAGTAGTGAAGACCTGCTCGATCTGGCCGAATCCCGCGTTTTCCAAATAGCCGAAAACCGTGCCAGCAAAGATGAGGGTCCGAAAAGCATCGATCGTATTCTGGAAGATACCGTTTCACGTATCGAACAGCTTTATCAGCGTCCGCATGACGGCGTGACCGGTGTTTCCACCGGCTATCAGGATCTGGACAAAAAGACCGCCGGTTTACAAAAATCCGACCTGATTATCGTGGCGGCGCGTCCTTCCATGGGGAAAACCACGTTCGCCATGAACCTGTGTGAAAACGCCGCAATGATGCAGGATAAGCCGGTGCTGATTTTCAGTCTGGAGATGCCCGGCGAACAGCTTATGATGCGTATGCTGGCTTCGCTGTCTCGCGTCAATCAAACCCGTATTCGTACCGGTCAGTTGGATGATGAAGACTGGGCGCGGATTTCCAGCACCATGGGCATTTTGCTGGAAAAACGCAACATGTACATCGACGATTCTTCCGGCCTGACGCCCACAGAAGTCCGCTCCCGCGCCCGTCGGGTCTTCCGCGAACATGACGGCCTGAGCCTGATTATGATCGACTACCTGCAATTGATGCGCGTACCGTCCCTGTCGGACAACCGTACGTTGGAAATTGCGGAAATATCCCGTTCACTCAAAGCATTGGCAAAAGAATTGCAAGTTCCCGTTGTCGCGCTGTCCCAGCTTAACCGAAGCCTGGAACAGCGCGCGGATAAACGGCCGGTAAACTCCGACCTGCGAGAATCCGGCTCCATCGAGCAGGATGCCGACCTGATTATGTTTATCTATCGTGATGAGGTTTATCATGAAAACAGCGACATGAAGGGAATTGCGGAAATTATTTTAGGGAAACAGCGTAACGGCCCCATTGGTTCCGTGCGCTTGACCTTTAACGGACAGTGGTCGCGCTTTGATAACTATGCCGGCCCACAATACGATGATGAATAGCGCACAATGATAATCATGCGTTAAGGATGAAGAATGAAAACGGCAACTGCCGTCATTAACCGCCGTGCTTTGCGTCATAACCTGCAACGAATCCGCCAACTGGCGCCTGAAAGCCGTCTGGTAGCGGTGGTAAAAGCCAATGCTTACGGTCACGGACTGATTGAAGCGGCACAAACCTTTCACGACGCTGACTGCTACGGCGTCGCACGGCTCTCGGAAGCGATGGCGCTGCGTGCAGCGGGGATTGCCAAACCTATCCTGCTGCTTGAAGGTTTTTTCTCCTCCGACGATCTTCCCCTGCTGGCAGCCAATCAGCTTGAAACCGCCGTTCACAGTGCCGAGCAACTCGCGGCGCTGGAACAGGCCTCGCTGCCCCGGCCGATCCGCGCGTGGATGAAACTCGACACGGGAATGCATCGCCTCGGCGTCCTGCCGGAACAGGCGGAAGCGTTCTGGCAGCGGCTGACCGCATGCCACAACGTGGTGCAACCGGTGAACATCATGAGCCATTTTTGCCGCGCCGATGAACAGGAATGCGACATGACGGAACGCCAACTGGCCTGTTTTGACGCGTTTGCGCAGGGTAAACCCGGCGCGCGATCCATCGCGGCATCCGGCGGTATTTTGCTGTGGCCGCAGGCACACCGCGATCAGGTTCGTCCCGGTATCATTCTGTATGGCGTTTCCCCACTCGATCACCTAGCCGCCGCCCATTTCGACTTTCAGCCCGCCATGACATTGACGTCACATTTGATCGCCGTGCGCGAGCACAAAGCGGGGGAATCCGTCGGCTATGGCGGCGCCTGGACCAGCAAGCGCGACACACGGCTCGGCGTCGTGGCTATCGGCTATGGTGACGGCTATCCGAGATGCGCGCCGGCGGGTACGCCGGTGTGGATAAACGGGCGTGAAGTTCCGCTCTCCGGCCGGGTTTCCATGGACATGATCACCGTCGACCTCGGCCCGGATGCCCAGGACCAGGTGGGCGATGAGGTTATCCTGTGGGGACAAGTCCTGCCGGTTGAGAAAATCGCCGCGCATACCGGCGTCAGCGCCTACGAGTTGATTACCCGCTTAACGCAGCGCACAAAGCTGGAATACCTGGACGATTAGCCGCGCCGTAAAAGGCAAGAAGACGAATGGATAAATGCGCAAGGAAGCGCCAGCGCGCTTCCTTATCTGGAACGTGATTACTGCCCGACCGCCAGCCACTCGCCGACAATTTTCTGATACGCGCCCGTCGCTTTGGTCAAGTGCAACCACTGATCGACATACAATTTCCAGCTCATATCTTCGCGCGGCAACATATACGCTTTTTCCCCATACTGCATCGGTTTGTCCGGGTTAATCGCGCACAGTTCAGGATAGTGTTTCTGCTGGAACAATGCTTCTGACGCCTCGGTGATCATCACATCCGCTTTCTTATCCACCAATTGCTGAAAAATAGTCACATTGTCATGCAACATCAACGTTGCTTGCGGCAAGTAAGCACGCGCGAACGCTTCGTTGGTTCCTCCCGCCGGTTCAATCAACCGCACGGATGGTCGATTGAGTTGCTCGATGGTCTGGTATTTAGCTTTATTCTCGCAACGCGCCAGCGGAATTTTCCCGTCCACGTCCAGCGTATGGGTAAAAAACACCTTTTTCTGCCGCTCCAGCGTGACGGAAATTCCGCCCATAGCGATATCGCATTTGCCGGACTGAAAATCAGGCATCAGCGTTTTCCAGGTGGTTTTCACAAAATTCACCTTAGCGCCCAGACTTTTTGCCAGTGATTCCGCCATGGAAATATCGATCCCTTCGTAACGGCCATCGTCATGCAGAAAGGTGTACGGCTTGTAATCGCCTGTGGTACACACATTCAACACGCCTTGCTGCTGAACCTTATCCAGATGAGATTCGGCGCTCACGCCCCCGGCGACCAGCAACAATGCAAACGAAACCCATTTCATTATGATTTTCCCCTTGTAAAAGATTTTCAGATTTTATTATTACGTTAATAATTCGCTTTTGCAGCCCGATAGGTTGCAGTCTTATTTTTGTTCTTAATTACATAACTTATTGCCAGAGCCAGTAGCCAGATCGGTATCAGCAAGACCGAAACCCGAATCCCCGGCGTCATCGCCATGATTACCAGAATACCCGCCAGAAACAGTAAACAGATCACATTGGTGATGGGATAACCCAGGCTTTTAAAACGCGTTTCCTGATTCGCCTGCTTTTTCGCCGCGCGAAATTTCAGGTGGGTGATGCAAATCATCGCCCAGTTGATGACCAGCGCAGACACCACCAGCGCCATCAGCAGTTCAAACGCCTTACCCGGCATCAGGTAGTTGATCAGCACGCACAACGCCGTCGCCAGCGCGGAAACACCCAGCGCCACCAGCGGAATGCCGCGTTTGTTCACCGTCAACAACGCCTGTGGCGCATTCCCCTGTTTCGCCAGACCGAACAGCATACGGCTGTTACAGTAAACACAACTGTTGTACACAGACAGCGCGGCGGACAATACCACCAGATTCAATACCGTGGCGACCGCATTGCTATCCAGTGCGTGGAAAATCAGCACAAACGGACTGCCGCCTTCCACGACTTTACCCCACGGGTAGAGCGATAACAGCACCGCCAGCGCCCCCACTTAGAACAGCAGGATACGATAGATGACCTGATTGGTCGCGCGCGGAATGCTGTTCTGCGGATCGTCGGCTTCCGCCGCCGTGATCCCCACCAGTTCCAGCCCGCCGAAGGAAAACATGATCACCGCCATCGCCATCGCCATGCCGCCGATACCGTTCGGGAAAAAGCCGCCGTGCTGCCACAAATTTGCCACCGTCGCTTCCGGGCCACCCGCGCCACTGATCAGCAGATAGTCGCCGAACAGGATCATGCCCATGATCGCCGCGATCTTGATAATGGAGAACCAGAACTCCATTTCACCAAAGACCTTCACGTTGGTCAGGTTGATGGTGTTAATCAGCACGAAGAAAACGGCCGCCGACACCCAGGTCGGCACATCCGGCCACCAGTATTGAATATAGATCCCCACTGCCGTTAACTCGGCCATACTCACCAGCACATAAAGCACCCAGTAATTCCAACCGGACATGAAACCTGCAAAGTGACTCCAGTATTTATTGGCAAAATGGCTGAAAGAGCCGGCAACCGGTTCTTCCACCACCATTTCCGCCAACTGGCGCATAATGAAAAATGCGATTATCCCGGCAATGGCATAACCGAGCAGAACGGATGGTCCGGCCATCTTAATCGTCTGGGCAATTCCCAGAAACAAACCGGTTCCTACCGCGCCGCCTAATGCGATCAACTGGATATGACGGTTTTTTAACCCTCTTTTCAGTTGATCTTTCGACTGCTGCTTATCTATCTCTTTTCCCCGTCAACAATAAAAATTTTGCCGGATTAATTAGCAACTATCGGGCCAGTTACAGATAGCGCGTCAGGCCCGCCGGGCATAAAATCGGTAACATAATGAAAACAGTGGTAATTTATATTTAGCCAAATTTTCACACTTCACGCATAAAATTCGTAATTTTGTTTATTTAGTGCATATCTTGGCTATTTTTTGCTTGAACTAGCATTTTATTGCACCAGATATGCATACTAACGGCCCATCATGGTGCAAACCAATATGCAGCGTCTGCACGGCAATAAAAAAGTCGTAGGCAAAGAGAGATAAAAAACTGTTAGTCTGTCAATTCAACTGTTTGATGCCATTTAGAGAGAACTATGTACACCATTGATGACTTCGATCTGAAAATCCTGACGCTGCTACAGGCCAATGCCCGCCTGACCAATCAGGAGCTAAGTGAACTGGTCGGGCTTTCGGCCTCTCAGTGCTCCCGGCGTCGTATAGCCCTGGAACAGGCACAGTTGATTCTCGGCTACCATGCCCGCCTGTCTCCTCACGCCGTAGGGCTGGAATGTCTGGGATTGATCGAAATCCGGCTCATAAATCACACCACCGAATATGTTGAAAGATTCCATCAAATGCTGGGGGAAGTGGATGCCATTATCGATGCTTACAAAACGACCGGCGATGCCGATTACCTGCTCAAAGTGGCCGTCGCCGACCTGTCGGGATTAAGTACGCTGATTAGCCAGATTCTGTCGCAAAACAAAAGCGTGGCGCACCTGAAAACCTCCGTGGTGCTCAACCGGCTCAAAGAGAATGGTCTGATGGCTCCCGACATGCCGCCGTTGCCCTGATATAGCGCAATTCGCTTCTGATCAGTGCAACAAAATAATCAAACCTCTCCTTTTGAACGAACTAAACGCACAAATCACCCATGAAAAAGACAATATATGCGTTTTTTGTGCAAAACATTCAACTTTATAATTCAATAAGTTGCCCTTATCCCAGCTTTTTTAAGCCCACTCCCCTCATCATCTGGTGCGATTTTTGCTTAACAGGCACGTGTCTACCGATCGCGCATTGAATATTTTTATGGATAACATTATTACTACCGAAAAATTGTCGCATACCTTGCTGGAAGATGTTGTGGCCATCATTATGGGCACGCTGATGGTTTCCTTTGGCGTCATTTTACTGCGTCAGGCGGGGGCGCTGACCGGCGGCACTGCGGGCCTCGCCTTTCTGCTGCACTATCTGACTCAGATCTCATTTGGCGGGGCTTTTTTCTTGTTGAATCTGTCATTTTATTATCTGGCCGTTCGCCGCATGGGTTGGACATTCACGGTGAAAACCTTTTGCGCCGTTGGGCTGGTTTCCGTGTTTTCCGATCTGCATTCGCTATACATTCATTTCGATCGGCTCAACCCGTTTTATGCCACCCTGTTCGGCAATATCATCATGGGGATGGGGTTCATTGTGCTGTTCCGCCACAAAGCCAGTCTGGGCGGCGTCAATATACTGGCCCTCTATCTACAGGATAAATACGGACTGCGAGCGGGAAAATTACAAATGGGCCTCGACGTTGTGATTGTACTGGCTTCCCTGTTCGTGGTAAGCATACCTATGCTGGTTGCTTCCATCCTCGGAGCAACCATTTTGAACCTGATTATTGCAATGAATCACCGTCCCGGCCGCTATGCGGTCTGAGATCAGGTAAGAAGTGATTCACTGTTTGAGTTACCCGATACCCTAACTATTTGCAGGAGAATTAACTGTGTTCCAAAATGTTGATGCCTACGCGGGAGATCCCATCCTGTCACTGATGGAGAAGTTTAAACAGGAGCCGCGCGCGGATAAGGTAAACTTGAGTATCGGGCTGTACTATAACGAGCAAAATCTTATTCCCCAGCTTCGTGCCGTCAGCGCCGCAGAAGACGCGCTGCAACAATTACCCAAGAGTGCAAGTTCTTACCTGCCGATGGAAGGTTTGCAATCTTATCGTATGGCTATTCAGCACCTGCTGTTTGGCGAGGACCATCCGGCGCTGAACGCCAATCGAGTCGCCACCATCCAAACATTGGGCGGTTCCGGCGCGCTGAAAATCGGCGCCGATTTCCTGAAGCGCTACTTCCCGGATTCCGAAGTGTGGGTCAGCGATCCGACCTGGGAAAACC
This sequence comes from Brenneria rubrifaciens, assembly GCF_005484945.1. Classification (NCBI taxonomy): domain Bacteria; kingdom Pseudomonadati; phylum Pseudomonadota; class Gammaproteobacteria; order Enterobacterales; family Pectobacteriaceae; genus Brenneria; species Brenneria rubrifaciens. The sequence goes on from NZ_CP034035.1 coordinate 3,072,009, forward strand.
ATATCGCCATTTTCTCCGGCGCCGGTTTTAAGGTTCATACCTATCCTTATTTCGATGCCGACAGCCTGGGCGTGAAATTTGACGCCATGCTGTCCGCGCTGCAACAGTTACCCGCACGCAGCATTGTACTGCTGCATCCTTGTTGCCATAACCCGACCGGCTCGGACCTGACCAACGCGCAGTGGGATCGTGTTATTGAAGTGGTGATCGGCCGTGAACTGATTCCGTTTATGGATATCGCCTATCAGGGCTTTGGCGCGGGGATCGCAGAAGATGCCTACGCCATTCGTACTATTGCCAGCGCGGGCGTTCCGGCGTTAATCGCCAACTCGTTTTCCAAAATCTTCTCGCTGTACAGCGAGCGCGTCGGCGGACTGTCCGTCGTTTGTGACGATGCCGACAGCGCCCAGCGCGTCCTGGGGCAGTTGAAAGCCACCGTTCGCCGCAATTACTCTTCTCCCCCGAATTTTGGTGCGCAGGTGGTTTCTGAAGTACTGAACAATGCGGAACTGAGTGCCAACTGGCGCACAGAAGTCGAAGAGATGCGCACGCGCATCATTGAAATGCGTCAGACGCTGGTCGCCGCGCTGAAAGCGGCTTTGCCACACCGTAACTTTGATTATCTGCTGACCCAGCGCGGTATGTTCAGCTACACCGGTTTCAGCGCGGAGCAGGTCGATCGGTTGCGTGAAGAGTTCGGCGTTTACCTGATTGCCAGCGGCCGTATGTGCCTTGCAGGGCTGAACCACGGTAACGTTCAACGCGTTGCGGCGGCTTTCGCCGCCATTCAGTCACCGCGGATGTGATATCTGAAAGCCACCGGACTTAGCTGACTGACACTGTGTAACAGATTAGGAGGTTGGTTAATCCGGTGGCGCTTCTAATAGGACTTCAGCTCAATACGTGGCAAATGAGTACTCATTTATGGGTCACCGCTATTCACCCTGAATAGTAACAATCAGCGTCCTGCTCCCCCCATGATTACGGTGCTCACATAAATAAATGCCCTGCCAAACACCGATATTCAATCGTCCACCCGTGATTGGCAGAGTCAGGCTATTACCCAGCAAGCTTGCTTTCAAATGCGCGGGCATATCGTCGCTGCCTTCGTATACATGGCGATAATAGGGTTCATCCTCCGGTACAAGATGATTAAAGAAACGTTCGAAATCCTGCCGCACGGTAGGATCGGCATTCTCATTTATCGTTAGCGCCGCCGAGGTATGCTGAATGAAAACATGCATCAGCCCAACATTGACCTGCCGTAACGCCGCCGCCTGCGCCAGCACTTCATCGGTAATCAGATGAAACCCTCTGGCTTTCGGCTTAAGACGGATTTCATATTGTACCCACATCGCAAAACCTCTATCGGTTCATCTTACGACAATAGCCATAACCGCCTCACCGCATCTGCGGTGATCACGCTTTGCGCGCCAGAATCGGTTTCAGAAAACGCCCCGTATGCGATTTTTCACATTCGGCAACGGTTTCCGGCGTGCCGGCAACCAGAATCTCTCCCCCTCCGCTACCGCCTTCCGGCCCCAGGTCGACGATCCAGTCGGCGGTTTTTATCACATCAAGGTTGTGCTCAATCACGACAATGGTATTTCCCTGATCGCGCAACTGATGCAAAACCGCCAGCAATTGCTGAATATCGGCAAAATGCAGGCCCGTCGTCGGCTCATCAAGAATGTAGAGCGTCTGCCCGGTACCGCGTTTCGACAGTTCGCGGGCCAGTTTCACACGCTGCGCTTCACCGCCGGATAACGTGGTTGCCGACTGCCCCAGACGAATATACGACAGGCCAACGTCTATCAGCGTTTGCAGCTTACGGGCCAGCGCGGGTATTGCATCAAAGAACTGGCGGGCCTCTTCGATGGTCATATCCAGCACTTCGTGGATACCTTTGCTTTTGTACTTGATTTCCAGCGTTTCGCGGTTATAGCGCTTGCCTTTGCACTGATCGCAAGGCACATAAATGTCCGGCAGAAAATGCATTTCCACTTTGATCACGCCGTCACCCTGACAGGCTTCACAGCGTCCGCCGCGAACGTTAAAACTGAAACGGCCGGGGTTATAGCCACGGGAGCGCGCTTCCGGCACGCCGGCGAACAGCTCGCGGATCGGCGTGAAAATACCGGTATAGGTCGCCGGGTTGGAGCGTGGCGTGCGCCCAATCGGGCTCTGATCGATGTCAATGACCTTGTCGAAATGCTCCAGCCCCTGAATCTCACGGTATGCCTCCGGCTCCGCCAGCGTTGCGCCGTTTAGCTGACGCTGCGCCAGCGGGAACAACGTATCATTGATCAGGGTGGATTTCCCCGATCCCGACACGCCAGTCACGCAGGTGAACAGCCCGACGGGTAAAGTCAGCGTCACATCTTTGAGGTTATTGCCTTTCGCGCCAATCAGCTTTAGCACTTTGGTCGGATCAGCCGGAACGCGATGTTCCGGCACGTCAATTTTGCGTTTGCCGCTCAGAAACTGCCCGGTCAGCGAATCAGGCACCGCCATAATCTGCGCCATCGTGCCTTCGGCGACAATTCGACCGCCGTGCACCCCCGCCCCCGGACCGATATCAATCACATGGTCGGCGGCCCGAATCGCATCCTCATCATGCTCGACCACAATCACGGTATTACCCAGGTTACGCAGATGAATCAGGGTTTCCAGCAAACGCTCGTTATCACGCTGATGCAAACCGATGGACGGTTCATCCAGCACATACATCACCCCCACCAACCCCGCCCCAATCTGGCTTGCCAGACGAATACGCTGCGCCTCGCCGCCGGACAGGGTTTCCGCCGAACGCGACAGCGACAGGTAATTAAGCCCGACATTGACCAGAAATCTCAGGCGATCGCCGATTTCTTTCAACACTTTCTCCGCAATCTGCGCACGCTGCCCGCTGAGCTTCATATTCTGGAAGAAACTCATCGCATGGCCGATGCTCATATCGGAAATCTGCGGCAACGTGGTCTGTTCGACAAACACATGGCGCGCTTCTTCACGCAGACGCGTACCGCCACAACTGGCGCAGGAACGATTGCTGATAAATTTCGCCAGATCTTCCCGCACCGCGCTGGACTCCGTCTCTTTATAACGGCGCTCCATATTGTGCAGGACGCCCTCGAACGGATGGCGGCGCACCGAGGTATCGCCGCGATCATTGATATATTTAAACTCGATATTTTCTTTGCCTGAACCATACAGAATCAGCTTCTGGACGGAGGCGCTCAGGCTTTCAAACGGCGCGTCCACATCAAATTTGTAATGATCGGCCAGCGAACGCAGCATCTGGAAATAATAGAAGTTACGACGATCCCAGCCGCGGATTGCCCCCCCCGACAGCGACAGTTCCCCATTCTGCACCACGCGCGCCGGATCGAAAAATTGCTGCACCCCCAGGCCGTCGCAGCTCGGACAAGCCCCGGCGGGGTTATTGAACGAAAACATACGCGGTTCCAGCTCATGCATGCTGTAGCCGCAGACCGGACAGGCGAAGTTGGCTGAAAACAGCAGTTCCGGCGTCGTCGGGTCATCCATGTCCGCCACCACCGCACTGCCGCCGGAAAGTTCCAGCGCCGTCTCAAACGACTCCGCCAGACGCTGAGCCAAATCGTCACGGACTTTGAAACGATCAACCACCACTTCAATGGTATGCTTTTTCTGTAACTCCAGTTTCGGCGGATCGGACAGATCGCATACTTCACCGTCGATGCGCGCGCGGATATATCCTTGCGTCGCCAGATTCTCCAGCGTCTTGGTGTGCTCGCCTTTACGATCTTTCACAATCGGCGCCAGCAGCATCAGGCGTTTACCCTCGGGCTGCGCCAGTACGTTGTCCACCATCTGGCTGACCGTCTGGGCATCCAGCGGCACATCGTGCTCAGGACAACGCGGCTCACCCACGCGCGCAAACAACAAGCGCAGATAGTCATGAATTTCGGTGATCGTCCCCACTGTTGAGCGTGGGTTATGGGAAGTGGACTTCTGCTCAATGGAGATGGCGGGAGAGAGCCCTTCGATATGATCGACGTCCGGTTTTTCCATCAGCGACAAGAACTGACGCGCATAAGCGGAAAGTGACTCGACGTAGCGCCGCTGCCCTTCGGCATACAATGTGTCAAACGCCAGCGACGACTTGCCTGAACCGGACAGCCCGGTGATCACAATCAGCTTGTCGCGGGGGATGATCAGATTGACATTCTTAAGATTATGAGTACGGGCACCACGAACTTCGATCTTATCCATTCACACACTTCCCGGAATAAAGACTGTTTTTGCGTCATCTCGCTGACGGAGACAACGGGTACGAAACGTGCAATTATGGCACAAAAAAAACGTCAGGAACGTTTTTTAACGTCGCCGTCGACGGCTCCACAAACGTGGTAGGCAGGGCAAGCCTATCATCAAAAACACTGAATAGATATACAGCATTCAAGACAATTCCTTTGCAAGTGTTGCAAACGTTTCCTACATTTTTGATCGCGTTACGCAGGTATGACAGATACTTTTCCCATGTTAAGATTGTTCGTTTAGACTTAAAATAAATCTATTGATTCATCAGGAGACACGAGCATGGCCAGCAGAGGCGTTAATAAAGTGATTCTTGTCGGACATCTGGGGCAGGACCCGGAAGTTCGCTATATGCCGAATGGTGGTGCAGTTGCCAACATCACACTGGCCACGTCCGAAAGCTGGCGTGACAAACAAACCGGCGAGCAGAAAGAGAAAACCGAATGGCACCGCGTCGTCCTGTTCGGCAAGCTGGCTGAAGTGGCGGGCGAATACCTGCGCAAAGGCTCTCAGGTGTATATTGAAGGTTCACTGCAAACCCGCAAATGGACCGATCAGGCGGGTGCGGATCGCTACACCACCGAAGTCGTGGTCAACATCGGCGGCACCATGCAAATGCTGGGCGGGCGTCAGGGCGGCGGCGGTGCGCCTGCAAGCGGCGGCCAGCAGCAAGGCGGTTGGGGACAACCTCAGCAGCCACAGGGCGGCGCCTCATTCAGCGGCGGCGCTCAGCCACAGCCGTCACGTCCTGCGCAGAATAACGCGCCGGCGCAAAGCAATGAGCCACCAATGGACTTTGATGACGACATTCCGTTTTAGGATTTACCTAAAGCTTTTTAGTAAAAAAATATATAAGCCCCCGTTATTACGGGGGTTTTTTATTGATAAAACAATAGATTATTAGCATACATTGTTTCAGTATCGTGTCTTTGGATAGTGAATCAGGCGTTCCAACACGGCAAGCGAATTTCCCCCCTGCAAGCGCTGCCCGCTTCCTTAACAAATATCTGTGGGTTTAGTTAACTAAAATAAGTAGACTATTTACGAAACAGGTGTGCCGTCAGGTTTTGAGCAGGAACGATAAGCATGTTAAGTCTGGGTATTGATATCGGTGGGTCGAAAATAGAAGCCGTCGCGCTGAATCCCCGCGGCGAGGTCGTGTACAAACAGCGCTACCCCACGGAAAAGCAAAGCTACGCCGCGTTCTTTGACCTGCTGTGCCACGTTATCGACGAGGCTCGTCAGGCACTGCCAACGCCCTTTAGCCTGGGGATCTGCCTACCGGGAACCGTCGAGTCCGGCAACGGCGAAATCAAAAACTCCAATATTCTGGTCATCAACCAGCAGCCGCTGCCCGCCATGCTTGAAACATACTACCGGCAGCCGATCGCCATCAGTAATGACGCGAACTGTTTCACGCTGTCGGAAGCCATAGACGGAGCGGGAAAAGGATACGATACCGTGTTTGGCGTGATCCTCGGCACTGGCTGCGGCGGCGGCATTGCCATTCATCAGCAGGTGCTCGACGGGCGCAACCGTTCGGCCGGTGAATGGGGACATAACGACCTGCCGCGCTATGCCCCGGAACGGGACGGCCCTGCCGTTACCTGTTACTGCGGGCAAGTTAATTGTATTGAATCCTTTATTTCCGGTACGGGGTTATCACAACGCTACAACCAACGCTATAACTGTACGCTGACAGCCAAAGCTATTCTGGACGCCGTTGACAGGGGGGATAGCGACGCCTGCACGCACTTTGCACTGTTTCAGGATCAACTGGCTCGTTCACTGGCGGGCGTAGTCAATCTGCTCGATCCCGATGTCATCGTGATTGGCGGCGGGCTGTCAAATCGTAGCCTGTTGTATCGGGGACTGGAGACGCAGGTCGCCCGCTATGTTTTCAGCAATACCTTTACCACCCCTATTCTTCAGGCGGAGCATGGAGACAGCAGCGGCGTTCGCGGCGCAGCCTGGCTTGGACAGAACAAGAAGAGGGCATCGGCCGTCGCCGATTAACAAAAGATCGTCTCTGACCGGGACGGCGGCATTGGATTTTACCGAGGATAATTAATTTATCATTCCTGATGGGTACAGCAGAACGCCCCTCATCTGGGAAGGAGAGGAATTTTCGAGCCTGTCCACGTTGCTAAGTCATCGCCAAACTCGATATTAGTACTGCTGCACAAACTCGCGGTATTTCGCCACTAGCCTGAGAAAGTCCTCCAACCCACAAAGAGACAGGCTTTCTTCATCATAGTAGCTCATGCCTTCCTCCATTTCATCTACCGTGAATTCAAGCTGATTCGCCTGAATCATCACCTCCTCTTCGTCCAGCAGCAGCGTGTATTCGTGCCCGACTTTACGCCACTGGCGCTCACTCCCCGTGACTAAACGGGCCGCGTCTTCCACCTCATCGAGCAGCGCCAACTGGCCTTTTACTTCTTCATTTAACCAATGACCAATCGCTTCATGTCCCATCGACACACGTACAATCACCTGGCCGGTAACGTCCCGCAAGAATTCATAGTCCATGATGTCATCCTCAGTAATATGAATGTAATGAGTGTAACGGCCATCCCGCCTCACCGCAGTGACAACCCGCAAAGTTGACGGTGAAAAATCGCCGGGCGCGATTTTCAATGTCGCCCGCGGCGTTCCGAAGGGTGGCGCCCGTCATAAAAAAGGGAGGCACAGTGGCCTCCCCGAAGAGATGGACTATAGCGATTTATACGGTGGTCTGGAAGATCACCCCATCCGCTTTTTCCGTATATTGACCCAGACGATCAAAATTCAGGTAGCGGTAGGTGTCCTGCGCCGTTTCATCGACCTGATCCATATAGATCCGGTACTCTTCCGGCGTCGGCAGACGGCCCAGCAGCGACGCGACGGCCGCCAATTCCGCGGAAGCCAGATAAACATTGGCGCCGGTTCCTAAACGGTTCGGGAAATTACGCGTGGAGGTGGAAACCACCGTCGCACCGTCGGCCACTCGCGCCTGATTTCCCATACAGAGCGAACAGCCAGGGATTTCTATCCGCGCGCCGCTCTTGCCGAACACGCTATAGTAGCCTTCTTCCGTCAGTTGAGCCGCGTCCATTTTAGTCGGCGGCGCCACCCACAGACGCGTGGGCAGTTGGCCCTTGTGACTGTCCAGCAGTTTACCCGCCGCCCGGAAATGACCGATGTTGGTCATACAGGAACCAATAAAGACCTCATCGATCTTTGCGCCCTGCACGTCAGACAGCCAGCGCGCATCGTCCGGATCGTTTGGCGCGCACAGGATCGGCTCTTTGATTTCTGCCAGATCGATATCAATCACCGCCGCATATTCCGCATCGGCATCCGCTTCCAGCAGTTGCGGATCGGCCAGCCATTTTTCCATGCCTTGAATACGGCGCTCCAGCGTACGGCGATCGCCGTAGCCTTCCGAGATCATCCATTTGAGCAGAACGATGTTGGAATTCAGGTACTCAACGATCGGCGCTTTATCCAGCTTGATGGTGCAGCCCGCGGCGGAACGTTCCGCCGAGGCGTCCGTCAATTCAAACGCCTGCTCCACTTTCAGATCCGGCAAGCCTTCGATTTCCAGAATACGACCGGAGAAAATGTTTTTCTTCCCTTTTTTCTCTACGGTCAGCAGACCTTGCCTGATGGCGTACAGCGGAATGGCATGCACCAGATCGCGCAGCGTAATGCCCGGCTGCATTTTGCCCTTGAAACGAACCAGCACGGACTCCGGCATATCCAGCGGCATCACCCCCGTTGCGGCGGCGAAAGCCACCAGCCCCGATCCCGCCGGGAAAGAAATACCAATGGGGAAACGGGTATGGGAATCACCGCCGGTTCCCACGGTATCCGGCAGCAGCATACGATTCAGCCAGGAATGGATAACGCCATCGCCCGGACGCAGGGAAACCCCGCCGCGGTTCATAATGAAATCAGGCAGGGTGTGGTGCGTGGTCACATCAACCGGCTTCGGATACGCTGCCGTATGGCAGAAAGACTGCATCACCAGATCGGCGGAGAAGCCCAGACAAGCGAGATCTTTCAGCTCATCGCGAGTCATCGGCCCGGTGGTGTCCTGCGACCCGACTGAGGTCATTTTCGGCTCGCAGTATTCGTTGGGACGAATACCGGCAACACCGCAGGCGCGACCAACCATTTTCTGAGCCAGCGAGAAGCCTTTGGCGCTGGCCGCCACCGCTTTAGAAATACGGAAGACGTCGCTGTGCGGCCGTCCCAGAGATTCACGGGCTTTGGCGGTCAGTCCACGGCCAATGATCAGCGGGATACGTCCGCCCGCGCGCACTTCATCCAGCAGTACGTCGGTTTTCAGTTCAAACCTGGCCAGCACGTCATGGGTGTCATGGCGACAAACTTCCCCTTTGTATGGGTAGATATCAATCACATCCCCCATATTCAGGTCGCTGACGTCCACCTCGATCGGTAGCGCGCCGGCATCCTCCATGGTGTTGAAGAAAATGGGCGCAATTTTACCGCCCAGCACTACGCCGCCGCCGCGTTTGTTAGGCACAAAGGGAATGTCGTCCCCCATGAACCACAGCACGGAGTTGGTGGCGGACTTACGTGAAGATCCGGTGCCGACCACATCCCCTACGTAAGCCAGCGGAAAGCCTTTTTTATTCAGTTCTTCTATTTGTTTGATTGGACCAACCACGCCCGGCTGATCGGGCTCAATGCCTTCGCGGGCGTTTTTTAGCATCGCCAGCGCATGCAGAGGAATGTCCGGGCGCGACCAGGCGTCTGGCGCAGGCGACAAGTCATCGGTATTGGTTTCGCCGGTCACTTTAAATACGGTTACGGTAATCTTTTCCGCCAGCTCAGGGCGGGACAGGAACCACTCGGCATCCGCCCAGGATTGGATAACCTGTTTGGCATAATCGTTGCCGGCTTTTGCCTTCTCTTCCACATCATAAAAGTTGTCGAACATCAGTAAGGTGTGAGACAACGCTTTGGCGGCAATCGGCGCCAGCGCGCCACTATCCAGCGCGTCAATCAACGGGTGGATGTTGTAACCCCCCTGCATGGTGCCCAGCAGTTCAACGGCTTTCTCCTGTGTTACCAGGGGAGAAGCGGTTTCACCTTTTGCAACGGCAGCCAAAAAACCCGCCTTTACGTACGCGGCTTCATCAACGCCAGGGGGAACGCGGTTGGCTAACAGATCCAGTAAAACATCTTTTTCGCCTGCGGGTGGGTTCTTTAGTGACTCAACCAGCGCTGCCATTTGCGTCGCATCTAACGGCTTGGGAACAATTCCCAGTGCAGCCCGGTCGGCTACGTGCTTACGATATTCTTCTAGCACGACTTTATCCTCGCTCTCATTGTCTTCGTTATGCCCGGCGCTCTTGTTTCCGCTCTTGATGTCCATGCCTGGATGTAAGCGTGTGGAGGTAAGGTAGTAGAGTGTCCGGCCCAGCCTCGTCAGCATATCAGGATTTGAATCGATTGTTAATTTGTTCACATAATAGCAACATTAATGTTTTTTTAACCGGTTCAAAAACACGGCACGATCATTGCCGACGATGAGCAGAATAACATTGTTAGGCACAGATCCTCCCACAACTTTCTGGCTTTGGTGAATCAAGGATCGCACGGCATACATTAGCGCCATGCTCATAATAAATCAGTATGCAAATAATTTCTCTGGTTGCCGATAGGCTATTAATAGTTAGGACAATATTGACACATCGGGAGTCGTTATGTCTTTTTTGCGGAATATCACCATCAGAAAAGTGTTATTGATTATTCTCAGCCTTTTTCTGCTGTTATGGGGTGGCGTCTCATGGTTCACACTGTCATCACTTAATCAGGCGACGCATTTCCTGACTATCGGCAATACGCAGATCGACGGGTTGAATACGTTGACCGACGGCAATAATCAGGCGTTACGCGCGGCAATCCGTCTCAATCAGGCCATGACGCTGATGCAGAGCGGAAAACTGGATGACATTGACGTCACGGTGTCATCCGCCGTCAATGCCTTGAAGACCAGCCAGGACAACTATGAGAAATTCAAGCAACAGCCCCATCCGCAGATCGATCGGCAGGTCGTGGATAACGTGACAACGACCTGGGGCAAACTGCTCGAACAGGGATTACAGCCCATGCTGGCGACGCTGCAAGAAAAACGCTTTGCCGAGTACCGCCGTTTATTCCGTGATGATTTTCAGTCTTTGAACGAAGCCTTTATTGCCGAGCTTAACCGTTATCAGGCGTTGTCAGCAGATAATCATACGCTTCAGCAAATCTATAAACTGGTCGACTGGTGTAAAAAGATCCTGATTGCCGCCATGACCGCGGGCGCGATTATCCTGCTGCTGACCGATCGTTATCTGGCGAGCTACGTGGTCAAACCCCTGGCGTTGATTAAGTCACATTTCCGCACGCTGGCCGATGGACGGCTCGATCGCTCCCTGGAAGAGTTTGGCCGCAACGACGCGGGTCAGTTGATCCCTTATCTAAAAGAAATGCAGGAAAGCCTGAAATCAACAGTCTCCACCATCCGTGACAGCGCCCATTCCATTTATCAGGGAACCGCGGAGATCAGCGCCGGTAATAACGATCTCTCCTCCCGCACGGAACAGCAGGCCTCGGCGTTGCAACAAACGGCCGCCAGCATGGAAGAGTTGGGTATCACGGTAAAACATAACGCCGATAATGTGCATCAGGCCACGAGACTGGCGGAGAATGCCGCCACAGTCGCCAAACAAGGCTGGGAAATGGAGCGCGAACTGGGTGTCATGATGCAGAGTATCGCCACCAGCTCGCACAAAATCACCGAAATCACGAGCATGATCAATAGCATTGCCTTCCAGACCAATATTCTGGCGCTAAACGCCGCCGTGGAAGCGGCGCGTGCCGGAGAACAAGGACGGGGTTTCGCCGTTGTCGCGGGTGAAGTGCGTAACCTGGCGCAAAAAAGCGCTCAGGCCGCGAAAGAAATCGAGGGTCTGATTGCCGAATCCGTTGACCGTGTCGACGCCGGCTCTAAACAAGTGGTGCGAACCGGCGAGGTGATGGACAGCGTGATTACCTCTATTCAGCAGGTGAACGACCTGATGGCGGAGATTGCATCAGCTTCCGACGAACAGGCACAGGGAATCAATCAGGTCAGCCAGGCGGTTACGGAGATGGACAGCGTCACACAGCAGAATGCCGCACTGGTGGAACAATCCGCCGCCGCCGCCGCATCGCTCGAAGAGCAGGCTCATCAACTCACCCAGGCGGCGGCAATATTCCACCTGGATCAGGACGAGCGTCAGGAAGAGAGCAATACGCCCACGCAGCCTATTCCGCGATTATCGATGCTCGGAACGACATCCTGAGTATTGAAAATCCTTGAGGCGGTGGTGCGCTTTTCGTCACCATCGCATTCACCGAGCCGCGCTCATTACCGTTTCCGCGCCACCAAATCAATTAAGGCCGACGGGCCGCAATGACGCTGCCCTTCATCCAGCACGGCGTCATAAGAACGTAAATGAAGAATGTCCAACTCGCCAAACGCATTCTGTAGCAACGATTCGCTGTAAAGATGTTCAATGGCGGAAGGGCCGCCGGTCGCGTAACCCAGTTGTTCCTCCCTATAGCCATGCAATATCACTAACCCGCCTGGATTCAACGCCGCGCACATTCCAGAGAAAATTTTCCGGCGTAGCGCCGGACCAGCGAACTGGATAAAGATGCCGACAACCGCATCAAAACGGGCGTTCCGCCAATCCCATTCGCCCAGATCGGCACATACCGTGATCAGATTTACGCTGCGCGCTGCCGCCAGCGCTTTGGCCTTTTGTTGTCCTACGGGAGAAACGTCTACCGACACAACATCCAATCCTTGTTCAGCCAGCCAGACACCGTTACGTCCTTCACCATCAGCCACAGCCAATACGCGCATTCCAGGACGAAACCGATGCGCTTGTGAAACCAGAAACGCATTAGGCGCCGTGCCATAAACATAATCTCCCGTGGCATAGCGCTGGTTCCAGAAGTTATCATCCCACAAGCCGTTATCACGACCGACCGCATCACATGCCGACAATGCGTTGCCCGATAGTTTATCGTTTTCAGCCATCAATACCTCCAGACGCTCTACTCAGCGTATCGTAAACGGGATATCAAAAACTTTTTCTGAGATCTTATAGACCATTTCCGGCAGGCGCCTGCCGGAAATGGTCGCGCAACGCGTGTTGCAAAGCAAATAACGGAGCCGATTGATGCGACTGTTCAGGATAAATATCCAGCGTAACACATAAATTCGGCGAACCTTTCCGCAACGCCCACGCCAGTTCCCTGATCCCGTCGACCATTCGCCGTTGAAGACGATGCTGGCGCAGCGCGAGACGCTGTACGCCGGGTAAATTCAATTCCCAGGGGGCCAGAGACTGTTCATACTCTCCCACCGACAGCGCCAGATTGACTGGTGAAATCGTTTGCGGCACAGCGTTTGCCGGAAAAAATTCGGCTTGCTGAATAAGGTAGCCCCCATTCCACCAGACCGACGGGCTGGCGGCATAAAAATGCTGAAAACCGTTCGGCGAAGTCAACAGTGTATCGACAGTAAACAGACCGCCATAAGAATGACCAAATAACGCGTCACGCTGAGGGTCAACCGAATATATCCGTGCAATAAACGGCTTTAGTTCGTCCTGAATAAAACGACGAAATCCGGTCGCGTTCCCTGCCATACCGGACGGATAATACCCGCCTTGCGGGTCCGCTTCCGGCACGATGCGCTCCACGGCAGGACGGTAGTCCCGCTCACGCCGGGTCGGGCCATCGTAATCAATCGCCACAATAATACCCTGCCCCATGCCGCAACGCGGATTCCCTAACGCCCCCAGCAATGACACCGCGACCGGGAAATAACGTTCGCCGTCTAACAGATAAATAATCGGCCACCCCTGCGGCGGCGGCGCAATATCAGGACAAAAAGACAGCAGGCGGTAGCGGCCGCAATCGGCCGAGTCAAACCACTCATCACGCGTATTCTGTAGCGGGTACACACCTCCTCCCTTACTCATCGACGTTACCTGCCAAACAAAAAAACGCCGGGCGCGTTTTCCAACGTTGCGCAGCAACGGTCCGCAGGACGAACCCCATGGAGGGGGTAAGTCAAAAAAACGCCGGGCGCGTTTTTTTGACAACGTTCAACGTTGGCCCGACAGGGATGAGCGCCCAAAAAATCCGCTGGAGTAAACGCCCCGCACCGGAAACCATAACGCGATCCCCCTGATCATGTCTCATTTCCAGCCGTCACCAACGCGCGGCGCTCCGGCTGAACATGGCCGCTTAAAAGCGGGTATTCAGACTAACAAAAAAGGTTCTGCCCGGCTCGTTGTAGGTGGCGGCGCCCGCGCCCGCGCCATTGTTATTAAGGCTTTGCGCATTGCCGGCGCGGAACTGACGCTTATCGAACAGGTTATCCACCCCGGCCGTTACACTGGCATACTTGTTGACGTCATAAGTCCCGCTCAGGCCAAAGACGGCATAGGGGGGGACTTCATGCCGATCATTGCCTGTCGTGGGGGTTCCCTGATAATTGTATTTTTTCGGCTTCTGACGCCCGTACCAGGTCATGTCGGCCAGGAAGGAAACGCTGTGGGTTGCCTGCCAACCCACAGCGGAATTCAGGGTGAATTCCGGCGTGACCGACAACCGGTCGCCGGTGGTTTTATTTTCCGAACGCAGCATCCAGGTTAAATTATTGTTCCAGGTGATATCTTCCGTCACAGGGATTTTCAGCGTACCTTCCAGCCCTTCCACCAGCGCCTTGGGCACATTTTCCCACTGATAGATATTAGAGTCGGCATAACTTCCGGTTCCACCGACCGCATTCCCTATCGAATTGACACCCGACTCAATCTTATTGCGATAATCATTATGGAAATAGGTCACGCCCGCCTGATAGCCGTTGCGGTGAAATTCAACGCCAATTTCCTTATTGATACTGGTTTCCGCTTTCAGATCGTCATTCCCCATCAAGTAGCAGGAACCGCCGCCATAACACCCATTGCCACGGCTATACAACAGATAGTTGGGATTCAACTGATAGAGATTCGGAGCTTTATACGCCCGGGCAACCCCCATTTTTAAGGTGAAATCTTCGCCCAGGGCCTGGGAAAGATTCAGCGACGGGCTCCAGTTGTTGCCGACGATACTGTGATGATCGTAACGTAACGCCGGCGTCAGCATCGTGCTATCGGTCATTTCGATATTATCTTCTACGAAGACGGATGCGATGCGGGCCGAAATCTTGTCACTGCGTTTAGTATCGCCGATCGTGCCGATGCTGCCGCCCTCAGCGGTCGTTTGCGTATTGGACGCCGGATCATTCATCTTCTGTTCGACCCACTCCGCCCCCACGGTGGCCGTCTGGTTAAACAGCGTCTCAAACGGAATATTCACCTCGCTATGAGCCGTATAAGCGTCCAGCTTAATCGTGGTGTACTCATCTCCCGTCGGACGGCCTGCTGGCCCACCGGACAACGCCTCAAAAATGCGGGTATTGTGGGTGTTTTCATACTGGACGTAAGAACGCGCGCTGACGCCGCTGTCCCAATAGCCACGATGTGCGACGGTAAAGTTCTGCCGGTACATGCGGTTGGTATCCAGACCATATTTATCCAGCGACATGGCATTACTGTTATTGTTTTCAGTGTCCCCAGCGTAAATATTACCTTGACGGCTGACGCCCGCTTCAATTTCCAGCGTCTGATGCGGCATAAACGCCCAGTGCAGCAGACCGTTGATATCCTTGTTGCGCACCCCCTCCCTACCTGCGGGAACCGTCGTTGCGCTGGAATTCAATTGATGACCGTCATTGATATCCCAGGCATCGGCCTGCGTTTTATTGATATTACCGAACAAACGGAAACTCAGATTATCGGTCAGCCCCCCCATCAGGCTGAAATCGGTACGTTTCGTCGCCCCTTCAGACTTATGCTCCGGCATATTCATATAGGTATTCCAGGTGCCGTGCAGTTCCTGGGTTGGCTGTTTGGTAATAATGTTAACCACCCCGCCCGCCGCGCCGTTGCCATAACGCGCTGCCGCCGGGCCGCGCAGCACTTCGATCCGCTCCACCATATCGGCCGGCACCCAGTTGGTGTCGCCGCGGGTGTCGCGTTCGCCGCGCCAGCCATAGCGCACCGCATTGCGGCTGGAGACAGGTTTACCGTCCACCAGAATCAGGGTATTTTCCGGCCCCATACCACGCAGATCGATCTGGCGGTTATTTCCACGGGAGCCGCTGTTTGAGTTGCCAGAGAGGTTCACCCCCGGCATGGTACGAATCAGCTCTGACAGATCGTTAGCTGGGGGACGTTTACTGATATCTTCCGCGGTAATCACCGACACCCCCGGAGCCTGCCGGGTCTGCTCGGCTGCGGTAATCACTATCGTATCATCTGATGCCTTACGATTTTCGGCCTGATGATGAACCTGTGCGGCAGGTTCATCAGATGTTGCCGTCACCGTTTGAGCAACGGTCAAAAAAGAGGTCATCCCACAGCTAGCGCCAATGAGCATCGCCAGATAACGGCGTTGTGATGGTAATTTCATCAAAATCATCCTGCCCTGTAATAGATCGATAAGTCTTGTGAATAAACGTTCCCGTCGCCGTCACGGACACCGCCACACCTAACGGCAACCAGAAAAAAGTGCTCGATAGCGACAGGGAGAAAACGGGAAGGAAAGCATCACGTGTTGATCTCAGGGCGCATTAGCGCCAACCGCGAATCGTTATAATCATTAGCCCCTCTTCTCCGCTTTGCCGAAAATGGAGAATGCACATGATCAACTCAGCGCGACTCCTCAACGAAAAATGCTATTGAGAAGTATTTGCATTACCATTTTGGCGCAGTCATTGTTACATTTGTGATTCGGGATGAGGTTTGCACTAACAGCAAATTGTTTTGCCAAAACATCAAAATGGCGGGGAATAACCAGACACCACAAGGGGAGAATCATGCTACATGATATTCCATCGTCGAAATCCATCTATAAAAATCACATTGTTGAGCAATCCAGCCTGCTAACGAATGACTATCGTCTGCTCGGTCCCAAATGGGGGGATGATAAGCCCGTACTCTTTGGCAGTTTCAGCGTTATTGCGTTGAATCAGCATGTGACGTTACATACCGCCGACGTTATCAACCTGCATAATATGAAAACTCAGGGCATGCTTAATGGTGCGATAAAACTCGCCATCGTGGTGAATGGCACGGCGCATGTGACATTTGGTGAACAACACTTCCATCTGGGGGAACATCAGCCCGCCTCACTGGTCATGCTGACCGAACCTACCTTTTTTACGCGCGTTGGTAAGCGTGATGAATATGAGCGCACTATTTCACTGACCTTCAGCCGCGAATGGCTATACGGTAACCTGCTGGATAGCGTCAGTGACTGGCGGACAATCTATGACTTTACCCAGACACACCTCGCCACCCACCTGTGGACGCCCTCCCGCCAGGCGCTGGCGATTGCTATGCAAATCTTGAACTCGGAACCCTGTAAAACACCGCTCCAGCGTCTTTATCTTGAAACCCAGTGCATGAGTCTGATTATTGAAGCCTTCACCTCCCTGACGGCCAGCGCGGTACAGGAAAAAACCAATGGCGTTACGCTGCGGGGATTCCACCGTATTCAGCAGGTCAGAGACATGCTGGAAAGCGGAACGGCCGACCAGCTTTCAATGCGCGAGATTGCCAAAAGTTTCAATATGAGTGAAAGCACGCTGCAACGTCATTTTCGTCAGACATTCAACATGACGGTATTTGAATACCTGCGTAACTGCCGTTTACAGCGCGCCATGCTAGCTTTGAAAAAAGACGGCGTCGGTATCGCGCAGGCGGCGAGTATTGCGGGATATAACAGCCCGGCCAACTTTGCCACCGCCCTGCGGCGCGCATTTGGTATTACACCGGGACAGTTAAAAGGTCGTTTCTGAACCTGATTTAGAAGGTTTTATAACTAAAAGAAATAATTCATTCCATTTAGTTATTAATCCCTTGTCAATAGAGCACAGTAGATTAAGACATCCTTGTTGCCGATTTACTGCCGCTTATGACTAACCAGACTGACTTGACCCCCCCCCTTGCCCAGTTTATTTCACACAGTTCACCTAGCAAGGCGGCGATAGATGCCGCGCGCCTCGGGGTAACCGATTTTGTCGCCACGGCCCTGCCCATTACCCAGGGCGCCATCGCCGATAGCGGTTTGCCGCCGCTGAAACAGGTTTTCAATGGTACGGACAGCCTGACGAATAGCTTGATTCTGGGTTATGTTGGCCATGCGCTGGACTTTGATGATTATCACCCGGCGTTTCGCGGTCACCCCAGCACGGTGATCCTGCCAGCGCTGTTTGCGCTGGCAGCGGAAAATCCGCAAATCACCGAAGATACCTTTTTGACTGCCTATGTCATCGGCGTCGAAGTCGCCGGCAGAATCGGTCTGGCCTGCGGGCCTCGCCATTACAGTCTGGGCTACCACAACACCGCCACGTTGGGCGCTGTTGCGGCGGCGGCGGCGGCGGCACGTCTGCTAGAGACATCTGTTGAACAGACAAAAAATATCCTCGGTCTGGCGGCTACACAGGCGGCAGGTTTACGCGCTCAGTTTGGTTCAGCGGTAAAACCGCTACATGCAGGACTCGCGGCCAGAGCTGGCGTCACAGCGGTCAAGCTGGGGCAGGCCGGTTTTAATGGCAATACCGGGCAGGTTATCGAGGCTTTTCTGGCCGCACATGGCGACCAAAAGCAGCAACCATCGTTACTGACCGAGTCCTGGGGAACACCGTGGCGCATCCTTTCCCCTGGTCTGGAATTCAAACGCTACCCGACCTGCGGCGGCACACATAGTGCGGCGGAAGCCGCTTTCGCTCTGAGAGCACAGTGGGCAGCGCAAAACAATACCGGCGCATCGATTGCCGACAGTGTAGAAAGCATCACCGTCGCCTTCCCGCCCGGCGGCGATATTGCCCCTTTTATCCGCAAAGCGGCCACCGGCGTAGAAGCGCGTTTTAGTCTGGAATATGTGATTGCCGCGGCGCTGCTGGAAGGCGAACTCAAACTTACGCGTTTTGCGGAAGGTGCGGCGGACCCACTGATTCTGACATTGGCTGATAAGGTTACGCGCATAACAGACCACACCGCGCCGCCGGACGAACTTGACCCGGATGCCCGTTTCCATGAAGTCACACTCTATCTACGCGACGGCTCAACCCTCACCAGGCGAGTGACTCGTCGGGAAACAGCGGCCAAACCCACTGATCTTCGCGCTAAGCTGCATCAGACCCTCGGCATGTTACCGCATCTTAACAGCGAACACATTGCCGACCGCTGCGCGTTGAAAAAGGAAGGCGATCTGCACTATCTGATCACGCTATTGATTTAACCAGGACATTACCGTATTCGGTATAAAGAAATTGGCGCAGCGTACACGTGAATCCCATGTACGGGTACTGCGCCAACAGGGATGAGATCGCTATCAAGTGTAATAAATCAGAAAGCGATACCTAAGCCTCACGCGCCGGTTAGCAAAGGCGTTCACAGATTCTACTGTCACACCTCAGCACCTTGGCATCAGGCTTCGCGCAAACCCAGGTATAAGCGAACACTGAGGATTGAAGAGCTAACAGCAATGCCGAGGCCGCTGCACCCTTAATTGCATAGTTTCTGAGTTTTTCCATGTTTGAATCATCCTTGTTGTTGAGACTGCTTATGTGATTGATACCGCTAATTAAGTTACATTTGTCGCGTTGCAGTTACATTACATTACATTACAAAATGAAAAATATATAATAGGGTATTCATATCTACTTACATCGTTAACGGCTTTGATAGGCGGCAAACAATTCCAGGTGATGAGAATAAAACGCGTAAAGCAGCAATCACCGTTACTGACTGTGTTCTAGGGAACACCGTAACACCATCATTTCCCTGATCTTGAATTCAAACGCTATACGCGACGGCTCAACCCTCACCAGACGAGTGACTCGTCAGGAAATAGCGACCAAACACACTAATCTTCGCGCTAAGCGGCATCATACGCTCGGCGTGTTACCGCATCTTAACAGCGAACACATTGCCGACCGCTGCGCGTTGAAAAAATGAAGGCGATCTGCACTATCTGATCACGCTATTGATTTAACCAGGACATTGCCGTATTCGGTATAAAAAAATTGGCGCAGCGTACACGTGAATCCCATGTACGGGTACTGCGCCAATAGGGATGAGATCGCTCTCAAGTGTAATAAATCAGAAAGCGATACCTAACCCAATTTAAACACCGGTGGTTCGCAAAGTTGTTCACAGACATAACGGTCACACTTTGCCATCTTGGCACCAGGCGGTGCGCAAACGTATTTAACAGCGAACGCTGAGGATTGAAGAGCTAACAGCAGTGCTGAGGCCGCTACACCCTTAATTGCATAGTTTCTGAGTTTTTCCATGTTTAAATCATCCTTGTTGTTGAGACTGCTTATGTGATTGAGACCGCTAATTAAGTTACATTTATCGCGTTGCAGTTGCATTAAATTAAATTACAAAATGAAAAATATATAATAGGACATTCATATCTACTTACATCGTTACCGGCTTTGATAGGCGGCAAACAATTCCAGGTGATGAGAATAAAACGCGTAAAGCAGCCATAAAAGTTTGGTCATACCGTCCCGCGCAATCGGACGCGATAGCCCGGCCAGACGCTGCCCACGGGAAGATCGCCGTCTCGTAGCTGATCTCTTTCGCTTCTTTCTCGGTCAGACCGACCCACGCAACCTCTGGCTCGGTATACGCAATAGACGGAGTGACTTTCGGATCGAAGTAGTGTTTCTTGCCCGCGATAACTTCGGCGGCGACATGACCTTCATGCACGCCTTTGTGAGCCAGCATGGACTGACCGACGATATCGCCGATAGAATAAATGTGCGGCATGTTGGTGCGCAGTTGCTTGTCAACACGGATAAAACCGCGATCGTCCACTTCAACGCCGGCCTGACCCGCATCCACCAGTTTACCGTTCTAGTCTAGGCGAAGGCTCAACCCTCAAGGCGAGTGACTCGTCAGGAAACTGCGGCCAAAACCACCGATCTTCGCGCTAAGCGGTATCATACGCTCGGCGTGTTGCCGCATCTTAACAGCGAACACTTTGCCGACTGCTGCGCGTTAAAAAAAAGGAAGGCGATCTGCACTATCTGATCACGCTATTGATTTAACCCGGACATTGCCGTATTCGGTGTAAAGAAATTGGCGCAGCGTACATGTGAATCCGATGTATGGGTACTGCGCCAATAGGGATGAGATCGCTCTCAAGTGTAATAAATCAGAAATCGATACCTAAGACTTACGCGCCCGTTAGCAAGGGACTTCACAGATTATAGGGCCACACAATGCCATCTTGGCATCAGGCGGTGCGCAAACCCAGGTAATAGCGAACGCCGAGGATTGAAGAGCTAAAAACAGTGCTGAGGTCGCTACACCTTTAATTGCATAGTTTCTGAGTTTTTCCATGTTTAAATCATCCTTATTGTTGAGACTGCTTATATGATTGATACCGCTGATTAAGTTACATTTATCGCGTTGCAGTTCCATTACATTAGATTACAAATTGAAAAATATATAATAGGATATTCATATCTACTTACATCATTAACGTCTCCGATAGGCGGCAAACAATTTCAGGTGATGAGAATAAAACGCGTAAAGCAGCCATAAAAAATGCCAGCCACCTAAGTGACCAGCATAACTTTTATATCCCTATAGCCTCTTCAGCGAAAGATTACTTTTTCTTCGCTTTCGGATTCGGCAGATCGGTAATGCTGCCTTCGAAAATTTCAGCCGCCAGACCAACAGACTCATGCAGCGTCGGGTGGGCATGGATAGTCAGCGCAATATCTTCCGCGTCACAACCCATCTCGATCGCCAGACCGATTTCACCTAATAGCTCACCGCCGTTAGTACCGACAATCGCGCCACCGATAATGCGGTGCGTCTCTTTATCGAAAATCAGTTTGGTCATACCGTCCGCGCAATCGGACGCGATAGCGCGGCCAGACGCCGCCCACGGGAAGATCGCCGTCTCGTAGCTGATCCCTTTCTCTTTCGCTTCTTTCTCGGTCAGACCGACCCACGCAACCTCTGGCTCGGTATACGCTATAGAAGGAATGACTTTCGGATCGAAGTAGTGTTTCTTGCCCGCGATAACTTCGGCCGCGACGTGACCTTCATGCACGCCTTTGTGAGCCAGCATGGGCTGACCGACGATATCGCCGATAGAATAAATGTGCGGCACGTTGGTGCGTAGTTGCTTGTCAACGCGGATAAAACCGCGATCGTCCACTTCAACGCCGGCCTGACCCGCATCCACCAGTTTACCGTTCGGTACACGACCGATAGCAACCAGCACCGCATCGTAACGTTGAGGTTCTTTCGGCGCATTTTTGCCTTCCATCGTCACGTAGATACCGTCTTCTTTGGCTTCTACCGCAGTCACCTTAGTTTCCAGCATCAGCGTGAACTGCTGGCTGATACGTTTAGTGAACACTTTAACGATGTCTTTATCCGCAGCCGGGATCACCTGATCGAACATTTCAACCACGTCGATCTGTGAGCCCAGCGCATGGTAAACGGTGCCCATTTCCAGACCAATGATACCGCCGCCCATGATTAGCAGACGTTCAGGGACGAATTTCAGCTCCAACGCATCGGTGGAATCCCATACGCGCGGGTCATCATGCGGTATAAACGGCAGTTGGATCGGGCGTGAACCCGCCGCGATGATTGCGTTATCAAAATTGATCGTCGTTTTACCGCTTTCACCGTCAACCACCAGCGTGTTCGCGCCGGTGAATTTGCCCAGACCATTAACGACTTTAACCTTGCGGGCTTTCGCCATACCCGCCAGACCGCCGGTCAGTTGCTTAATAACTTTCTCTTTCCACGAGCGAATTTTATCAATATCGGTTTTCGGTTCGCCGAACACAATGCCGTGCTCTGCCAGCGCTTTCGCTTCTTCAATCACTTTAGCGACGTGCAGCAAAGCTTTAGAAGGGATACAACCTACATTCAGACATACCCCACCCAACGTGGAGTAACGCTCTACCAATACGGTGTCCAAGCCCAAATCCGCGCAGCGGAACGCTGCGGAATAACCTGCCGGGCCGGCCCCCAGTATCACTACCTGAGCTTTAATTTCAGTACTCATCATGACCTCTTAATTAATTTCCGGCGGGTCTGTGACGTCATTGTTATTGAGTCTTAACGCCCTCTTCCACCGGGACGTGTCCTGGCCGCGGTAGTTTGCAAAATCGTTAACAATTTTGAAACAACAAGCGACTAACGATTTGTCCTTAATCACTGATAGCTATGGCAAACAAACGACAGCTTACCAGAAAAAAGCCGGCCGTCAGGCCGGCTTTTTCGATTACATCACCAGACGGCGAATGTCAGACAACATGTTATTGATGATGGTAATGAAGCGTGCACCATCCGCACCGTCAATGACACGATGGTCGAACGACAGAGAAAGCGGCAGCATCAGACGCGGCGTAAACTCTTTACCGTTCCAGACCGGCTCGGTGGATGATTTAGACACGCCCAGAATCGCGACTTCCGGCGCATTCACGATAGGCGTGAACGCCGTCGTACCCAAACCGCCCAGGCTGGAGATGGTGAAGCAGCCGCCCTGCATATCGCCGGCGGTCAGCTTGCCGGCACGCGCTTTCTTGGAAACTTCCATCAGTTCACGAGACAGCTCGATGATGCCTTTCTTGTTCACATCGCGGAACACCGGAACCACCAGACCGTTAGGCGTATCAACCGCCACACCGACATTGATGTATTTCTTCAGCGTCAGTTTCTGCGCATCTTCAGACAGAGAACTGTTGAAACGCGGCATTTGCTCCAGCGCATAGGCAACGGCTTTCATGATGAAGACAACCGGGGTGATCTTCACCTCCAGCTTTTTCTTCTCGGCTTCTACGTTCTGCTGTTTACGGAACGCTTCCAGATCGGTGATATCCGCTTTGTCGAAGTGTGTAACGTGCGGGATCATCACCCAGTTACGGCTCAGGTTGGCGCCGGAGATTTTCTGGATACGGCCCAGTTCGATCTCTTCAATCTCACCGAACTTGCTGAAGTCCACTTTCGGCCACGGCAACATACCGGGCAAACCGCCGCCGGTAGAAGTGGACGCGGACTCAGCGCGTTTCACCGCCTCTTTGACGTAAGCCTGAACGTCTTCGCGCAGGATACGACCTTTACGGCCGGAGCCCTTCACTTTTGCCAGATTCACACCGAATTCACGAGCCAGACGGCGGATAAGCGGCGTCGCGTGAACATAGGCGTCATTCTCGGCGAATTCACCCTTGCTTTCCGCTTTCGCAGCAGGCGCCGCGGCTTTTTCTTCTTTCTTGGCCGGAGCAGCCGTTTCTTGCTTGGCCGCCGGAGCCGCGGCAGGGGCGGCGCCTTCAACTTCAAACACCATGATCAGCGAGCCGGTTTTCACTTTGTCGCCAGTGCTGACTTTTATCTCTTTCACTTTACCGGCGAACGGCGCAGGCACTTCCATGGAAGCTTTGTCGCCTTCTACGGTAATCAGAGACTGCTCGGCTTCAACGCTGTCGCCGACTTTAACCAGCACCTCGGTCACTTCCACTTCGTCAGCGCCGATGTCCGGCACTTCAACCTCTTTGCTGGCGCTGGCAGCAGCGGCCGGTTTCGCCTCGTCTTTCTTCCCTTCTTCAGCCTGAACGGGCGCCGCTTCGGCTGCACCGTCGGCGGAATCGAAAATCATAATCAGTTTGCCGGTTTCCACTTTGTCACCGACTGCGACTTTGATCTCTTTTACTACACCGGCCTGCGGAGAAGGCACTTCCATAGAAGCCTTATCGCCTTCTACGGTTATCAGCGACTGTTCAGCTTCAACTTTATCGCCCACCTTCACCATCACTTCGGTGACTTCAACTTCATCTGCACCGATGTCCGGTACGTTGATTTCGATAGCCATGAATCTTTACCTCTTATGCCAGACGCGGGTTGACTTTATCTGCATCGATATCGAATTTGACGATGGCGTCAGAAACCACTTTCTTATCGATTTCACCGCGTTTAGCCAATTCACCCAGTGCCGCAACCACGACGTACGACGCATCCACTTCAAAATGGTGACGCAGGTTTTCACGGCTGTCGGAACGGCCGAAACCGTCAGTACCCAGTACGCGATAGTCGCTAGCCGGGATGAATTTACGGATCTGCTCGGCAAACAGCTTCATGTAGTCGGTCGACGCGACCGCTGGCGCATCGCTCATCACTTGAGCCGCATAAGGAACACGTGGTTCTTCGGTCGGGTGCAGCATGTTCCAGCGTTCACAATCCTGACCATCACGAGCCAGTTCAGTGAAGGAGGTGACGCTGAAGACATCAGAGCCAATGCCGTAGTCTTTCGCCAGAATCTGCGCCGCTTCACGCACATGACGCAGAATAGAACCGGAGCCCAACAACTGAACTTTACCTTTGCTGCCTTCAACCGTTTCCAGCTTATAAATACCTTTACGGATACCTTCTTCCGCACCCTGCGGCATCGCGGGCATGTGATAGTTTTCGTTCAGCGTGGTGATGTAGTAATAAATGTTTTCCTGCGCTTCGCCATACATACGATGCAGACCGTCGTGCATGATGACAGCCACTTCGTAAGCATAGGCCGGATCGTAGGAAATACAGTTCGGGATAGTCAGAGACTGAATGTGGCTGTGGCCGTCTTCGTGCTGCAAGCCTTCACCGTTCAGCGTGGTACGACCGGAAGTCCCGCCGATCAGGAAGCCGCGGGCCTGTTGGTCACCGGCTGCCCAACACAGATCGCCAATACGCTGGAAACCGAACATGGAGTAGTAGATGTAGAACGGGATCATCGGCAGATCGTTGGTGCTATATGACGTCGCCGCTGCCAGCCAGGACGAACCTGCGCCCAGTTCGTTAATCCCTTCCTGTAGGATCTGACCTTTTTTATCTTCTTTATAGTAAGCAACCTGCTCACGGTCCTGCGGGGTGTACTGCTGACCGTTCGGGCTGTAAATACCAATCTGACGGAACAGACCTTCCATACCGAAGGTACGTGCTTCATCGGCGATGATTGGAACCAGACGATCCTTGATCGACTTGTTCTTCAACATCACGTTCAGGGCGCGCACGAAAGCGATAGTGGTGGAAATTTCTTTGTTCTGTTCTTCCAGCAGCGTGCTGAAATCTTCCAGCGTCGGCAGTTCCAGTTTTTCACTGAAGTTCGGCTGACGGCTTGGCAGATAACCTTCCAGCGCCTGACGACGCTCGTGCAGGTATTTGTATTCCGCAGAATCTTTGTCGAAAGTGATATACGGCAGTTTTTCGATGTTTTCATCGCTGACCGGCACATTGAAACGATCGCGGAAGTAACGCACGCCGTCCATATTGATTTTCTTAACCTGGTGAGCGATGTTCTTCCCTTCGGCAGCCTCGCCCATACCATAGCCTTTAATGGTATGCGCCAGAATAACAATCGGTTTACCTTTGGTTTCCTGCGCTTTTTTCAGTGCGGCGTAAACTTTCTTCGGATCGTGACCGCCACGATTCAACGACCAAATCTGATCGTCGGTCCAGTCTTTGACCAGTTCAGCCGTTTCCGGGTATTTACCGAAGAAGTGCTCACGAACATAGGCGCCGCTTTTGGATTTGAAGGTCTGGTAGTCACCATCAACGGTTTCGTTCATCAGTTGGATCAGTTTACCGCTGGTATCTTTACGCAGCAGTTCGTCCCAGCGTCCCCCCCAGATAACCTTGATCACTTCCCAGCCGGCGCCGCCGAAGATGCCTTCCAACTCGTTAATGATTTTACCATTCCCCGTAACCGGTCCATCCAGACGTTGCAGGTTACAGTTAATAACGAAGACCAGGTTATCCAGTTTTTCACGGGTCGCGATGGTGATAGCACCTTTGGATTCCGGCTCGTCCATTTCACCGTCACCCAGGAAAGCGTAAACGGTTTGTTTGGATGTATCTTTCAGACCACGGTGTTCCAGATATTTCAGGAATTTAGCCTGATAGATCGCGCCGATCGGCCCCAGTCCCATAGAAACGGTCGGGAACTGCCAGAAGTTCGGCATCAGTTTGGGATGCGGGTAAGAAGACAAACCTTTACCGTGAACTTCCTGACGGAAGTTGTTCATCTGTTCTTCA